>JAHFCV010000148.1 GCA_023249275.1 Candidatus Methanoperedens sp.
CATATAGAACAGAACTCAGAGTTCCAGAAGAAGGCTCTTGCGGCGGGCGGGGTGAACCTTCGGGGATGGGGTCAGGAAATCAATCTTATCCCTGGAAGCACATTTGACCCGATAACGAATGCGGCAAGAGAAGGCGCGATGCGGTTTTCTCTGGAACATCCAACTGCGTTCAAGAAAGCGGCAGGTGTGCAGGAGTATCTGGAAAACAAATTCGTGGTGAGGGCGGCGATAAAGCGCCTTCCAAGATCGTCCAGACTCCTTCCGATGGAGGCGGATTATGCCGAGAAGGCAATGCTCCTGCCCAAGAAGATCAGGTTCGATATAGCTCAGGGCACGGAAAGGGATATTGAACTGGCAAAAGAGGCAAGGAAAGCTTTCGGCGAGAATTACGAAGAGATAGTGTCCAATCTTATAGAGACGCCAGTGACGCGTGAGTCTGCGAAGCTTACCAGGGAGCAGCGTGCCATAGTAGAAGAGCTGGAAACATATAACAAGGGGTTCGCGGCGGCGGAGAAGGAACTTGGGCTGCTGGATAATGAGATGTCGGGGTACTTGAGGCATACGCTGACTCCAGATACGAAGAAGTACCTGGAAAAGGGAGGCAAGAAGGTCTCGACAGAATTGTATACGCCGCTCTCCGTCGAGAACAAGTTCGGCACAAAGCGAACCATACAGGGGATGGTATCGGAGATCAATGAGAGGGCGCGAAAGGAACTCGGCATAGATTTCGATTACTTCGAGGCAAACCCTTTCAAAGCAACCTCCATCAGAAGAGCCGAAAGCGTTAAGGCAGTGGAGCAGGCGAAGTTCTTGAAGTGGACTGTGGAGAAGTACGGCGTATCAGAAGAAGTGGCGCGGGTAGCGCCAGATAAGTATGTGCAGAGTTCGTCCAGGTATATAGAGGGCGCATGGCTGCCGAAACCAATCGCAGAGGATATCGAGAAAGAGTTCGTACAAAAAGACATCGGTGCTGCACTGCAGCTCTATGATAAGGCTCTCAGTACGTGGAAGTACGGCGCCACGGTAACTCATCCTGCATATCACGCAACGAACGTAATAGGCGGTATGTTCAACAACTGGTTAGCCGAGATCGACCCGCGGTCTTACTACCGAAGTTCCAGGCTTTTGCTGGGCGGGGATAAGGAGAAGGTATTCACGACGGCGCTGGGGGACGAGTACACAGGACAGGAATTGCTGAAGATGGCTGGCGAATCGGGGATCCTCAGCCAGCCGGGCATGATGGATATTCAAAAACTTTCTTATGGGATAGCGGACACGCAGACGGAGAAGTCCATAGAGCTTGCGAAGAAGCTGGCGAACACCCCGATAACAACAGCCCAGTATGAAGAGAATTTCATCCGTTTTTCATTATTTAACGACAGGATAATGAAAGGAGACACGGTACAGGGAGCCAGGGAATGGGTCTCCGAGTTCCAGTTCCAGTATTCGAAGGAGTCATTCACCCCGTTCGAGCGCGACTATATGAAGCGTGCGGTGCCATTCTATGCTTGGACGCGCGGCAACGTCCCGCTCATGGGGAAGCAGCTGGTTTTAAGCCCGGGGAAGTACGCGCAGTTCGGGAAGCTTACAAACGCTGCGGTCGGCGGTCAGGAGCTTCCACAGTATGCCGAAGGAGACCTTACATGGATGTGGCCGTGGGACGAGTCCACAGGCACGTTCAATTACATGCGCACACCTGCAACAGATCTGGATATATTTAACGACCCGATATGGTACGGGGTGGGTGCTATTACACCATTCGCAAAGTACCCGGCGGAGCAGGTTCTGGGTTTCAATACGTATACCCTCAGGGATTTCGATACTGACCTGCCATGGTATAACCCGCAGCACAGCGCAGCATCAAACCTGGCAGTGGGGCGCACCGGACGGGATGTTGGGACGCTTTCTGACGTTTACGAAGACAGGAATGCCGGGAAACAGGTAGTGAAATATCTTACCGGGGCTGGTCAGGCTGCAACAAAGATCAAGAAGAAGAGCGGTACAGAGCTCCGGGATGCATACAGGAAATATACAGGAAGGCCCAACGACTTTTCATATGAGCAGCGGTTAGCGCTGATGCAGAGAGACAACTGGGCAAGCGCCCAGTCGGGTATATCGGGCAAGTTTGAGCAGCTTCAGGGCGGGCATTTCTATCCTGCAGACCTCGGCGGAGCGGCTTTTTCTTGGAACTTTATCACGCAGACGCGGGAGGAGAACTTAGAGTGGCTGAGCGCGCAGTTATATATTGAGAACCTTCCAGAGCGTGAACTTCAGCGGGATGAGGCATGGGGCAGGTATGAGGCGGAGTACACTGCAGGCGTGGAGGATATCAATGCGCGAACCCTGGATAATCGCGGTCGTCCTGAGAATGAAGCTCAGAAGGAAAAGAAGAGGTACGATCTCAGGAAATCGGCGAACATAAAGATGTATAACCGGCAGTTGAACACTGTCAGGTCAGCGATACAGAGTGCAGAGAAGGATCTCAGGGGGGAGAAGAAGAAAATAGAAGACGCCAGGGCGAAGGGGTACAGCGATCCGACGTCAGAAGCACAGATAAAGGTCATCGAGGCTGCGCTGGTTGAGTACAGGGCGCTGTATGAGAAGGTATCCGGGCTGCGGGATGCGGAGCAGGGAAAGGAGTTAGAACTGCCGGAGCAGGGCACGGACCTGTCCAGGTTCCAGCCGATGGACATTGGCGGCTATGATAAGTATGCAGTTCGCTATGGCAAGGGAGCCGAACTCGCAAAGCCAGAAGACATCGAGAAGCTGGTCGATCTCAAGAAGATCGCCGCTTACTATGCGGCAATGAAGAGCTACGGTCCTGTGGTGGGTTTCATGCCCGGGACTCCGGAAGCGGTCAAGAATCGCGTATTGTTCACAAGGGATGAAAGATATGAGGAGCTTGCGCAAATAGCCAACCCGCTCATATCCGGGGCGGGATGGGAGGGGATATCGGGTAAGAACTACATCGGACCAAGGAATATTAGCGAACTCCGGGAGGTTGTGGAGGGTTCGGTGCCCGGACAGGAATCCGTGATGGGCATGGGAGAGCCGCCTGCATGGTATTCAAACCAGCAGGTATCGCAGGAGCCCAGGCAGGCTACAGAGTTCGACTACAATGACCCTGAGTTCAGGGAGGCGGTCAGGGAGATTGTCCAGGAAACGCTGAGTGAAGGCATCGTTTCGGATTGAGTGACCACACTACTGAGACCTGTCGCGCAATCTCTAAATGTATCTACGTATTACAATAGTGATACGATAGTTATATTATCACGCAGGACAATTCCGTGTCAGTGTGACACTAAGATTTGAAGGCTATGTAAAAAGCCCCGACGGCTTCGGCAATGGTACATATGAGGTTCTGCACCCAAAAGGCGCGTCGATAGAGATAACCAGGTCGTTATTCGAAGGCGATGTGCTGCGGATAACTTCGGTCAGGAATACGCCAGACCCGGCGCTCGAAAAAGCCCGCGGGATTCGGTTCTATGATGGGAATAGAAAGCTGTTCGATGGGTATTTGCGCGCACCGGATTATCGACGCGGCAGCAACAAGTACAGGTCTCTGACCACAGACGTTTACGATTGGCGCAAGGAGCTTGAGGCAATATACATTACAGAGTCGGCAGGCGGCACTGAGAGCTATGTCAATCAATCAATAGACTTCATACTTGCCGACCTCTGCAGGATGGCAAACTCCGCCGGGGTCGTGAAAAAGCAGACCTATAAATACGATCCCAGCAG
Organism: Candidatus Methanoperedens sp.; assembly: GCA_023249275.1. Taxonomy (GTDB): domain Archaea; phylum Halobacteriota; class Methanosarcinia; order Methanosarcinales; family Methanoperedenaceae; genus Methanoperedens. The sequence continues at coordinate 3,742 of JAHFCV010000148.1, forward strand.
GCTGCCATATTATCCATCGTTTTTCGCAACGGAATTAATCTCTCCGACCTTTACAAACACCATCTGGGATGCATTTACTGAATTAACGAAGTTGATGGATATCCTGGAAGTATCCCGCACCGGTCAGTGGGCAATCAAGGTCGACAGTTTGCAGGACGACAATTACATCTACATCATCCCACAGATGATTTCGATAGACACGGTCGCATTTGGGAACTTCGAAGTGGGTGCGGGATTTTCAGACCTTTTAACTCATCCATACGGTCTCATGCTCTGGGCGAAAACGCTCACGGACATAACCGGCTCGAATCTCACATTAAGTATCACTTACACTGACCAGGATGGGCTTAACCCAAATACAGCCAACCTAACGATCCCGAAGGATACGCCGAAAGGCACTTATTTCCCCGTTTCGCTGGAGCAGGGGGATACGCTTGTAAAAGACGTCACCAATATAACGGGACTGGGCGGCGGGACGGGCAATGCCGTCCGGATAGAAGGCAAAGACACACGGACACTTCCAGACTGGAAACTCCAGCCGCCGAAGGGTATAGGGAAGGATTACAAGAAGCTGCTGAATCATGTGGTAATCAAAGGCAAGGGGAACTTAAAGACACAGACGCTCGGAGATACGCCACTGCTGGACACCGTAAGCATCACGTCAAACGACTTTTACGTCAATCCCGCGACCCAGCCGACGATGAGAAATTACCTGAAGGTCACGGTCTCGAACCCAACGGGAAGCGACAAGACGGGAAGCGTGAAGCTGCGCGGGTTCTCGGGGCCGCCAGAGGGCCCAGATGAATTGCTGGAAGAGCGTTTTTATCTCAAGGTGCCAGCCGGACAGGTGATAAACCACGCGACGGATAACCGCTACTATTCGTTATCAATGAACGTGTCACCGAACACAGGCTTAAACATAACCGGCTTCTGGGGTTGTACTGTCAAGGTGGAGGAGTTTATGTTTGGCGTAGCTGGGAGATCAATAAACCTGTTCGGTCTCAGAGCAGACATTATCCCGAAAATGGACTTCGACACGCAACTTAAGTGCGATTCCTATGCCCATGAACTTGTGGAGTCGTATCATGCACCGACGGTTTACATCTCGGCAAGTTTAAAACCGAGGTATATAGACACGTCAGATCTCGTGGGGAAGACCGTCCGGTTGGAAGATGAACTTACAGGAAACCAGATGGATTTCCTGTGCACTAAGCAGGTGCTCAGGTTCAGCGGGAAAGAGAAATACGAGCAGATAGAAGCGATGCGTTTCAACTATGATTGGGAGTACGCGGAGTAGGAGATAATGGAGAAGAGTACCAACGATACGCAAGATATAATAGAGAAGGCGATCTGGAAGTTTTTAGAAGCCAATAAGGAACTGGTGCTCCGGCGTGTCATAGGTGCAGATGGGCTTGCGCTGACCGCGGGGATTAACAAAGATATAACCATAGACACCTATGGCATGGGAAAGGCGCTCTACAAAGGCGTGGAGATCGGCTCAGGCAGCGGGGGCGAAGGCGGTGGTGGGTATGTGGATAGAATAATAGGCAAGGACTGCCCCGGTTCCGTTTCACAACCGATGGTTATTTGCAGTCCGACCGGCACGCCCTGCGAGGTTCATGTAATCGCTGGGAAGAATGGAAGAATAGTTTTCAAGAGGTCGGCATAGATGGATGTAAGTCCGCTAAAGGCGGTTATAAAGATCGGTGCATGTGCCCGCAGCCGCAAGGTAGTCTCATGGAGATACCTGGATATGCACATTGTCAACTACTGCCAGCTTGACTGCAAGCACTGCTACCTCATTAAGAAGAACGATACGATGTCATTTGGTATGTTCAAGGACATATGCGAGGACTTCATGGCGGTGCGGCATCCTCTGAAGGATATAGATATTATCCTCGGCGGCGGCGATGCGCTGCTTCACCCGGACTTTGGCAGGATTGTCGGG
>JAHFCV010000013.1 GCA_023249275.1 Candidatus Methanoperedens sp.
CTATATAGGCACTATGATAAAATAAATGTTTCGGTGTTTGAAAGTATTATTTCGAGAAGCAGCGACAAAATGAGTAAAAGACGTGCTTTATGTAGTGCCTAATTTAACGGGAATTTAGGAATTTATACTGAGTGCCCCATCCTCAGCACTCGTGTGTCTGCGCCGTGTTTGCGGGATGGAAGGGGGCGAGGCATTAGCAGGAATTGAGGGAGGCTGGATTTTTAAAGCGCTTTGAATATAATGGTTTTTACCACATTTCATTTTTTTGACAGGATAACAGGATTCAGGGGATAAATTTAAGTTTCAATCCAGTTAATCCTGTAAATCCCGTCTTAAATTTATAAATTCAACACGATTAATTTTCGGCGCTTATTCAAAGCCGATGCAGCCAAATCTCAGAAAAAAGAGGCGCCCCCATCCCCGCGCTCGTTTGTCGGCGCCGTGTGTTTGCGGGATGGGAGGGGGCGAATTTACCTTTATTCATGGTCGTTCCGAAATGAGGTTTATTTATAGGCTGCATAACCACCGGCATAAGGAAGCAACCTGATTTGAATCAGTCAAGTTGGCAGCATTACTAAGCGTACCATCTTCCAATTGGCTCCAGATTTCCTCAGCCATGCTATTTTCAATCGCGGCTCCCACAAAGAATAAGTGGGGCGAAAGCCCATGATTTGCAAATGCCATATTTATTCGGGATAGGGATGTTCTTGCAGTTTTCCAGTGCTCATCTGCCCCGGCGGGGTCAATACCACCCTTAAGTTCTCCAAGTGCAACATAAAGGGCAGGATTTTTATAACTACCGGAAAGTTCCTCATTACTGCAATTGAAAAGGCACAGGTCTACATTTTTCTTCAAAAATGGCACAGTAAGGTTATATCTGACTGTCCGATTCCGACCACGACTTGACCAACTAAGCCCTTTTGCGTATAGCTCTATATCGGGATCGTCTCCTGTCCCTTGTATCCATGTGTTGCTCTTTTCAGAAAGCCATTGATATGAAATTCCTGCAACAGAAAGAGTAGCAATGATTGCGCGGGTAAGCTTGCGTTGTGCCATTGCTCCTCCCACATTTCGCATAGATCCGCCTAATGCGTCCCCTCGTGTCAAAAGGAATCGAAATACCAGCTCTTCAACAAATTTTGATCCTGCGGGTTCAAGGAACTGTTTTATCAGTCCTTGTATCGCTTCCTCTTTGTCTTGCTCTTCCATATGCCCCGCAGCTTTATCTGAAACTCCAGCCGCAGTTAGCATAGCAGGTTGAATCCCATCTATATCTATCAATGAAGCCGGGGTTGAGGCTTGAGATGCAGCCGCTTTTAAAGACCTCGCTTCCTCAATAAATGGCGTTGCCCTGCGGTTCCTTTCGAGTGCGAGGGCAACGAAACCCGCTCGCGTCTCCTCGTAAGTTGTTCTAAGGTCATCACTACTTGTCAGATGCTGGCGATGCGGCTTGTCTGCGGACATTATGATTTTCTCCAGACATATACACATTTTCGCAAAGCATCACGCCCATGCTCACCCATTTGCTGGCTGCTGTTACCTTTGCCATTCGGAAGTACAAGAATGTTTTCAACATTGAACCCTAGCTTTTCAGCTATCGATGAAAGTATCATATCAACTGAGATGCTTGCGCCTGCATAGCGAACATTATCATTAACCATGAATAAAAATCCATTTTGTTTCATCACGCGCGAACATTCAGCGATAATACATGCCATCTCATAGAAGTAACCCCTTACCATTCTGGGGATGCCAGTATTATTCAGCTTACCTTGTGCCTTTTGTTCTTCCAAATATCGTAATATGGTTTGCAGCAATTCTTGAGTATCTGCTGCCTCTATGGCTTTAGCCCATAGGTGATTTATCGCAAGCAAGTCTTTGGCGCGATTCTCAACAGTACAACTTAGCATCTGCTGCCTGAGGTTGATTAGCTCTTTCTCGTCTACTCCAAGCAATGCCAATTCCAGAGCATAAGTCCGGGTGTAGTCATATCGATTGCAGTACGGGGGAGAGGTTACTATCGCATCATAAGAATCATCCGGCAGCTTTGGCATTATATTCAGACATGAACCCTGAAAAAGATGAATATTGCCATGATTGCACTCATCCAGAAGTCCACCACCGAGCTTCAGGTCATTCAAAATATCCTCAATCTTTGTACATATTGCCCGGTCAAAATCAAGGATTTCTCCTTTATCGAACGGTTTCCCCCCTTTCCTGTGTCCGGATCGATAATCCCATCGAAGATACTGACCATCTTTACGAGTAAAACTGATGGATTCCAGGACGCACAGCAGGGCAAAACGCAGGATAATCTGAACGCACTTTTTCTCATTCTGCATCGTACCCATGTATCGCTCGATTGCTTCGGCTGTCTCTATTGAGTATGCACCGTCTGTAATTCGCAATTTGGGCAGCGGGTATCTGACTTGTGATTCCTTCCACGGACACGTTTTCAACCACCTTTTGATAGCAGCAAAATCATCTGATGTAAATTCTTTTTCTAAACACAACCTGGCTGCAATAATTTGCTGACCTATGGGGAGCAGTTCGATGCCATCAACATTCATGCCTACAGCACCTGCTGCAAACAGGGTTGTTCCACTTCCTGCAAATGGATCTAAAACTTTGCCAGAAACAATCTTGTATCTGTTAAGTAGATACTCTACAAGAGGAGCAGAAAATGCCTCCTTGTACTTGTACCAGCGATAAGACGCCATAGTTTTGTTGGCTTGAAAGCTGACAAGTTGCCGCGTCAAAGACCGCTGCACTATGAATTTATTATTGAAGTGCTGCGACAGTTTAAAATCAAGAGCGTCAATTTTGGAGAGAGCCTTCTGTAGTTCGGGATTTACTATTTCAGGTTCTTCAGCCAGATTTTCGGAGGAAACTATGATATTTGTACTGAAGTCAAACAAGTTCGTTTCAACAGTTTTATTATTTTTTTGAATTAAACATGATGCCATGTTTTACCTCGTAGATTTCTGGATGCACTTTTCTCGCTGCGACATGAAGCGTTGCACAGGTTCGTTGCGGTCGCCTAAGTATGAGACGAGGTTACGCCAGTGGAGGCGCGAATCGGGGAGGGGGGTGGATTTGGATTCGAGGGCGGCGCAGATGAGTGGGCTATTAAGGGGCATGGTTTTTATCATTTTACCAACTTTTAGTGGAGTTCCAATCGTAAACTTTATGATTATTTTTTACAAACTTTGTGTCAACTCACAGGTTTAATGAATCATTAGGTCTTTGATATATTTCTTCAGAATTTCAATATAATAGTTCAGATAATCGTCAAAGTCATCTAAACTGAATATATGTTTTTCATCAATCTTTACCCAATCAAATCTATTTGCGATATCATCTCTGAAATTACTGACCCTATCATCATGGGTATAAAAGTCAGCCTCGTTTCCAATAAACCCCCAATTCTCTGCATCGTGTTTAAAATATGGGTTGTTAGCAATGAGACGTGTATATTGGTCCTTAGCATCCCGAAACTGGAACAAGGCTCCAAGAATCCTTACTTTTTCTTCATCGTTAAATACTTCTAAGCTTTCGCTCAGATTTTTTATTGCGTAGAGATAAAAGTCACATTTCGCCTTTTTTGCCTCTAATTCGTGCTTAATATCTATTAAGTCATTAATATTATTTGAATGTCTATTTAACACCGACGGAATAAGGGAAGCAAAAGGGATATGGAGGTTATTAACGTTTATATTTACATCGATATGGATATTTGTCGAAGACGTGGTTGGGGAAGCTTGTATAAGCTCTATAGTTTCTACAATATTCTTTAGCTCGCGTTCGATCTCAAAACGCAATTTTAAAACTCCTACCGCGTCCTTTTTCATGATGAGATAAATAGCGCTCGTGTACGGTACAACCTCTTGCCTCACTTTATTATTGTCGACTCTCCATTCATTACCATTCCATTTTAGGGCTGTATTCCATATCCTCCAAATCTTTCTTTTTCCGAGACATATTTTCATACCAACTCTATACATAGTTACTTGCTCCACAGATTATTGCCCCTTATTTTGTGATAAGTGAGATCGCAGTTGCGAACTTTATGACCAAGAATTGCAAACTTTGTGGCAACTCGTAACATCACATCGCCCCTCCCACCCCATACCTCTTCCTGTCCTTCAGCTCCTGCTTCTTGCCCTCATTCCACCCTGAAACAGCCTGGATGTAACCAGTAACCCTGCTCAGATGCTCCACATTATCGCTCTCGCAGTTGGGGCACTCCTCCAGTAGTCCTGACGCCACATGGAAATCATCCATGCACACAGTCATGTCCTTCGTGAAAGCAAAATAGCCCACCTGCGTGTTCTTCGCTATGTTCATGGCAAACTCCTTTAGCCCATGCGGGTCAGGCGCAGCTTCTCCAAGCCAGATGTGCAGGATATTGCCTCCGTCCACTATCGGGAAGAAGGTCTCCTCAAGCTTGATGCGCTGCGGGAGCGATACGTCCGCGCTCGGGGGAACATGCGTGCCATTGGTATAATACACTGGCAGGTCGCGCGTCTCGTGGATGTGCGAGAGCGCCTCCGGGACATTGCCTTTTATGATTGGCTCTGCGCATGTCCTGTATTCCTTGTGCAGCAGGTCTGAGACTGCGAATCGCTGTGCCGTCGTCTCGGCAGGCGTCCGGGCAAGCGCTATCTCCATGCCAAACTTCTCAGAGAGTTCCTTTGCATAGAACTTCATTTCGAACATGGCTCGTATCGCAAGCCTGCGTGCCTCCTCGCTCTCGTAAATCTCTTTGCCGATATGGTGCTGCACCATCTCGTTGATGCCCACAACGCCAATAGTATAAACAAGCCCTTTCGTATCAACCGCGATTTCGCCGCGCTGCATGGTATACGGGTCTTTCGGTCTTTGCGTCGCAAACGGCATCCTGTTATTCTTGATAACGATATCCATCCACCTGCGCTTCACCCTGAAGAGTTCCATGCACATATCCATCATCTGCTTAAGTTCGACAAACAGTGCCACGTCGTTCTTCTTTGCCTTGTACGCAGCCCGGGGGCAGTTAAGCGACACTACCTGCCAGGCTCCCATCGAAAAATGCTTTCCATCCCTGAAGTAAAGCTTATCCTCAAACTCCGAGTCTTTTTCAAGCGAGGATGAGAAATTATATGCGCAGCACTGGTAGCAGCTTATGCCTTTTCCCGCGCCCCTGTACTCGGGAAGCTGGTTATCAAAATACGGCGCTCCGTACTTCGCCGCCAGCTCAAACGCCTTGGTATAAAGCTCGTCGTAGCTCAGAATATCAGGATGCGAGCGGTTGAACTCCTCATCCTCAACCATGAAATCAGGCTCGATGCTTATCTCGGGTTTGGGGAAATTGAACGGCTTTCCCCAGTAATCGCCTTTCAGCATAACGTTCATCAGCGCCTCAAATGAAAGCCTGACCTCGCGCTCGAATTCCCCGTATGTTCGTTTGGGAAACAAACCGCCGTCCCAGATAGTGCCTTTATAAACAACGGGCTTATCGCGCCAGAGTGAGGGGACGCCGGGGGACAACTGTACGGAGGAAAATACAAGCTGCCCGCCGCGTGCCACCATCATCTGGGTCATTTCATAAACGAACATCTGCATGAGCTGTTCTATCTCATCGTAGCTCATGCCTTCAAAAAATGGCGCCATAAATGTCAGGAAATTATAGAATCCCTGCCCGCCCGCAAAATTCGTCTGCGCGCTGCCCAGTGCCTTGACTGCATGGAGTATAGCTACTTCTGCTTTCTTTGCAGGTCCTGCAACACTGGCTTTTGTGCCGCTTCCGTCAGGCATCAGACCGTAATAGAAGAAATACCGCAAATCCCAGTCCTGGCAGAACGCCCGCGTCCCGAAGTACTCAAGGTCATGTATATGTATATCGCCGTTCAGGTGCGAATCCGCAAGTTTTGGCGGGAGCATGAGAAGGTACTGCTCCTTACTCATCTTGTCAGCTTTCTTCTTATGCGAGGTCTCTGCATTCTCCTGAAGGTTTGCATTGTCATTTGCCTCAAAACCTGTGCCCATATCAATCTTGTAAGCGTCAAAAACCGGCGTTCCAACCCTTGTCGAGATGTTGCGCCATTCGGTGTGCCCGCGCTCAAGGAGTATTATATTGACCAGTTCCCGCACCAGGGGGCCTGAAAGGAATTTTACACCGATTTCTTTTATTCTTTTTTCGGTCTCCTTTGCAATATCCTTTGCCTCTTCTTCCGTGATCGCAGCTTTTCCGTGGAACTCTTCGCTGAGTTTTGTTTCCTTCATCAATTGCTTGACAATGGTGTTCCTGTCCCAGTCCATCAGGTGACCGTCTGTTGTCCTGACCTTGGGTATAACCGAGACTAAAGAGCCGCCAAGGGTTTTCTGGATGGTCTGCACTTCTTTTGTAGTTTGGACTGCCTGTGTTTTTGGAGCCGGGGAAGATTGCTCTTTTTCCCGAAGAATTGCCTCATATAGCTCCTCTTTATGCTCTTCTATCTGATTTAATATCTGAACTTCAATATATTTGCCCATTGTTCCACCTTTTTCCTTTGTCATGCGGTTTTTGCCAGGGTTGCGTCCTGCCTCGAAACTGTCGGTAAACCGAAACTTCGGTTTACGCAGTGTTGGGGTATGCGGCAGCATACCCCTTCTTTTGATAAACCTTTCATAAAGGTTTATAAACAGGCGCGACGATTTTTGATTAAACTTTCTTAAAGTTTATCTGGCATCTTTAATCAGGGATTCCAGCTTGTCGTGGTTAATCCTGTCCTGTGTGAACAGTTCGTTGTATGTATGGAATTTATTATCTATTTGCAGCACCGGCGCAGCCATAGTGAACACTCCGTTCATGCGCAACTCGGTCAGTGCTGCCGGGGTAGCCATATCTACCTCATTAAATGGTACATTTTTGTTTTCCAGAAATTGCTTCAGTACCCTGCAATTCGGACAATTTCTGGTAGAGTATATCAGAATGCCCATGCTGTGTCTCCTTGTAAAATACAACTACCTTTCAAAGGGTTATAATGCTTTTTACAACCATGTTTGAATACAATTATTTATCATTTGTTATCTGGTTGTTTATCAAATATGAATAAACAAAAGCTAACATGTTATCATATTAATTATCAATTATGATAACATTCAATTGATAGATATTTGTTAAGAAAAAATTATGTACTAAGCTTGTGTGTTACCCTCGTTTTATGTTCCTGAAATTCAAAGACGAAGTTTCATCAATATTATCAAATGCAGTAGCCAGCGCAGGATTTGAAACCGACGACACGTCATTAAATGAAAGCCCTCATGCAGATATATCATCTTCTGTGGCTTTTAAGCTGGCTCCAAAATACAGGCGAAGCCCGAAAGATATATGTGAAGTTATATACAACAACATCAAGATACCTCCAGACTCCTATATCGAGAGGGCGGAAACTGCAGGGCCTTATATCAATTTTTTTGTCAGCCGCATCTTCCTCAACGAGACTACCCTGCGTGTTTTACTCGACAGGGAGAACTTCGGAAACCTGGGTTACAAGGGAAAAGTAATCCTGGAACACACATCAGCAAACCCTGACGGTCCTTTGCATATCGGTCATATCAGGAACTCTGTAATAGGCGATACGCTTGCGCGGATATTGAAGCGCGCAGGATATGACGTCGAGACCCAGTATTATATAAACGATATGGGGAGGCAGATTGCAGTCGTTGTATGGGGACTTTCGAATTTCAAGTTCGATAAGACCAAAAAGAAAGACCATGCAATTGCCGAAGTGTACATAAACGCAAACAAGTCTCTTGTGGATGAAAAAGAGCACTCTCCAGAAGTGAACGGTATCATGAAAGAATATGAAACCGGGAACCCGGAGACAAACAAAAAATTCAAAGATGCAATCGATACCTGCATGGAGGGGATAAAAGAATCACTCAGGCGAATGAATATTCACCATGATAAATTCATCTGGGAGTCACAGTTCGTGCGCTCAGGCTCTGTCAACAGGATGATGGATAGAATCAGGAAACTTGACCGCGCCGAAATAAAAGACGATGCGTTAATGGTCGATTTAAATGATATGGGAATTCAAAAATCCCTGGTAATCCAGCGCTCTGACGGGACATCTCTTTATACCACCCGCGACCTTGCATATCATGAATGGAAAACAGGGCAGTGCGACAGGATGATTGATGTTCTCGGCGCAGACCACAAGCTCATTTCATCGCAACTGAAAGCGATGCTTCGGATTCTTAATTTAAAGGAACCCGAAATCGTAATTTTTGAGTTCGTGTCGCTGCCCGAAGGCTCTATGAGCACGCGGCGCGGCGTTTTCATCTCGGCTGACGAATTGCTGGATGAGGTCGAAAAAGCGGCTCTTCTGGAAGTAAGAAAAAAGCGCCCGGATACGGATGAAGAGTTTAAAAAGAAGGTCGCGAGTTTTGTAAGCATAGGCGCAGTGAGGTACGATATAGTGAGGGTTTCTCCGGAAAAAGCCACCACCTTTGACTGGGCGGAAGCAGTAGACTTTGAAAAACAGGGCGCGCCCTTTATCCAGTACGCCCATGCCAGGGCATGCAGTATTATAAGGAATGCCGGGGACGAGGGGATTGCCTTTGAGACGTTTGACCCGAATGTGCTTCTTGAGGAACAGGAAATAGCATTGATAAAAAAATTGTCATGCTTTGAAAATGCCATAGATAGCGCGGCGCGGGAATTAAAACCCAATTTCCTGGCGATTTATGCAAGGGAACTGGCAGATGCTTTTAACCAGTTTTACAGGTATGTGCCGGTTCTTGCCGCCGAGCCCGAGTTCAGGGCTGCGCGCCTGGCGCTTGTTGATTGTTCCCGAATCGTTCTGGCAAATGCGCTGGATACGCTCGGGATAACAGCGCCGGAATCCATGTAGTTATGAAAAAAATTTATGAAAGTTTTATCGAACGACAGGTATGCAACAGCATACCTGAACACCGCATAAAGTGAGGTGTCGGTTTATGAAAATCATATCGGTAGTCGGGTATAAAAAAACAGGGAAAACCACATTGGTAGGGACGCTGGTTAAGGCTCTCAAGGAACACAGTTCTGTAGGAACAATAAAACACCTGCATGAGCACACGATTAACACGCCTGATACAGATACCTGGAAACATGCGAAAGCCGGCGCTGATGTTGTGGTGGCTGTTACTCCTGACGAACTTGTGAAATTCTCGCGTGATAATAACCTTTCAAGCGCCTTGGATGAACTGGCTAATGCCGGAATGGATTTTGCTGTTGTTGAAGGTTTTAAAGATAGCAAACTGCCCAAAATAGCCCTCGGTGACGTTGAGGCTCCAGATATTATTAAACGGCTGGATAAGCCGGAAAGCGCGGATATTGAAGAACTGGTTAATATCATCCTGAAGCAGCCTGAATATCATACGCTTGAGTCGCTCATCCATAAAATCAGAAAGTCAAAGGACATAGAAAAAGCAGGTGCTATCGGGACATTCACGGGAATTGTAAGGGCTGTCTCAAAGGACGCCCACACGGAATTCCTGGAATTTGAGGAATACGGCGGGCTTGCGCTGCAAAAAATGAATGAAATCTGCACAGGGCTTAAAGAAAAAGAAGGTATCATAGACGTGCTGATGCATCACAGGACTGGAATCATCAAAGCCGGTGAGGACATCGTCTATATCGTTGTGGCTGCCAGCCACAGGGAACAGCTTTTTCCGGTGCTGCGGGAAGCCATTGAGCGTTTGAAGGTCGAAGTTCCTGTATGGAAGAAGGAGCACACATTAGAGGGGGAATGGTGGGTGCATGATAAAGACATTTGAAGTGATATAAAATGTCCCTCGAAAAACTCTTCACAGGCTCTGCAACCGCCAAAATACTTGCTGTCCTCTGGGAATACCAGGATATCGACCTCACGCTAACCGACATCGCAGATGAGGCAGAAATACATTACACCACTCTCATGAAGGCGCTGCCGTTGCTGGAAGAACTCGGCATGGTAACAATGACGCGGCAGGTCGGGAATGCCAAGCTATACCAGATCAATAAAGAAGATATCGTGGTCAAAAGGCTTGTAAAATTCCTGAATGCGCTGGATATACGCATTGCAGAATGTGAGGTGGCTAAACAGGGAATGCCTGTTCACGAAAAAGAAATGGTTTTAGCCTGAAGTGTGATTTATCGCTCAAACAAACATAAACCTCTGCTCTTTCCGTATCCCTTCATCTACCTCCTCCGCATACCGCCTCTTCAAACCATCCAGCGTCTCCTGCGGCAGTTTGCTCACAATCGGGCAGCGCTCATCCACAGCATCCACATCAATAACAGGATATAACTCGCAGAGGGCAGGACGGCACCTGTATATGCGGCAGCGTTTCTCTTTATTAAGGAAGATACACTGTCCCCGTATCATCTTCACTGCATAGTAAATCCCATGCTCGCCTTTAGCCTGCCTGAAATACTTTCCCGGGTCAAGTTCAAGAGCGTATTCTTTCCTGACTTTTGCTATCAGGCCGGTTAACTCGTCCGCAGTCAGGACAGCACAGTTGCGACAGCAGAGAGAGCCGCAGAGTTTAATATCGCAGTCAAGAGCGCCATTCGTTCCCATGACTACCAGTTTTCAGCCAGTACCTCAAAATATGATTGCGGGTGCTTGCATGCAGGGCATTCTATTGGCGCGTCCGTGCCTTCATGGATATAGCCGCAGTTGCGGCAGTGCCATTTTACAGTGCTGTTCTTCTTAAAGACAGAACCCGTCTTTACGCTCTTTAACAGCACCCTGTACCGCAATTCATGGAATTGCTCAACTTCACCGATTTCCGTAAACGTCTCTGCGACTTTCGGGAATCCCTCTTCTTTTGCAATCCTTGCAAATCCGGGGTAAAGCGTGCCCCATTCAAGTTTTTCACCCTCGGCTGCTGCGAGTAAATTGTCAGCGGTCTTCCCGATAACGCCGGCAGGATACATTGCCGTTATCTCCACATCACCGCCCTGAAGGTGCTTGAAGAACATCTTTGCATGTTCCTTTTCATTATCAGCAGTCTCAAGGAAAATCGCTGATATCTGCTCGTATCCTTCGTTTTTTGCCGCGCTTGCAAAGTATGTATAGCGGTTTCTTGCCTGGGATTCCCCGGCAAAGGCTGCAAGCAGGTTCTTTTCGGTTTTACTTCCTTTCAGGTTCATCTTAAATTATTTGGATAATAAAAAAATTAGCTTATTCTTTCACAAGCAGGTAGCTACCGATTGCAATCACAATCAAAGCTATTACGCTTATCATAATACTTTTTGGAGTATTGGTCACTCCTTCCACACCGCCAATTATTCCTATTGCATACAGCACATAGCCTGCCATTTTTTTATTACAGCACATAAGACCTCCTAATATTATTGAAAATATGATTCTTATTATAACATTTATACTTTTCTTTTGGTAGAAATTCAGATGGTGTTAACTTAGCACCTCCGAAAATCAAAACGTTAATTATTTATACGATGATGAAGTTTTTAGGGTTGCGATGGGCAGGACAATCTTTTTTAATACACTAACCCCCACTCCCCAACCTGTCCATCGTAACTGATTTTTATTCTGAATGCAACTCTAATGTAGAATTATATTTGTGATAATACCTCTATTACCTTATCGTCCCGACATCGGCAAAACCCTGTCTCTGCCCTGTGCCTGCCTCACGCTGCAATTTTTCCTGGTGGAACAAGAGATTAATTACGTTCTGGGCATGCTCACGCGTGCGTTTTTCCATGAGCCACGCCAGCTCTTTTTCGTCCTTTGCCTCATCCTCATGCACAAAGACCTCGATGATGTGCGTGTTTGTCATCAACTGCGCCTGTATTATTCCCTGCGAGGCTTCATGCGCGCACATCTTGTCGATGGGCTGCGAGCCGGGCATACCCAGAGCCATCACGATATCGCAATTTTTTTCCTCAACCAGTATCTTGCATGCCACAGGCAGGTCTTTCACTCCGGGAACCGTGCAGCGTTCAATCTGCACTGATGCGCCCTTTTTCAGCTCATCGATTGCTATTTTCCCCATGTTAATGCGGGAGAATGTGGTATCTGCGATTCCGACTTTATGCATATTTAACATAAAAAGCTTTAAACGTATATTAAATGATTTCTAACTTTTATCGGCGAGACTGTAAAATAGTTTGGTGTTAAGCAAATTCTTTGCGTCCTTTGCGCCCTCTGCGGTGAAAAATCCTGCACCGCAAAGCACGCCAAGAGCGCAAAGTTGGTTTAAGCCAAAATTAAAACCAATAGATTTTACACACACTTATCGGCAAAAGATATACATGCAAGTTAGTTGTATTATGCAAAAATTATCAAAGGAGAAACCACAATCATGAACCTTGAAAATACTTTACTGATGATACCCGGTCCTGTGCCTGTGGCGCCGAGGATACTCCGCGCCATGTCAAAGCCCATAATCGGTCACCGCGGCAAGGAATTCGGCGACATGTACAATGAATGCAGAACAATACTCCAGGAGCTTTTCGGGACAAAAAATGATGTTTATATCATAAGCGGTTCAGGGAGTTGCGCCATGGAAGCTGCCGTCGGAAATGTCATAGGTGAAAAAGATACACTCGTGACCATCGAGAACGGAAAGTTCGGGGAGCGCTTCAGGGAGATTGGCGAGCGCTACGGCAATGTAAAGCCGGTCAAATTCGACTGGACAAAAGGAGAGTCCATAGAGTTAGACAAAGTCGAGAGCACGCTGGCAGAAGGAGCCAAAGCCGTTACCCTTGTTCATAATGACACATCGGTGGGCATCAAGAACCCGGCAAAAGAAGTTGGGGAATTGGCTAAAAAATACGGCGCGCTGTTCATCATGGACGGCGTAACCACAATCGGAGGGGATGAAGTGCTTGTTGATAAATGGGGTGTGGATATTGCTGTTGTGGGTTCCCAGAAGTGTATCGGCGCCCCGCCAGGATTATCCGCAATTTCCGTGAGCAAGAAAGCATGGGATTCAATGGTCGAGAAGCCGCCTTATTATATGGATTTGAAAGCCTACAGGAAATCAGCAGGCAAAGAGACCGCACAGACCCCTTATACTCCGGCAGTTCCGCTGTTTTTTGCGCTGCATGAGGCCCTGCGTATTGTAAAGGAAGAAGGGCTTGATGCGCGCATTAAAAGGCATGCCAGGTTTTCAGAAGCCCTGCGCGCAGCCGCAGATGCGATGGATGTAGAGATGTTCCCGCAGTTGAACAAATATAGCAAATATTCAAACACCGTCACTGCCATGAAAATACCAACAGGCATAGACGACAAGAAACTTCGCGGCGGGATAAAGGAACTGGGCATCCAGGTTTCAGGCGGGCAGGGTTCTCTTGAAGGAAAGATATTCAGGATCGGAAGCATGGGCAATATAAGTAAACTGGATATTTTAAGCACGGTACAGGCTGTAGAGATAGTCCTTCACAGGAACGGTGTGGTTAAGAAAATGGGACCGGCTGTTGAGGCTGCCAGCAATATATTGAAATAAAATAAATTTACTGCTGAGGTTTCAACAACTCAGCAGATTTGATATCTTCCAGGACTTTGGTGATAAGCGTCTTGGCATTTTCAAGATGCGCTGTCCCGCTGCCTGCCAGTTGGGTAAAATTATCCTGGATAAGAACTTCGTTTTCCTGCATCAAATGTATGTAATAAACAAGTATCGCCCAGTAAGCAGAACCGCCCAAAAACACTGCGGCGCCGATAACAACCAGCTGGTTATATATCAAATAGGTTGTCATGCCCAGCGGGAACAGTGTTTGAACAGCAATCCAGCTATTGTACATTATTACCATGCCAAGTATAATGGGCACAATCCCGATTATTAAAAGATTACTTTTACTGATTCTCATCTCTTTCCACCTCCACATAATATGTAAGTTCACTATATAAATCTGACTGATGCCTTCGCCTTCACGATATTTTAATATACGATTCAAACATATTATCAGGGGGATAGAGGAGGAATTCGAATATGGTTAAAACAGGAAATAAAGTGAAGGATTTTACTTTAAGCGACCAGGACGGCAAAAAGATGCGCTTATTCGATATTACAGAAAAAAGAGTGCTTCTGTCTTTTCATCCCCTTGCCTGGACACCCGTATGTGCAGACCAGATGAAGTCGCTTGAAAAGAATCACGGCAGGTTTGAGAAACTGGGCACGGTTGCACTGGGTATAAGCGTGGATACCGTCCCGTCGAAAAAAGCCTGGGCAAAAGAGCTGGGCATCAAGAATACCAGGCTCCTTTCCGATTTCTGGCAGCATGGCGAGGTTGCAAAATTGTTTGGCATATTCAGGGAAAAGGAAGGATTTTCCGAACGGGCGAACATAATTATCGATGAAAAACAACAGGTAGTGTTCATGAAGGTCTATCCGATTGCACAACTTCCGGATATTGAGGAAATAATAAAAATTCTTGAGGGTTTAAAATAAGGCTAAAAGGCAACTATTTTAAACCATAACGCTATACTGAATGTGTGGTAGCAGGTTTGCCAGAGAATAGACGGAATAAGAAAAAGATGAAAGAGAAGTGCAAATCTTGCGGACTCTGTTACCCGAGGAGAAAACAAGATGAGTAAAGTTATACTAATGGATTTTTTTGCAGAATGGTGCGGTCCATGCAAGATGCAGGACCCTATCATTGAAGAGCTGAAGAAGAAATTCGGGGATAAGGTAGAGTTCAAGAAAGTGGACGTTGATACCAACAACGAGTTAGCTTCCAAATTTACTATACATGCCGTTCCCACATTGATCCTCGAAAAGGACGGCGCAGTATTCAAGCGGTACACGGGCGTAACCAGGGCAAGCATTCTGGAAGAGGATATAAACGCGGCTTTAAAATGACGGGGTCGGTTTGAAACCTTTATTTGACCTTGGGGTGCTTCCCATCAGGCACAGGACAAGTAGAGGATTCAAGCCCCATGTCTCTTTGATTTTCAATTCGGAAAAAAGATTAACGTTTGCTGTGGATACCACAAACTCGCGCTTGCAGCAGCCCGACGCTTACCTGATAACCCACGCCCATTCAGACCATCACGGGAAATCCGCCATGCTTTCTGAAAAAGCCGTATGCTCAGAAGAGACTGCACGCGCCCTTGAAATCCTTTATGGCAGGGAATATGCGGGCAGTACATTCAGAATCGGGGAAACCGTTAATATCTGTGGTGTGGATGTTAAAACATATCCAACCCACCATACCATAGGCTCATGCGCTTTTTTCTGGGAAAACGATGTCGGGACGAGGATTCTGGTCACCGGGGATGTCAAGGATGCAAAAGACCTGCCCAAATGCGATTGCCTTGTCACGGAAGCAAACTACGGAGACCCTGATGACCCGAAATGTCATTTCAAGGATGATATCGGCGCATTCAGGGAAGCCATTGAATCCGGGGAGGACATAGCTTTCGGTGCATACGCATTCGGGAAAGCCCAGCGCGCAGTGAGGCTGATTCGGGAATCCGGATATTCGGGGGAGATTGGCATGGATAACGTTTCGCGAGTACTTACTGAAGGTCTGATGGCGAACACAGGCGCACTTACTGACCTGGAGAGCAATTGCGGGGTACGCATCACCACGCCAGGCGATATACCGCGACTTGCGGCTGCAAGGAAGTTCATACTGACAGGCAGGCGCGACTACAAGTTCCCCACCATCAACATCAGCGACCACATGGATGTGAATGGTCTTATCGGCATGGTGCATCAGTGTGCGCCGTCGGCTGTTATCACATACCATCCCGGAGGTCATCGCCCGCTCAGGCTTGCCGCTCATTTAAATAAAACAGGCTATTATGCGCGGGCGCTTGAAGAGATAGATACTGTGATTGAGATTTAAGCGAAATATCCAGATAACCTTATGTTTTGGTAAAATATTCATATTACAAATGCCATTTGAACTAGAGCCTTTATTTACAATAATCGGTCAGGCAGTGGTATATTTTGCGCTGTTTTTATTTGCAATCGCGGTATTGGGTTCACTGCTGATTGCCTATTCCTTCAAAACCGAGAGATTTTTTTTCCCTGGTTTTATGTTGTTCTCGATTACCCTCCTTGAAACCCTTGTCAAGGCATTATTCCGTTTCGTCGGAATGGATGATTCCATGGTCGATGATGTGGGTATCGCACTCAAGAACAAGATATCCCTCCGGAAATTCAGGGACACGCCGCTGAATAAACGGCTGATATTTTTCCCCCAGTGTTTGAGGGCAACTACCTGCCCGTCCAAACTGAGCCCTGAAGGCATGCAGTGCATCAATTGCGGAAGCTGTGAGATAGGAGCAGCAAAGAAAAGCGCCGAGGGCATGGGCTACAAGGTATTTATCGTGCCAGGCTCCAGTTTCATACGCAGGCTTGTGCGAAAACATAAACCGAAGGCTATACTGGGCGTAGGGTGCATGACAGAAGTGAAGGCGGGGCTTGAAATGTGCGAGCGGTTAAATCTTTTCGGTGTAGGACTTGTGCTTGAGAAAGCGGGGTGTGTTTCCACAGTGCTTGACTGGGATAAATTCTACGAATTCATTGAATTTGATGAGCCCAATGATATTCGTCCTTTTTAGACGGGTTCATCAAAAATGGATTCCTGAAGCCTAATCAAAAATCGGAGTTCTTTTCTTAGAGGATGTTTTGACTTCGTTCTCAACCAATATTACTTTCCTGATGTCATCCCACGATATAATGGCAGGTTTCAAATTTTTGTCGCCTGGAATAAAATTAATACCCCATTCGTCAAAATCTGTTATCTTTCCGTTGTATATCGTTCCGCGACCGGTTTCAAGGTCGATAACCTTGTTCAAATATTTTATCAGCAGGTGTCTTTGTACCATAATAATCCGTTTTAGTTTTTATGCAGCTTCAATACATTGTATTTTCCATACAGTATACTGGCTGCCTATCCTTCCTACATATATACACATATTCATTGCATGTATTAAAGATTGTGGTTGAAGACAGAAACAGTAGCAATAGCAGGTATTGGCTTTAATGATTTTGTCCTCTACCGACCTGGCATAGCACTGAAATAATAAAACAAACTTTTATTAACGGGTATTCTGGTATTCAGCACATGAATAAAAAAGGACTTTCAGAGAAAGAAGTGTTAAATTTACTGAATAAAGCGATGCAAAAAGACACTTCATACGAGAAAGTGCTATCTGCGATGTGCACAAGACCGCATCCCATAGCAGTCAAAGCCCACATGCAGTTCATCGCGTCAAACATGGGCGACTTTGGCTTGTTTTCAGGGACAAGGGAACTTGAATCAAAAGTCATAAAGATGATGGGGAACCTTCTGGGCGACCCGAATGCATGCGGTTATATCACCACAGGAGGCACGGAATCCAATATCCAGGCTCTTAGGACTGCAAGAAACCAGAGCAAAAAAAAGCATCCAAATGTGATAGTTCCTGCATCAGCCCATTTCTCATTTGATAAGATTGCCGACCTTCTGGGAATAGAGATAAGGAAGGCGTCGCTTGACAGCGAATTCAAAGTTGATATGGATTCTGTAAATGCTCTACTCGACGACAATACCATAGCGCTTGTGGGAATTGCTGGCTCGACAGAGTTCGGGCAGGTTGACCCGATAGACAGCCTTGCCGAAATAGCTCTGTCCAATAACCTGTTTTTACATGTGGATGCAGCTTTCGGCGGTTTTGTGATACCATTCCTTGATAAAAAATATGATTTTGATTTTTCCGTGGAAGGTGTAACATCGATAACCGCAGACCCCCATAAGATGGGCTTGTCCACCATTCCTGCCGGAGGCTTGCTTTTCAGGGAAGAAGCCTGTTTACTGCCTCTTGAAATCGATACGCCCTATCTCACGATAAGGAAGCAGCATTCCTTGGCTGGCACAAGAAGCGGCGCTGCAGCGGCGGCTGCTTATGCTGTGATGACGCATCTTGGCATGGAAGGGTACAGGAAGCTCGTGCACAGTTGTATGAAAATGACGCACCGGCTTGTTGAAGGCGTTCGTGAATTCGGGATAGAGCCGTTAATCGAGCCTGTGATGAACATTGTTGCTCTTGATGTTCCTGACCTTGAGGAGGTAAGGAAGGAACTGCGCCAAAAAGGATGGATTACCTCAATAACACGAACTCCGAGAGCCATGAGATTGATAATAATGCCGCACATGAGCGAGGCGGCACTTCTGATGTTTATTTCAGATTTTGGGGAATGCCTCAGGAATACTAAAAAATAAGAAAAGAAGGTATTGTTTTACCTTCTTCTTGCCAGTACAGCTACCAGCAATGCCCCGACTGCGAACAGTACTTCGAAGGCTGGTGCCTTTGCAGTTGGCGCTGGCGTGGGTGTTGCTATCGCTGTGGCTTCTGCTTTTACGAATTTATGTATGCCTTTTGCATACTGTCCTGCCCATGCCTTATCCTCATCGTTATGGCAGCGCAGGCAAGTCCATTCAAGGGTCAGATAACCATTTGCAAATTTCCCGTCGCCAGTAAACATCTTTGCGTTGGCGTCGGTGTTTATATTGAACAGATGTGTCTTGACATCTGCTTTGAATTTGGCTGCATCTCCTGTTGCTGATTCACCTATGGCTGGCATATGACAGTCAATACATTTCACGCCTGCTTTCTGCATCGTGCTTCCCGTGAAATCTGTATTCTGCTTGGCATGGCATGATGAGCACTGCGCCTCTATATTGGCGCCTTCTGTTGGGTTCGTCTGCCCGATATGCGTCCCCTTATGCGGTTCATGGCACTGGACACAGGTAAGTCCTTTATGCGGGCTGTTGAGTAACTCGGGGTACTGCTCATGATGGTCTATGAATTTACCACCCTTTGCAATTATCTTGGTATCGTCCGCACCTCTTGTATGGCATGCCCCACACATTGCGGCTGAGTCGTTCTTTATGATGCCCACTCCTATTCCACCACCCTTTGCTACATGCACGCTGCCGGGTCCGTGGCAAGCCTCACAGCCTATAGACTTCTCTTCCCATGTCCCGACTATACCTTTCCTGTTGTCCTGGCTTCCCGTCAGGGAATAACCAGTCGTATGGCAGTTTCCGCAATCGAATTTTAGAGTCTGCCCGGGTTTATAATCGACCCACTGCTTTGTAGCAATGTTATATTGGTTTGAGCCGTTTTTGTCCCTGTTAGCCCCTGTCTTTGTAATTATGTAACCGTTATTGTCCATGTACCTTGACTTCCAGCCCCAGCCGCCTATAACCAGATATATATCGTTGTATGTATATCCGTCAGGCGCAGGTATGGGCGGTGAAGTAAAAGCCTGTTCTTCAGCCGGGGTATTCAATTTATACGGATGCCCGGATGTCTTCCAGTCATTGTATTTTTCCATGTGGCACGTCTTGCATTTTTCCGACCCTACATATGTTGATGCAGGATCGGGTTTCGTAACCGGAACTTTATGTTCGCCAATCACGTAGTCTTTTGCATATACTTGCTGTGTAGCTATGGAAAATAGCATGGCAAATATAAGCAGAAGGCAGATATTTTTTAAATGTTTCATGAGAAATTACCCTCCTCTTTAATAATTAATAAACGTGTTTTTATTTAAAGTTTTGGGAGCGCCTCACCCCAACCGCTCAAAACACTTTTTTATAACTCGCAAGCTCTCTGACAACCGCGCTGAAATCGTCGTAGCATGAAAGCAGGTAAAGCAACAAGAAAACAGGCGTGGAGTAGAACCATCCTGCTGCAATTACAGGCGGAAAACCAAAAATGATACCAAGTATGTTCCCATAAACTTTCTTATTCCCGATGCTCCCCCAGTCCGCAGATACGGTTAGATTCCCCCTCTCAAACAAAATCCTATACTCAAGATGGTGATACCTTGCGAATAAAATATGACCGAGCTCATGCAAACCCACAGCAGTTCCCAGGAAAATCAGCATAACTAAAAGATACGCCCCGAAACTGGATAATGTATAGGAAAACATATTGATTATACCCAAAGACTTGTATTTCAATTATATTTTCTCAGGTCAAAAACATATCTGCTCACCCTCGGGGCAACATCGCCGCAATTCCTGTAAAATTCGATATGCCATCCTCTTTCCTCAAGCAGTCTTTTAAAATGGGGAATCTCAAAGTCTTTCTTGAATGTATATAAGTGGACTATACCTCTTGGTTTCAATGATGAACTGACAATATTCAGGAAGTAATCCCTGCCATAGGGCGCGGGCATCACTATCCTGTCAAATGGCTTTTTGAAAAGATTATACATCGAATTCGCATCCCCGAGCACGATATTTGCATCAATGCCATTGAGTTCACAGTTTTTTCTCAAGAAGGTGCAGGCGGCAGGGTTACTATCAAGTCCCGTTATATTGACGATTTTAGCTTTCTTTATCGGGATTAAAAATGGCCCCACTCCTGCGAATAAAACAAGGACATCCTCGTCGTCATTTACTTTTTGCACTATCCTGTTTCGTTCATGAGCCATTTTACCTGAAAAATACGTTTTTGCAACATCAACGCAAAAGACGCAGTTGTTTTCCCTGTGGAGCGTGACCGTACTATTCCCGAGCAGCAATTCAAATTCTCCGGCACGGGCATCGCCATCTATTTTATGAAGCTTCCCAAGAACTGTTTTTACGTCTTTCCTCCGGGATGCCAGCGTTTGCGCGATAAGATATTTTTCATCATCCAGCGCGGGCGGGATGTTGATAATCGCGATGTTTCCTATTACTTCAAAGCCTTTCGGGACGAGGGAGAGCTTTTCCTGTGGAAGTTTGTCTTTCAGGAGGTCATGAAGGGACATATTTACGTGAACATAATAAACTAAATTTCCGGCTTTTTTAGCGCGCTTGCCAGCATGATAGCCCTGGTATAATGCCCGCCCACACGGGAAGTATCCACGAACACCTTGTCCATCAATACCGGTGCGCCGTGACCATATCCTCCTCCAAGGAACACAAGCGTCCTGAAAATAAGATTCCCCGATATCCCGTCAGGCGCAATGATGAAATTCGCCTCACCGATAGCATCCTCTATCAGTATGGAATAGTTCTTTGCGCTGATTCCCATCTCGCACACTCTTTTTGTGACAAGCTCAGCTTCAGCCAGCGTCCTGTCCACCTGCTCATCCCTGCCTTTATCCTCAAGACGACCGCCTGAAAGAATCCCCACCTTTGCCTCGATGCCAAAACGCCTGAAGTGCTCTGCGCCGCGTCTTATTAACTCAATTTTATCCTCGATGGAATTTCCTTCATCAATGCCAACAGGAGCAAGAAAAAAAGGTCTCCCGTCTGCTGTTTCCAGTAATGCCACCCTGTATAATTTTTTAATATTGAGTGAGCTTTTCAATTCAGAAAGTGTTTTTGTGGCGCTGAGGGTTCCCCTGACCGCGCCGTCTATCTGCCCTGTGACCAGCAGTTCCACCAATTTTTTTGATGGCTCTTTGGAATTGATTATCTCAAGCTCTGTGCCTGTCGCCTTAATCTCCTTTTCATCTCCCACAAGCACGACCTCGGCATACTCGCGCGCAGCTTCCGCGCTCTTAATAAGTTTTTCAGAAATCTTCCCGATACCAAGTCCTATCCTTGCGTGATTCTTTCGTGCTTTTCTTTCGATTTCAGAAAGAAGGGACATAAGTCTTCCTTCAGGATTTTTTTCCCAGTTCCTTTGAACGCTCGCACGCCTCGATTACCGCGTCCATCATTGCAATGCGCACACCCCGGTCTTCCATTACCCGAAGACCCCTGATTGTCGTCCCGCCCGGAGATGTAACCATATCCTTTAATTCTGATGTGTGGCTTCCGTCTTCAAGCACCATTTTAGCGGCACCGAGAACTGTCTGGGCTGCAAGCAATTTTGCGGTGCTCCTGTCAAGCCCTTCATGCACCCCGCCGTCCGCAAGCGCTTCTATTATCATGAAGATATAGGCTGGACCGCTCCCGGATAATCCCGTAACTGCGTCCATCAGGTATTCAGGCAGAATTACGGTTCTCCCTATGGCATTAAAAACCGCAGTTGCAATCGACAGGTCATCCTTCGATGCCGCGCTCCCCGGGCTGATAGCTGAGGCGGCTTCTCTTACAGTTGCCGCGATGTTTGGCATTACCCTCACTACTTTTGTGCCGCGGGGGAGGGCATTTTCATAAGTTTCGATTTTAACGCCTGCGGCTATTGATATAATTAGCTGTTTCTTTATGGAATTTTTAATTTCTTTTAAAACTTCAGGTATAATTTGAGGCTTGACCGCAATTATAATGATGTCTGAACCGACTACGGCAGAGCAGTTATCCTTACAGGCGTTGATTTTATATTCTTGTTCAAGCAACTGCAGCTTTGCAAAATCAGCATCACTGGCAAAGATGTTCTCAGGGGGAACGAGCCTGGCTAAAGATATGCCTTTAATCAGGGCTTCACCCATTTTTCCTGTGCCGATGAACCCTATCTTTTTGCTTTCAAGGTCTGTTGTCATTAAAACCCTATAAAGAGGCTGAAGCGATAAAAAGATTGTCATGAGATTAAAAAAATCTCGCAGGTATTGAGTAATTCTTTTTAAGCATCCCCGCATTTTAGCCCTGAAATGAAAATCAGTGCCCTCAAATTGCCGGATAATGTTATAACATTCTACCTTAACTCAGGCATTACCGACCTTTATCCCCCGCAGGCAGATGCCATAAAAGCAGGTCTCCTCGAAGGCAAAAACATCGTAGCAGCGATACCCACAGCCTCAGGCAAAACACTGCTTGCAGAATTTGCCATGCTGAAATCAATACTGGATGAAAACAGAAGGGGAAAAGCCCTTTACATTGTGCCCCTGCGCGCCCTTGCCTCAGAAAAATATGACAGGTTCCGAACTTTTGAAAGTATCAAGAAAAGCAACGGCAGAGGCGTCTCCACAGGCATCGCAACAGGCGATTTTGATTCCAGCGATGAGTGGCTCGGGAGTTACGATATAATCGTGGCTACGTCTGAAAAAGTGGACTCACTCCTGCGGAACAGGTCGCACTGGATGGAAGAGATAACAGTCGTAATCGCAGATGAGATACATCTTATCGATTCTCCAGGTCGCGGACCCACGCTTGAAATCGTGCTTGCTAAACTGATGCAGTTAAACCCGCAGATAATCGCACTTTCCGCCACCATTGGTAATGCCAATGAAATCGCAAAATGGCTGGATGCAGAACTTGTATTGAGCGACTGGCGCCCCACTGAATTAAAAGAAGGCGTCTTTTTCGGAAATGCCATAACTTTTGCAGACAGGAGCAAGCGCGCGATTAAGGAGTTCCATAAAGACAGTGCCATCTCGCTTGCGGCTGATACCATTATCGAAGGCGGGCAGTGCCTTGTATTTGAAAGCAGCAGGAAGAACAGCGAAGGACTTGCAGCGCGCATGGGAACGTCGATATCCCCTCTTGTCGCTCATGACACAAAAGAAAAACTGCGCGTTCTTGCATCGGAAATCCACGAATCAAGCGAGGTTGAAACTGCAAGAAAACTTGCGCTGTGTGTCGAGAACGGCAGCGCATTCCACCATGCAGGTCTTATCTCGGAGCAGCGAAAGTTAATCGAGGACGGGTTCAGGGCAGGCACAATAAAAGTAATCGTGGCGACACCAACGCTGGCGGCAGGGCTTAATCTACCGGCGCGGCGGGTCATAATCAAGGGTTACAGGCGCTACGATGTCAATTTCGGGCAAACGCCAATACCTGTTCTTGAATACAAACAGATGGCAGGCAGAGCCGGACGCCCGCGGCTTGACCCTTACGGCGAAGCGGTTCTTGTGGCAAAGACGTATGATGAGTCAGAGGAGCTAATGCAGCAGTATGTACTTGCCGACGCAGAGAAAATCTGGT
>JAHFCV010000014.1 GCA_023249275.1 Candidatus Methanoperedens sp.
GGGGATTTTATCAAAAAATATGATGATGATAGTCTGAAATTACGCTGGTAAAAGCCATCTGGCAAATTGTATAAGGTGATAAAAATACGTTTTACTTAGCCGTAAGTGGCGAAGTCAAGTGTTAATTTGAAACTGATCACATGGAGATAACGCAAATAAGTAGCCCGCATCAGTTTTTCCAGTACTGCTTAAACGCAACCCACAATTCTGGCAGATGTTCCTGTAATAACTCATTATTAACACAGGCATCCAGCCTTTTTCTTTTTTCAAGCGCCCTTGCAAACGGTCTTCCAAGCAGCCTTTTAATTCTGTTCTCATACTGCGAAAGCGCCGCCATATCATCACTTTCAAGCGCCTCAATTATCGTTTTCCCTGCCATCTCACCTGCAAGCACGGCATTGTTAATGCCTGCGCCTGTGACCGGGTCAGCCATGCCAGCGCTGTCCCCCGCAAGAAGAACATTGTTAAAAACGAGTTTTTCCCGAAGACCGCCTGTTGGCAAAGCTCCTGTTATATATCCTGTTTTTTTGACATCCAGCCCTCCAAAAGCATGCGATTCACGGATAAAAGAATCAAGATACTCGCGAGGAGTTTTTGAGCCGATTGTTACTCCCACACCTGCTTTTGCAGACTCCTCTCCTGTCGGGTAAATCCATACATATCCGCCTGGCGCATAATCTACATTAAAAAAAATTTCTGCCGTGTTACGCATCGGTTTTACTCCCTTTAAGTGATACTGCGCGCATACTGCAATTTTTTGCCTCTCCAATCCCAATAGCGATGCGGTTTTTGAAAAAACGCCATCTGCGCCGACGATTATTTTTCCATGGGTATTCCCCCCCTGAAACCTCACCTCGCATGAATTAATATCCATTAGAGGTGAATCCCATTTAATCCTGGCACCTGACTTTTCGGCTTTCTTTGCAAGCGCCATGTCAAACGATGGTCTATCAACCACGAATCCGTTCAATTCAAAATCATGGAACGCCAAATCAGGAAAATACGTGCGCATTCCTGTTATTTTTGATTGCACGACGCAGTCATCAGGCAACTCCATATTAATCGTGTTGCTGATGTACCCCGCGCATGGAGATCTGCACGTTGCGTTTTTCTCAAGCACAAGAACGCGATACCCAGCCCCGGCTACTGCTGCCGCTGTAACAGAACCTGCCGGTCCTGCGCCTGCAATAATTACATCATATTCAGCGATATGTCCACTCATGAGAATAATATTTTGGAAGGAGAGAGTTTGTAAGCGCCTTTTCCCTCTGGCTGAGCGTTCCTGTTTTTAACCTGGCATGGAAGCGTTCTTCGAATTTTCTTTTCATGATGTTTTTTATCTCTTCCATATCGCGCTGTTCCCCCAGTTCGCGGTCAAGCCATGTAAGCCCTTCCCTGATTGAGGCTATTTTTTTATCAAAGAATTTTTCTTTCGGAATATTGGAAATCCGAAGCATCTCCTCAATGTCAAAATCAAGCAGTAACGTCCCGTTCTGGAGCAATTTCCCTTCCCATCGCGTCTGCGCATTTCCGGAAATTTTTTTGCTGTCCACCACCACATCATTAATGGGGCGGAAAGCGGCATTCAAGCCGTAATGAATGAGCGTATCTATGAGGACACCGCATATTTGTTTGTAGGATTCAATGATATCAAGAGGGAACAGGTCGTTGTCTATTGTTCCCACCACGCCGTAATTTATCTGTCGTCCCCTGTCGTCTGAGAACGCTATTCCGCCTCCGCTTATCCGTCTTGTAATGGTATAATCCCTGCAATTAGCAAGATTCAATTCAACGTCTGCTTTCTGGAAAAATCCCAGGAATATGGATTTTTTCGGCGTCCAGAAAAAGAAGGTATTACCCTCATCCCCTTTCAATATGGCTTCGTCCATTGCCATCATGTCGCGTATGTCCACAAGCCCAAAGTCAATGAAGCGCCATTCGTCCATAAAGCGACACCTCGCTTTATGCGGTGTTGGGGTATGCGCAGCATACCCCTCGTTTGATAAAACTTTCTTAAAGTTTTTTGATGAACTCAAAGACCTCAGTTCTTTTCTAGACGAGTTCATCAAAGTCATACCTCCAGTGCTTTCATTATGGACTCAGTGAAATCAGACGGGGTTGTTCCAGGCGATTGGATATTCTCTTTTTCGTATATCTCTTCTATAATTTCCTGGAGCTTTTCACGATTTGCCGGAACCCCTTTTAATCGCTCGATTATTTTAAAGAGCGCTTCTTCAGGTAACAGGAAGAAATCCCCTGAAATAGTTATATCTTTGATAATCCCGTTTTCTGTTGCAACGAATGACCTGATAAGTCCTCCCCTGGATTTATGGATGCCCTGCCTGGTTTTTGAAGTCTCCATTGTTATTGCTCCTGTGTAACCTGAAATGGTATGATTCTATAAAAAAATATCATCTGCATTCCAGAATGGATTCTATCTGTTTGATGACTAAAAAACAAGTTAGTAGCGAGTGCAAAACCCGGCTATAATTCGCATGATATCAAAACCTTGCGCCTTCCTCTCTCCAGGATATCCTGTGTGAACCCGAAAGCCCGCTTCTGAATCTCGGACATACGTCGATACAGCAATATTTTGTGAGTTTTTGCTTGCACTCTGTCACAAGGCGCAGAGGCAATGTATCGCTCCGCTCATAACCGGCAAATGAGGCAAACAAACCTTTGCCGATGGCGCAACCTGATACAGATTTTATTTCCATGACTATCTCCTAATTTAACCATTAATCATTATGTTATATAACCGTTGCCTTTATCATGATTATGAGTTTCGATGAGCAGGTATTCGGTGAAGCAATAGGACAAGTTATTTATGTTATTCCTTATCTGCACCGGACTCGGCAGGCAACTATACTTTCAGGGCAGAAACATTTGGTTTTGATGCTTTTAACAATAAATATGCTGCAGCCAATGCTGCAAACCAGGAAGTTAAAAAACCACCGTTATGGAAAAACATATTAGAATTTTTTGGTTTTCCTTAACAGACAGCCCTACAGTTCTTAAAAAATTCCCATGATTTGAATTTAAGCTTTCGCTTTTTCGCAGACAGCTATATGTTCTGCCAACTGAACTTTAAGAGCTGAAATTTCTTCTTTCATGTCAAGTCTGTTTAAAATTACCTTGATATCTCCGTGCATTTCTACCATGTCCAGATGCAACGTGTCTACTTTTTCTTCGAGTTTAGCAATGCGTTCGGTATTTTCCCTGACCTTTTCAGTCACGGTAATTAAATCTTTTATAGCTTTTAGAACGTCTGCCAGGGTTGCCATAAGCCTATGATATTCAATTATCTACTTAAAACCTTTTGCAAACTTAACTTCAGCAATAGTTTATAATCACATCTCCTTCCTCAACTTCCCTATCATGTCCCTTATCTTCGCCGCTTTCTCAAACTCAAGATTCTTCGCAGCCCTGTGCATTGCAGCCTCAAGTTCCACAATATAATTGAACAACTCTTCCTTCGGCGGCATTGCCTCTACCTCAACTCTTGGCTCAACAGCCTTCTGGATAGTCTGCGGCGTGATGCCATGCACCCTGTTATACTCCCCCTGCATCTCACGGCGCCTGTTGGTCTCGTCAATCGCCCTCTGCATAGAACCCGTAATCCTGCCAGCATACATCACGACCCTGCCCTCGATATTCCTCGACGTCCTCCCTATTGTCTGCAACAGCGAGCGGTCGGAGCGCAGGAAACCTTCCTTGTCCGCATCCAGAACCGCAACCAGCGCAACCTCAGGCAGGTCAAGCCCTTCCCGCAAAAGATTAATGCCCACAAGCACATCGAACTCCCCAAGGCGCAGGCTCCGTATTATCTCGATTCGCTCAAGCGTCTCTATTTCAGAGTGCATGTACCTCGCCTTGATACCCGCGCTGATAAGATATTCCGTCAGGTCTTCAGCCATCCTTTTTGTGAGCGTAGTAACAAGCACCCTGTGCTTTTTCTCCGTCTTTCTTCGAATCTCAGCCATCAGGTCGTCTATCTGCCCCTCCACAGGCTTCACCACGATCTCGGGGTCAACAAGCCCGGTTGGTCGGATAATCTGCTCTACCACCTGCGCGCTGCGGGCTATTTCATACTCAGCAGGCGTGGCAGAAACATACAATACCTGGTTCACCCGCGCATTGAACTCATCGAACGTGAGCGGGCGGTTGTCATACGCAGAAGGCATCCTGAACCCGTAATCCACAAGCGATTCCTTCCTCGCATGGTCGCCTGCATGCATTCCACGCAGCTGCGGGAGCGTAACGTGCGATTCATCAACCACGATAAGAAAATCTTTCGGGAAATAGTCGATAAGCGTATAAGGCGGCTCACCCGCCCTTCTGCCGTCCATATGGCGGCTGTAATTCTCGATTCCCTGGCAGTACCCGATTTCCCGCATCATCTCGATATCGAATTTCGTGCGCTGTTCAAGCCGCGCTGCTTCCAGTATTTTTCCCGTGCGTTTTAATTCCCGCAGCCTGTCCTTGAGTTCGGCTTCAATCGATTCAATAGCAGCTTCGATTTTTTCCTGTGGCATCACGAAATGCTTTGCAGGATATATCACCACAGCCTCGTTTTCCCTTATGATTTTCCCGGTCAGGATGTCAAATTCAGCAATCCTCTCTATTTCATCGCCGAAAAGTTCTATCCTTATACCGGTTAAAGCGTATGATGGAAATACCTCTATCGTATCCCCGCGCACCCGGAATTTCCCTGCGCTAAAATCCATATCGTTTCGCTCATACTGCATATCCACAAGACGTGAAAGTATCACCTTGCGTTCCGCTATCTCACCTTTTTTAAGCAGGAGTGCCATATCCTGCCATTCCTGCGGCGAACCTATGCCGTAGATGCAGGAAACGCTTGCCACAACAATCACATCCCTGCGCTCGAACAGGGAGCGCGTGGCTGAAAGTCGCATCCTGTTAATCTCCTCGTTTATGGAAGCATCCTTTTCGATGTATGTATCAGTCTGCGGAATATATGCCTCCGGCTGGTAGTAATCATAGTAACTCACAAAATATTCCACTGCATTTTCAGGGAAAAAAGCCTTGAACTCAGAATAGAGCTGCGATGCAAGGGTTTTGTTGTGGGAAATCACAAGCGTTGGCATCCGCACCCTGTTTATCACATTGGCAACAGTGAAAGTCTTCCCCGAACCTGTAACGCCAAGCAGTGTCTGGTGCTTCATACCCTGTCCTATCCCCTTGCTAAGGTCTCCTATCGCCTTTACCTGGTCTCCCTTTGGCTCAAAGCCGGATACAAGTTTAAATGCCAATTGCGCCTCACGATAAATATTGATAGTGGACCATGACGGTTTTATTCTTTCTTATATTAAAGCACAAACATGGTGAATAACAGATAACCGATAGTTACCATTATTACGGAATGTTTTAATCCTGAGAGAACACTGCCTTCTCCCATCACTCCTGCAATCAAACCCGAGGAAAATCCCTGTATCAGGGCGCCGTGGAAAAATATGCGGTTATACATTTCAAGTTTCTCCCTGCTCAGGCTGAGAGGAACCGCACCTGACCCGGTACCTGAAACTTTTTCCCCCGCCTTCACCATCTCTGCAAGGAACGTTGTAGAGATAATGTAAATAATCCCGATGAATACGAGAAATGATATATATATAATTACAACGTAAATAAACATGTTTATTCTGCGCTCTGCCCTTAATTCCTGCTCGGCGGCTGCGTCCCTTGCTGCCACATTGAGCACTTCGCCAATGTCGCCGCTTGACTCGTTGGCTTTTGTCAATAAAGTGACCGAACGCGATACTATATGCGTCCTGACCCTGTTTGCAAAGCGTATGAGCGCTTCATTGATGGCAAGCCCCCATTCAATATCATTCCAGATTTTTTTAATCTCCGTACTCATCCCGCTATCGGAGCGGGTCATCAATTTTATTGAGTCCCGAAGTGTCATGCCAGTCTCATTGGTACTGGCAAGTTTTTTTAAGAAATCAGGTATCTGGGACTGTATCCTGTCTTCCTTTCCTTTCTTATATTCATGAAAAAGCATCAAGGGAATTATCACGATAAACGCTGTAAAAACCACTCTATCATCTATAAAGTCTATAAAGTTTGGTGATTTCATCGCACTAAAAATCGAGATTAGAAGATAGATAAGTGCAATCGGCATGGTTATTACCAAAGAGTACTCCGGCTTTTCTTTCATGGGCTTGAATGGGTCGCGGAGCATCTCCCTGATTTTAATAGAGTCTCTTGATTTGACAAATTTTAAAAATGTGGTTTTTTCCTCTGTTTCAGGTACAGTTATTGTTTCTCCAACGTACTTTTGAGTCGGTAAAAGCGGCGCCTCGCCCGTAGCCCCTGGTGTAATAATACTCACCATTACGACAAACATCATGGACCCGATTGGTATCACTGCATAGATTATAGCGTATATCATCACCTGGCTGCCCGAACCCATTACCGACATCATCACTCCCAGAATTATAATAAACAGAGGGCCTGCAACAAAAGCTGTGACATAGGATTCCGCTATCAACCCCAGTGTTTCAAGGAATCCTTTCTGTTCCGCCTTAGCCCTGTTGATGTATTGTTCGGATTTGTCCCGAAAATATGTGGGTATATTCCCGCCGCTATCTATAACAGTCAGAAGATTATACATGAGGTCCCTGAAATTTTCAGACGGTGTAATATCGCATATATTGTGAAGCGCAGTTCTTAAGTCATTTCCAAAATAATCCATATCCCGGACAATTACATCCATCTCCCTGGCTACTTCCCCGTAAGTATCAGTGCTTTTGCTGAGGGAACGCATTATCTCAATAACATTCATACCCCCCCTGCTCAATGCATACATGAATGTAACGGCATATGGCAGGTTTTTATCAATCGAACCTTTCCTTTCTCCCGCCATGAAAGACGGATAGGCGATAAAGAGCAGATTGGTTATACCACCAATCAACAGTGTAAAAAAAACAACAATTATAAACGCGACAGATATTTCTTTATACTGGATAAGCCATGCAGTTGATGGGGTGAATTTAAGATGGGTTATTTGCGGTGGAAGCCCCACGACAGAAACAACAAAATAAGCAAGCATCAAGCCTATGATAGCTCCCACAAGACCCGCGAGCACTGAGTAAAATACAGCGTTTGAAATATACATTTCATACGACATGGGAATGCGTGCCTGTCTCAGTGCAAGCCGAAGATCATGGAATTGGTCTTTCCTTGCTTTTATCCTGTCCCCGAGCAAGACAAAAGGTATTGTTTTTAATTTTATGAGGAATGATTCAATATTTGCCATTATTCCCATCCCTACATCATTAACATCTTGAGAACCTTGTCAGGGCTTACCTGATAATCATGAATAATAGTCGAAATCGCACTGAAATCAGTTATTTTGTTATCCACCATAAACTCGAGTATTTTTTGCCGGTTCGACAATTCTTTTTTCAAGTCCGAAACACTCCAGCCGCGTCTTATCATTATCTCATTCATGGCTTTTGATTCCCCCACCCTGTGGAATTTATCGGTCAAAGCATCCCATGCAAATATATCATTAGTCCTTATGTTTCTCGTGGCAGGGTCTATATCTGTAATCTCAACCAGTTTCATATTGCGCCGTGCTCTTTTTCCTTTCACGTATGTTTGCGCCTGAATGCTCATTATATTGAGCGCCTGAATCATCGACCTGGGCACGCTGATGGGGGGATTCTCAAGCCTGTGAATGGCGCTTGATACCGAATCTGCATGCATGGTAGAGAAGGTGGTATGACCCGTGCTCATCGCCTGGAAGAGCGTGAGGGCTTCTTTGCCCCTGACCTCGCCAACCAGAAGGTACTCAGGTCTTTGCCGAAGCGCCGCCCTTAATAGATCGTACATATCAATACTCCCCCTTCCATCAGCAGTAAAAGAGTCCCTGGTTACTCCGGGAATCCAGTTGGGATGCGGCAGTTTCAATTCCCTGGTATCCTCAAGCGTGATTATTTTTGCCTGCCATGGAATAAATAGTGACACCGCATTAAGGGAAGATGTCTTACCAGACGCTGTGCCTCCTGCAAAAATCAAGCTCTTGTTGTTTTCAATACACAACCATAGATATGCCATTTCTTCACCAGAGAAAGTACTCCAGTTAATCAGGTCAACAGGCGTTATCGGGACTTCACTGAATTTTCGTATGGTAAACGTTGCACCGTGTGTTGTTACCTCTTTACCGAGTGTCATCTGGATACGCGAGCCGTCAGGCATGGTGGCGTCAACCATCGGTTCAGCTACCGAGACATGCTTACCACAGCGCTGCGCAAGCCTTATAACATACGAATCCAGCTCATTTTCTGAAAAATATATATTTGTGGCTAAATTGGTATATTTCTTATGGTATAAATATATCGGAATATCATAGCCATTGGAAGAAATATCTTCAATCCTATTGTCGTGCATAAGCGGGTCTATCTTACCGAATTTGATGAAATCTCTCTTTGTATAGTACAAAATTTTTTCAAGAGTCAGCGGGCTTATATCAATCGCATAATCTTTAATCAGTTTTCTGACTTTATCTGTCAGGGTTTTTTCTTTACTTTCTTCGCTCTTTATATCTTCAAAAAGAAGAACATCTTTGAGCCTGTCTTTGATTTCTTTCAGTAATAAATCCTCGAAATCTGAAAGTTTTGGCTCAGCCACATAATACAGATGTGAATTTTTTTCAGGATGGAAAAGTATCACCACAAGGGCGTAGGGTTCGTTTACCCAGTATCGCTCGAGTTCATTATACCCCGGCACGCCTTCAAAAGTGACAAGGGGGCCATGCAACGCCTCGTCATATCCTGATACTTCCTCTGCTTCTTTTGTGAAATACGTTTTTAATTTCCCAAATAAGGTCTCTGGTGTTTTTTCCCTGGATTCAACTTCTTTAAGCTTCTTAATGCCGGTTTCTACATCAGACAGTAATTTTTGTTCAAGCTTCTCGAATTTAGCCTGTTTTTCAGGAGTCATCTGCTCTTTTATGAGTTCGCGTGTAGTATCCGAATCAATGCGCTGAATCAAACCCTCTGCTCCCCCAAAAGTTATCTCGGTTTTATCCTCTTTTCTTTTTTTTCTCTTTTTTCCTGCGGTCTCATCTTTTTTTGGAAGCTTCTCAGCATCGTCAAATCCAGCCAAGCCTTTCTCAATTTCAACTTTATCAATAGGCTCTTCTCTTAGAGATTCCATCGGCTCTTCATCTTCTAGTTTTTCCACACCCTTTTCTGGATGAATAAACCCCTCTTTGCTTTCTTCTTTAACTGATTTTAAACTCCTTTTTGCAGTTTTTAATTCCTCGGAAATATCTTCCAGGTTTTTCTGCCCTTCTTTAGCTTCTTTTAAAACAGTTTCAAGTTCCTTATAAGAAGGAGAAGCCCAATTTAAAGACGAAAGCTCTTTCTCATAGGCAATTATCTCTTTTGCCTGTTTAACAAGCTTGACCAGATTCTTTTTAAAAATCCCTATTTCAAGAGAGGGGTTTTCCGCAGCTATACTGCCCACAAATTTATCAATATCCTGCTCATCCGGACTTGCAAATTCAGCTAGGAATCCACGCACTTTTTCGCGTATTTCGTCCATATTATCATTATTATATCTTTATCTTCATGAAGTCTTCTATATAATTGGCGGTTTATCATGTCTATTCTATTTACGCTTGAAAATTTTCCCGGTAAGGCGGGCAAGAAAACGTCCTTTAGCAGCCTTTACGTCATCCTCTATAAATTTCTCACCTGCTATCTTTGCTGCAAGCCTTCTAAAGGCAATCGAAGCCGGAGATACGGGGTTCTTTATAACAACCGGTGTCTTGAATGCTGCAGAACGTCTTACGTTTGCATCTTCGGGTATCATTTCAATGACCTGTGCCCCCAGGAGTTCCTGGACTTTATTGCGGTTTATCTCGGTTTTTTCAAGTTCTGTGCGGTTCATGA
This sequence comes from Candidatus Methanoperedens sp., assembly GCA_023249275.1. Lineage (GTDB taxonomy): Archaea > Halobacteriota > Methanosarcinia > Methanosarcinales > Methanoperedenaceae > Methanoperedens. Next base: position 9,927 of record JAHFCV010000014.1, read on the forward strand.
TTACGCCTTCGACCTGTTTACCCAGCAGTTCAGTCAATGTTTTTGTTTTTAAAGCATCTGTCAAAGAAGAAAGTTCAGGATTGACCACAAGAAGAACTTTGTCTGCAATAGCAAGCGGGATTACGCCATCCCTGCTTATGCCTGCTGGAACATCTATTAATATATAGTCCATGCCGTCTGAAATAATGGGTACAATCTGTTTTAATTTATCAGGATTGCACTTCTGGAACCCCTTTAAAGATAAGCCGCATGGTACAACCTTTAAACCTGAAGGCCCATTATAAATGGCATCTTTTATTTCAGCCTCCCCGCTTAATACTTCGTGCAGCGTTACCTTGCTTTTTTCAAGCCCGAGCAAAAGCCCAAGATTTGCCATACCAAGATCGGCATCGATAATGAGTGTTTTTTTCCCAAGCATTGCCAGCGATGTGCCGAGGTTTAATGTTGTTGTTGTTTTACCTGTTCCGCCTTTTCCTGAGGCGATGGCATATACCCGAGCTGTCATGTTAATTCCTTCGACTGAACTGAATAATAAAGCATGCGTTTTTTAGTTTTATTTTTTATTCATTATACTCATTATAGGTTTATAACTTTAATCGATAACAGGCTTTTAAGATGGGACGCAAACCGGTCATGTACTTTTCAGTTGCGGCAGGAGTATGTGCATAGCCGTTCCTTTCCCTTCCTCACTTTCAATCCATATCTCGCCTTTATGAGCATCAACAATGCTCTTACAGATATAGAGCCCAAGACCTACGCCCCCGTATTTCCTGGTAAGAGATGCGTCAGCCTGGTAAAATCTCTGGAACAGGAAAGGTATCACATTCCTGGGAATTCCAATACCTGTATCAGTAACAGTTATATGCACTTTGCCCTCTTCTTCCCGTGCTTTGATGGTGATTTTGCCCTCAGGCGGCGTGAATTTTATGGCATTATCTACAAGGTTCAAGAACACTTCAGTCAACCTGTCCCTGTCTCCCATTACCATAAGGTCTGATGATACATCTTTCACCAGGTTTATGTTCTTTTTCCCAGCCTGAATCTTCATATCTGCCACGGAAGCTGTTATTATTTCATCGATAGACTGTGGCCTGGGTTTCATCTTAATATCAGGTTTTCCCATCTGCTGCATGCTCAAAAACAAAAGGCTGTCAATCAGCCTTGTGAGCCTCTCCGTGTTCCTTAGCATGGCTTCAAGGGACTTCTTTTGAATAGGAGACAGTGAGCCGACTTTTTCATCATACATTAACTCGCTATACCCGCGGATTGAGACAAGCGGAGTCTTTAGCTCATGGGACACGTTTGAAAGAAACTCATCCTTCATCCTATCAAGGGATTTTAGCTCTTCATAAGCGCGCTGCAGTTTTTCATATGATGTTTTACCTTCCTGGTATAACCTGGCATTTTCAATTGCTACTCCTATCTGACCACCTATGGATGCCAGTAAATCAATTTCTTCTTTCGTGAATGTCCTGCGCCTGCGGCTGGCAAGGTTCATTGCTCCCACAACCCTGCCCTTAGCCATAAGGGGCACACCGGCAAGTACAACAATCCCCTCTTTTTCCAAAAAAGGCAGAAGACTGCGGCTGGGGTAATGTTCTATATCAGTGACCAGGGGCTCTTTATTCTGCGCCGCCACCCCTGCAACCCCCTCTCCAACATTCATTTCAGAAACAGCCCTGGAAAAATCCGGAGATACGCCTATAGAAGTTTTCAATTTCAGCTTTTTCCCATCTTCTTCAAGTAAATAAACTCCACCCGCATCCGTAGAAGTTACCTGGATTGTTTTGGCAAGCGCCTCCCTGAATATCTCATCAAGGTCCAGAGACTGGCTTACCACCCTGTCTATCTCAAAAAGGGTTTCCATTGTCTGGTCATGGTGAATGAGTTCAGAATACAACCTGGCATTTTCAATCGCCACTCCTATCTGGCTGCCTATAGACAACAGCATATCAATATCTTCTTTAGAGAACGTCCTACACTTGCGGCTTGATAAGACCATAGCCCCGATGACCTTTCCCTTTGCTGTGAGGGGAATGCCCGCAAGGGAAATTATACCTTCTTTTATCATAAGGGGGGATAGCTCTGGAGAGGGGTGGTTTTCAATATCCTCCATCACCGGCTTTCCGGATTTAACCGCCTGCCCGGATACTCCCTGCCCGACCTTTAGCTTTGAGGCAATCACAGCAAACCTGTGGGATACGCCGAGGTAGGTTTTCAGTATCAGGGTTTCCCCGTCTTCCTGCAGTAAATAAATCCATCCTGCATCTGACGAAGTTACCTGAATGGTTTTGGCAATTGCCTCCCTCAATAACTCATCCAGGTACAGGGAACCGCTTACTACGCGGTCGATTTCAAAAAGCGTTTCTATGGTCCTGTCATGGTTTTTAAGTTCCGAATACAAATGCGCATTTTCAATGGCGATTGCAGCCTGGTTTGCAATAGTCTGGCAGATATTGATTTCTTCCTCACTGAATTCTTTGACTTCACCAAGGCTGGACAACTGCATGGTTCCAAGGGTTTTTTCACCAAGAACAATAGGCACTAAAAGGATAGACCTCATGTCCAGCCTTTCTGCCATCTCTTTCTCTTTGGGAAGAAGTGGTGCTTTATGTGTATCCTGCACCAGTACATATTTTTTTCCAGTACAGGCTTCATTCAATGCAGGAAAATCTTTAAAATAGAATATTTCTCCCAGTGTGGGTTTTATATGACTCACGGGGCTGTGCTCCGAAGCTACGGTACCGTAGTCCTTTCCCTCTTCTACAAGCACAATTGAGCAGTATGAGACATTAACTATTCTTACCGCTTCCCTTACAGCTATTTCCAGAACCTTATTTAAATCAAGACCGCTTGAAATGCTCTGGTTTGTTTTGATGAGGGCAGCCAGTTCAAGGTTTGTTTTGCTTAAATCCCTCGTCCTTTCCTTTACTTTCTGCTCCATGCCTTCATATACGTCTTTCAGTTTTTTTACCATCACGTTGAAAGACTGCGCAAGTTCGCCGATTTCATCGTTGCTCTCCGGCTTTATTTCAACTGTCAGGTAACCTCTGGCTACTTTTTTGGAGGCATTCGATAGTAAAATCAATGGACTGGCAAGTCTTCTTCCCAGAATATAAGCCATAACCGCAACAGCGGCGAAATAGAACATACCAAGCGCAATTGACCTGTTTTTAAAATCAGCTACGGGCATCAGCGCTTCGGAAGAATCCATCTTTACCACAAGCCCCCAGCCGCCTGCGGGAATATAATTATACGCTGCAAATACCTCTTTTCCGCGATAGTCAAGAGCCCTGATTGTACCGTTCTCTCCTTTTACCGCATGAATTGCAGGCAATGCCAGGTTAGAATCCATGGGAAAACGCAGGAGCGGGGCAGCTTCAGGATTGTGGCGCAACGGATTCAAAAAGAAGACTTCATTTCCTATTCTCTGGACAAGAAGGGATTCGCCTGTTTCCCCCAGACCGGTATAATCGCCGGTAACATCGTAAATAAAACGAGGATATACCCAGACAGCGACCACTCCTATTGGCATGCCTGTATTTCTATTTAATACTGGCGATGATATTATATATCCGGTTATGTTGTCATAATAATTCAGGTTCCCGATATACAGGTTTTCCTTGGCTATCTTAAAAAAATCCTCTTTAGCATAGTTTGTACCTGTTAGCCTGCTTTCAGTGGAAGCGACAACAGTGCCGTTTCGGTCAAGGGCGGAAATCTGGAAAAATTCAGGAATTTCCTTCTTCACTCTTTTGAGATTAGTGTCAAGGTTGCTGGTGTTTTTAAGTTCTATTTCTTGCATGAAGCCGGATGAGGCAATCTCTCTTACCTGTTCAGTCCTGAAGTTCACCACAGTTAAGATATGAGTTTTCTTGGCTTCAGCCAGCGAACTTAACTCGTCGAATACATTTTTCTCAAGGGCATCTTTTTCTGCTGAATAATTCAGGTAGCTTATTACAGCATAAGGCAAGAGCGATATTATTATAAGAGCTATTACTAACTTATGGGTGATACTTAAATTCTTCACGACTCTACCATCTTTTTGACCCTTTCAACAAGGTCTTTTCTCCCAAAAGGTTTGGTGATATAGTCATCTGCTTTCAGTACATGGAGCCCGAGCATTTTATCGATATCCTGGTTTCTTATTGTAAGCATGGCTACAGGCAGTTCCTTGTATTTTTCCCTGATTATCTTGAATACCTCCCACCCATCCATTGCAGGCATCATAATGTCCAGTAATATCGCATCAGGTTTTTCTTTTTCAAGCTTTTCAAGGCACTCCCTGCCGCTATATGCAGGTATAACCTCAAATCCCTCTGTCTCAAGAACCAATTTTACTAAATCCACCGTGTCCGGCTCGTCATCCACTACCATTATTTTTTTCATTTAAATCACCGTAATATCATAAGTTGCAATCATCTCACTTAAAAAATTCATCTTTTAACCACCACCAATATTTAAATGATACAAGAATTGCGATAACGTTTCCTGTCAAAAGCAGGGAAATATACAGTCCCTGAATATCAATTAAAGATTCTAATGAATGCGGCATCTGGTAATTTTGATGTAAATACATATGAACCGGAATAGTTAACAGGACAGCAATGCACGCCACATAATACCACAGATAATACGGTGGGTGTCGAAATCCCTCTCCCATTCGCGCACTGAGTTTTGCAAGAACAACATAAAACACAACGATACCTGTCACGCCGATGGACTGCAATATAAACTCCAGTTCCAGTATCATCTCCACAGCCCTCCTGTCATTACAGTGTAAAGCCTGAGACTTGCCGCAGCAAGTAGAATGCCGCCTGCCGCCAGGAACGCGCTGCTGCTATCGCTGAAAATATTATCGGAAAAAAAGAAAAAAGGGATGAGGAGTAAAATTCCTGATTCGATGAATAGATAATAATATGCTCGCTTTTTAAAGGTCTTTTCATAAAAAATAGCGATGCCGACAGGTAAAATCATGAGCAGAAGATACGAAAACCCTAAAACCAGAATTAAAACCAAAAAAATCAGGTTGTTCATTATCAATGCTTCTCACCAAACGTTTCCCTGAATATATCTGCCGGCGTTTTGCGCGCGCTTCCGCTGAGTACGCTTTCATACCCTTTCATCGCGGTCTTGACAGTGACGCCCTTTTCCGTGATCTCAAATTCCCTTATCTCCGTATCGTGCTCAATGCCGCGCGATTTAAGTATGCTCAGGACGCCGTGTATCTTTCCTTCGATCTCGACATGCCGCAGCAGAATGATATTATCTACTGCCCCGGACAGCGCTTCATGGGTAAGCCTGACAGCCCCGAAAAGCTCGGAAATCTCGCTGCTGACACATGTTGTGACGTCCATGGATGAAAAAAGGTCAAGCAGGATTGTTATATAATTTTTGCGTTCCATATCGTCAGGGAGCGCAGTCTCAATATTTTCTATACCGTCGAATAAAAGGCGTTTCACATTATTTTCTTTTATTTTTCTCTTTAAAACCAGTGCCTGTTCATCAGGGTAATACGAAACAGGAGAGACATATAGTACTTCCAGCATTTTTTTGTTTAAATACGGCTCAAGATTCAAGCCGAATGTTTTTGCATTCCGTATAAGTTTCGATGGTCGCTCCTCCAGGGAAATTACCAGTGCGTTCTCACCTTTCGCAAGACCTTCGCAGATAAAGTGCAAACCAAACGTTGTCTTGCCAGTGCCTGTCGTGCCTGAAATTAATAAAACATCGTCTTTTAAGATGCCTCCTTTAAGCATCTTATCGAGTCCCTGAATCCCCGTGCTGGCTTTGGCTGTCGAGGCAGGTTTTTCAACCCAGGGACTGGGCAAAAGTCTCGGGAAGACGACTACGCCGTTTTCTCTTATATCAAAGGAATGTTTCCCTGAGATGTATTTCTGCCCCCTCATTTTCAGGATGGAAAGTTTTCTTTCAGAACGCGTTCCAACAGGTTCCTCAGAGAGGTATATTATTCCATCAGCAAGATACCCGACCATGCTCTTACGGAGGTCTTCAAGTATGAATTCACCTGTTATAATGACAAGGGTATTCCAGCTTTTAATGGACGTGAATAAATCAAAATAGAAGCCGCGCGTATCATCTAAAGGCTTGCCGCCTGATTTTAGAATGTCGCCGAGCACTGTCAAAGGGTCAATGACTATCCTTGCAGGCTTGAGCATGGAAATTTTCTTATTAATAAACTCCAGAATTGCCTCATGTCCCTGCTTAATTAAAGTCTCGCTTACACTTATGATGGTCATCTTGTTTGTTTCATATAGCGTCTGGTCAAAGAAAGAGAACCGCGACATGTAATTGTTAATCATTGCAGGCGGCTCGGAGAGGGTCGAAATAAAAAGACATGTCTCTCCTTTTCTGGCGGCGTTGAACAGGGATTGGGCTGCGAATGTGGTTTTTCCGCTTCCTGCTGTTCCTGCGACCAGCACTACGGAGGGTTTATTGAATCCCCCTTCAAGAATATCATCTAAATCATGAATGTGCGATGGAACTATGTTCATTTTACCCACCTTGAGCTAATTAAATAATAGGTTAAATTCTATATAAGGCTTGGGGAGGATATTTTTATTATTTAATACTATTCAGGTATTCCAAACTCGCCCGCCCCTCTTCAACAGTCCTTGCCTCTGTTACAAACCTGCCTTCGTATCCTTTGAATCTGGGAATTACCTCTTTCCAGTTTATATTCCCTTTCCCGAGTTCAAGATGTTCATCGCTTTTTCCCTTGTTGTCATGAAGATGGACATGCACTACTTTACCCAAATCTTCCAGGAATTCAAAAACATTGCCGTTTGTATTGGCGTGTCCCATATCCAGTACCAATCCCACGTTTTCCCTCTCAAGGGATTCTATCATCCCCAGAATCTCACCGGGCTGCTTTCCAAATACATGCGGCATGTTTACCATATTCTCCACCCCTATTTTGATGCCGAAATCACTGGCAGAGTCACAGAGCTGCCGCAATCCTTCAATGCTCTGCTGCCATGCCATATCAGGCAACTGCATTCCTAGAGGCGAGAGCTGTCCGGGATGTACCACAGCCAGTTCCACAAAATCCGATGCTCTCTCGATACATTTGGTCATCTGCCTGATAGTCTCTTTCCATATCGGATGGTTGAGGCTTCCAAGATTGAGGTCTGAGAAGGGAAGATGAAGCGTGAGAACGAGATTTGTGGTCTCGATTATGTTTTTTATTTCCGAGAGCGTCCCGTCATTTAATTGCTGTTTGCCTTCGCTCACCACTTCCCAGCCCGAAAAGCCCAGGTCTTCAAGGTCGTAAGCCCAGTCGAATGGGTTATTTACAAGGGCAAGGGATGAGAAGCTGACTTTCATAAAGGGTTACGCCCCTTTATGACGTATAGGGGATATAAAATATCCCCTTCTTTTGAAAACCTTTTTCAAAGGTTTTCATGGGGTCATATTTGCTTTAATGATATAAGGATTATTTGGATGGTCTCCGTCAAAAGCTTATAGAAAGAGTGAATAAAAGGGATACACAGCCAAACCATGTATCCCTTTTATGGACGGCAGAGCCGTACCGGTCTTAAAACCTATAGTTCATCCAAGTTAGTAATTCACAGTGAACTACATAAAGCCTTCTGTCAAAAAACATATTAGCTTTGAAAGATTCCCAATTGTGTGCCGCAGATTACTTTCACTCCGCTCTTGGCTCGCATATATATCCCTTGAAAGACTCCCTGAACGTGTGCCGGGATGGCAGAGCGGCCTAACGCGCCGGTCTTAAGAACCGATGGTTCATCCGATCCACATGGGTTCGAATCCCATTCCCGGCGCTTTCGGATGTGGTCAGGGGCACCATAACGCCCCATATCTTTGCTTTCAACCTTTTTAAATAAGGCTAACTTTACAAATTCCGAGAATTATTTGCATAATCTTTAATACACCACCCAACGATTGAAACGCCAATATGAGACTCGTGATGAAATTCGGAGGCACTTCAGTAGGCGACGGGAAACGCATGAAACACGTCGCAGAGCTTTCAAAGAAATATCGTGACGATGGAAATGAGATTGTTCTTGTAACTTCTGCGTTCAGCGGAGTCACAGACGCTCTCCTGAAAAACGCAAAAGAAGCCTCAGAAACCGGAAAAACCCCTGTGATAAAAGAATTCATCGCTGACCTGACCAAACAACATCACCAGGCAGCCCATGATGCCATAAATGAGAATGGGATTGTCGAAAAGGTCACAAGAGAGCTTGACGCTCGCATAGAAGAACTTGAGAAAGCGCTCATAGGTATCTGTTACATCGGGGAGTTGACTCAAAGGTCAATAGATTATATCTCGTCATACGGCGAAAGACTTGCGGCGCCTATTCTTTGCGGCTCGCTTAATTCCATCGGAGTAAGCTCCCATTCATTTACAGGCGGCGAAGCCGGAATAATAACCAATGATGATTACGGCAATGCCAAACCCCTTGAAATAACATATTCCCTTGTGAAGGAACGGATAGAGCCGCTCCTGAACGAAGGGATTCCCGTGGTCTGTGGTTTCATTGGAGAGAATGAAGCGGGTATTATCACTACGCTCGGGCGCGGCGGCTCTGATTTCACAGCTTCCATTATCGGCGCTGCATTAAAAGCAGATGAGATATGGCTGTGGAAAGAGGTGGACGGGATTTTGACAACCGACCCCCATATTGTACCTGAAGCAAGGTCAATTCCGGTAATTTCTTATATCGAAGCCATGGAACTATCATATTTCGGAGCCAAGGTGCTTCACCCGAAAGCGATTGAACCTGCAATAAGGCACGGAATACCAGTGCGTGTCAAGAACACATTCCATCCGGATGTGCCCGGAACATTGGTGGTGAAAGATGAGAAAAAGAGCAGGGACATTGTTAAGGCGGTGACGGTGATAACAAAAGTCGCGCTCATCAACATCTCAGGCGCAGGTATGGTAGGAACGATAGGCGTTGCGGCGCGTGTGTTCACGACTCTTGCAAATGCCGGGGTAAACATCGTGATGATTAGCCAGGGCTCTTCAGAGGCGAATATTTCTTTGGTGGTTGATGAAGCTCATCTTGACAAGGCAGTAAAAGCAATAAAAGCGGAATTCAAGAACGGCATAATTAAAGAAGTGACTCATGACAGGAATATATCAGTGGTGGCTGTTGTGGGCGCGGGCATGGCAAATACGCCCGGAGTTGCTGGTAGGGTCTTCGGGGCGCTTGGAAAAGCAGGCGTCAACGTGATTATGATAAGCCAGGGTTCATCCCAGCATAATATCTCGTTTGCTGTAAGTGAAGACGGCGCAAAGAAAGCCGTGCAGGTGCTTCACAAGGAATTCGGGCTTGAACGCGAGAAGTAATATTTCATGATAGATTTCAACAGTCTTCCTTTAGTATCCAGGGTTATTCTCATAGCCGGTTTTACAATAGGAATTGTTTCTTTTATTTTGTTCCTTAGATATCCGATAATGTTGGTTCTGATGAAATACAGTCCTGAATACCGGGAATTTATTAAAAGAACATTGGAGCGAAAAAAATCAAGAAAACTATCATGAGAAAAATAATCTTCGTAACTGGCAATCCCCATAAAGTCAGGGAAGCCGGTGACATCCTGTCGCATGTAGGAATAACCGTTGAGCAAAATGATTGCGGCTATCCTGAATTGCAGGAAGATGACCTTGAAGCTATAGCTTTGTACGGGGCACGGTGGGCTGCCGATAAATTGAACTGCGAAGTGATGGTGGATGATTCGGGGCTTTTCATCGAGGCGCTTGGTGGATTTCCAGGTCCTTATTCCGCGTATGTTTTTGACACACTCGGGAATGAGAGAATACTTAAACTCATGGATGGTGAAGCGAACAGGAGAGCCGTTTTTAAATGCGTTATCGGATACTGCCGTCCCTGTGAGGAGCCATCTTTATTTTCCGGGGAAGTTGCGGGTGAAATTTCTGCGGGGATGCGGGGATGCGGCGGTTTCGGCTATGACCCGATATTCGAGGTAGGCGGCGCGACTTTTGGGGAGATGAACGAAGAGAAGAAAAACAGTTTGTCTCACAGGTATCGCGCATTGATGAAATTTGCAGAGTGGTTGAAATATAGGTAATAAGTGTAATATATTTCTAACAAATGAGAAAGTTTTAAATAGTAATATGTTATAAATACATAACAATGTTATAAATAAATAACATTTAGAGGTTTTGATAACAATGGATATGACAAGAGTAAATAAACAGCGATTGATTTTCGGGTCAATAGTATTGCTTATAGCATTGGTTCTTTTAATATTTTGGAAGAACACGCCTGATATCATCATAAGTGGGCTTATGGCAAGCGGCTTAGCAACAACAATAACCGGCATTTATTCACATAGCAAATATGGTGTTCAAGCGGAACATGATGAAAGAACACGAAAAATAAGTGCATCTGCTGTAACATATTCATGGCTTATAACACTAACATTTGTCGGCGTTTTAGGTTATTTAAATTACTTCAGTCCGCTTGAAATGACCGTCATGAAGGTGCTTAGTATTGTAATTCTCGTGATGATTGGAACATTGATATTATTCTATGCTTACTTTGCAAGAAAAGGCGAAGTATAATGAAAACAAGAATCAAGGAGCTTCGGGCAAGATACGATTTAACCCAGGAAGAACTTGCTAAAAAAGTAGGTGCGAGGAGAGAAACTATTGTTTTTTTAGAACAGGGAAAATATAATCCTTCATTGAAGCTGGCGCATGATGTGGCTAAAGTTTTGCGGTCTAAAATTGAGGATGTCTTTATCTTCGAGGAACAAGATTCCCCGGATGAATATAGAACTTATGAAGACTGAATAAGGGAAAGTCAAGAATATGAAAGAAAGCAACATCATCCTCGACATAATAAAAAGGCGGCGCAGCGTCAGGCATTTTAACAGCACCTCGATACCCCTGGAGGCTATGGAGCAGATTCTTGAGGCAGGGAGATGGGCTCCATCGGGCGCTAACGCCCAGCCCTGGCGCTTCATAGTTGTTACGAGAAAGAAAACGCTTGCTGCGATAGCCGAGAGCTGCTTCTATAAAATATTCAAATCCAGAAACGTTGGAGAAGCTGGCTCGGTTGTGGTCATTTGCGCAGACCCTGATGCAGGAAGCCAGACGTATCCTCTTGATGCTGCAATAGCCGGGACAAACATGACCCTGATGGCAACATCGCTGGGCATCGGCTCATGCTGGATAGGCGCATTCGAAGAGCAAATCTTGAAAAACATGCTACACATTCCTGAAAAGCTGAAAATAATAGCCCTTATCGCCTTTGGATACGAAATCGGGAAGGCTTCTATCCCACCGAGGCTTCCGCTTTCCAGTATTATTCACTACGAGACTTATGATGCTGGAAATGAGCCTGATATAATAACGAAAAAGAAGTCCTCAGGACCTTTTTCAGTTTTCGGGAAGCTCTTGCGCGTTCTCTTCAATAAACGCTAACATTATATTGTGCATGCTACTTCATTACATCCACGAGAGCAACTCTTTCAAGAACAAGTTCGGGGATTTTGTTTTCTCCAACAGCCTCAATCTCTTCTTCGGTGATATTGAAAATCTCCATCAATGCATCGTTTTTGGACTCATCGTATTGAAGCACAGGCTTTGGAGTTATCTCATTGAATTCTGATAAATCAATATCCTCGCCGATTGCCACAAGTGCAATATTATTTTCTCCATTGTGCACGCCAAGCCTCATTGCTTTATTTATCTGGCGCGTGCCTGCTGCATAGAGCATTATTTCCTTGGCGAGGTCGTTTGCGATATTCCTGCCATTCCTGAATGACTTTATTGCTTTTTCTACCGCGAACCTTATGTGTTCCTCGCCTGCCAATTTATCGGCATCGAGCGCCTGTATTATTATATTTTTATCTTTGCTTATTTTTTTGAGCTTTTGCAGGAATTTTTCAGTATCGTCTATGAATATCGTGCCTTTGAGGATGCAAATCATGGTTTCACTTTTTCATCAAGATCGTTTGAGTTGGATATGGCATCTCTATCCCTTCCTTTCCGAACTGCTCATTGATGGCAAGGTTTATCGCATGCTGGATATCCATATGTTTATTATAATCGCCGGTATTCACATAATAAACTATTTCAAAAATCAAACTGGAATCCCCGAATCTGACAAAATGCGCCCTGTCGAATTTTGCCAGCTCGATATTATCTATGATCCCTTTTATGATCGCAGGGATTTTAATGAGTTTTTCATTTGGGGTTTCGTTTCTGATGCCAAGATTGAAAACAACCCTTCTCTGTTCCATCTTCTTATAGTTGTGCACCCTTGATTCTGTTAATTGCCTGTTTGATACTACAAGTTCTTCACCGTGCAGTGTCTTGATGCGTGTGGATTTTATTCCTATCTTTATCACAGTGCCGCTATCGTCTCCGAATGTGATGAAATCCCCGACCACAAAGGGCTTGTCAAAATATATGGAAAAAGAGGCAAAGATATCACTTAAAATGTTTTGTAAGGCTATGGCTATTGCCAGACCGCCAATGCCCAGCCCTGCTATCAAGGTTGAAATATCGTATCCCAGGTTCGAAAGGATAAGGAGTAACGCCACAATCCACAAAAAGCCTTTCAGAAGCCTGCTTAGAAGGTCAATTACCGATGTGTCTGCACCCTTTTCTTCTTCCTGTTTTCTCACAATTATTTTATGTGTGCCGTAATCGATAAGGGTTTGAATACTTTTGACCGCGTAATAGGTAGCAAACACTATTATCAAATAATACAGGACTGTTCTTATGCTATCGGGAATTAAGATGAATTGAAAGGCGATATATGCGGATATTAATATGTAGAAAGTCCAGCCAAAAGTATCAACAATTCTTACCAGTAATTCATCATATTCTATTGTGGTTTTGGCAAATATATTTTTGAGTTTTTTCAAAATCACGTATTTGAAAATCCTTAAAGCAATGATGGATATTATAAAAATAATTAAAGAAATTAAATAGTCTTTTACTGAATTGCCAGCAATGGTGTAAATTAATATTCCTGATACATCAAATCCCATATTGTATGATATTCGGTGATTTCGTATTAAGGTTTTGTTATCTTTAGGGAAAATTTTTATAAAAACAACATTATTATCAGCTTCTCAAGAGGTAATGACCGCAGGTCGCATCAATCGAGGCTTTGAGTTTTTTATATTTAATTACAATACTTTGAAGGGTGTGATGGGGCGATACAGTTTTAGAAGCGGCGCCG
>JAHFCV010000149.1 GCA_023249275.1 Candidatus Methanoperedens sp.
ACCATGCTGAAATATGCGCTCTTCCATGAATTGCTGCAAAAGGAAATATACGAGGAAAATATGAGAAGCGGGGTTCGTAAATTCACGCCCCTGGAAAAGCGAAAAATCAGCAACGAAACATTAAACAAGGCAATTGAAAGTTCTGGTATTACTCAGGATGAGCTTTTACAGGAAAATGAACTCATGCAAAAAGTATCATTTCGCTCACCGCTTATCCCGAAACCCTTTGCTGAAACCGCGCTCTACTGGTATATGGAACAAAACCTGGAAGAGTTCAGGCAATATGCCGAGGTAAGTAAGACCGAAAAGGAAGATAAAGTCGGAAAAAAATTAAATTCCGATTTCAAGGGTTGGCTTGATTTTTCAACCGGCATATACAGGATGTTCCTGACCAATGTCAAGAAAGAATTGAACTACATGGATTACGGATACGCATGAAAATCATAGCGATTTCTGATACGCATATAAAATCCGGCTCTATCATAGGGTGCCTGCCGCATGGACTTGTCCAATTAATTAAAAGTGCTGATATGGTTATCCATGCCGGCGATTTTGTCACAAAGCAAGCGTATGATGAACTTTCAGGCATGTGCAGGCTTGCGGCAGTACACGGGAACATGGATTCCCCAGATTTAAAAAAATTGCTTCCTGGGCAAAATGTCATTGAGGTAGAGGGTATTAAAATCGGAATTGTCCATGAGGCTGCGCTATCGATTCAGGATACCACGGGCGCATGGTACATGGCAAAAGAAATGGGCGTGGATGTACTGGTTTTCGGTCACATCCACAAACCCCTTATCGAGAAAGATGATATTCTGCTTGCCTGCCCGGGAAGCCCCACTGCCCCCAGACTGTCAGAACCAGGCGCAATCGAGTTAAACATCAAAGACGGGGTAGTATCAGGAAGGGTCATCACGTTTGAAGGGGCACGATGCGGGGCGCTCGATAGCGCGGCGCAATTTGAATAGTTATAGTCAAGCACCTAATATTTGAAACATATCTCATGAACGCTTTGTGTTCTTCGCGTGCTTTGCGGTGTATGATTTTCGCCACCGCAAAGGGCGCAAAGTCCGCAAAGATTAGTTTTATTTGTTTGGTTTTTTACTATACACGTTCATCCTTGCAGTTTCTATCAATTCCTGCGTTATCAATGGCAGCCTGCCGTTTAACCTCTTAAGTTTCCTGGGCTTGCAGTTCTCAAGCGCATACGCAAAAATTATGGGGATGCCCACCGTGGCATCAATATACGGAATTACATTCCCTTCGCCAGCTTTCGGGATTTTTCCCCATGACTTGCCTTCGTTTATCGTGGCGCCTGAGAGTCCTCCGGTATCAGGGCGGTCAACCGTTACCTGGATAACATAATTCTCGCCAGGGCATTCCATCCCGATTATCTGGGAAATCATGGGACCTGTTTGCTGAAGGAAATTCTTTGGCACGCCGCCTCCCACTTCAAGCGCGCCGCGGGGAATGTCATGAATCATGCTGTCATGCACTATGGCTGCACTTTCAAGGACGTCCATTGTGGGGCTCGGGTCTATGAAATCCCCCGGATTTAGTTCCGACGAACCTGCTTTTGCACTTGCCATGATGGGAAGATAACTTGCACTCATCCCCATTGATGAATCTGCAAAACCGGGCACAAAGACCGGGACATCATTTTTTGACGCAGATGCGATAAATGAAAGTTCAGGAGCTTTTGCAGTTTCCAGTACACCTTCACCCAGAGTCTTATAATAAAAAGCGGTTGAGTATTTTTCAGGGAACTTATTTTTTTCTACTGCTTTCCGGGTCAGCGCCTGTATAATCTTATCCTGCGCTATAAGCGTGCGCTGCATATCGATGTACACGTCATAAATCCGCACCACTTCATGTTCAGCCAGTTCATTATCGTCTGCCGTGTAATCGCCCTGGTGGACTGGTAAGCCGTATGCAAAATGCAAATCGTGATAGGTATTGGCGCCTGTGGTGACAATCCAGTCGATAAACCCTTTTTCCATCATTTTGATGATACCCCCGCCCAGCCCCACAGGAGTCATGGCGCCTGCCAGCGTCAAACAGACGGTTGAGTTCTCATCTATCATGGTCTTGAAAAGATGGCAGGCTTGCGCCAGCCTTTTTGCGTTATAGCCCATGCCGTCAAAGACCTCATCGACCAGTTGCGTTATGGTCATGTTATCGGAAATGGGGACTGGAGAGATTGGTTTTCCTTCCCAGTAATTGTGTTTCATGTTGTGCATATTAATTCCTGGATTTTAGAATCGATACCTGAAATTAGAACTTGTTTTCAAATGTCCAGCGGGATATTTAAGAATTGCTGATACAGATGATTGAAACGAGTGATAAGCTTGTAGGGAATTAAACAACGGTGAAATAACCATACAGGTTGTGAAAGCATGACCAAAGATATAGAAGGCGAGCTAATATCATTTCGACAAAATGCTAACATCGCTTGTTGAGCTACTTGAGGAGAAAGGTATCTTTACACAAGAAGAATGGGAAGCTCGAATCAGGAAAAAGATTGAGAATGTAAATGGATTAACGAAATTTGAGGAATTGGAAGATTAATAGACTGAATTTATTAACAAGTAACAGCAATTCCTTGAGTGCCCGATGGGAGATTTAAAATATTTGCTGTTAGTGCTTCTACACATTTAGGAAATACTTTGTTTCTTTTGATTATTTCCAGTTCCGTGGTTATTTTTATGCTTTCTTTGCTGATTACTATAAGGGCATTAAAGTGTTTAATATTAAGAAGTGCTGATTTTGAAACTTGGAATTTTTTAGACGCATCTAAAATTTCAATACCTATTAAACTATTATCTTCATCGAAATCAAGAATTATGCCATCGGATTCAATAGAGGACATGTACTTTTTATCTGTAATATAAAAGAACCCACTGTCATTTTGAAAATCGTAATCATATTTATTCGCAACCACTTTTTTGGTCATTATCCTTCACGCTTCCTCTTATAAGACGTCTCCTTGAAATATGTCACTAAATTGAATGATTTAGGATTGTCGGTACTATTACTTATAATGATTGCTAAATCATAATCATCATCTAAAATATATAAAAGCTTAAATTTTGTCTCTTCTTGCTTCGAAATAGAAACGGGCTTTTCTTTTAGGATTTTTGAGTAAATACTATTTACATCAGGAACTAATTCGTTGTTACGCTGATTAGCTCTTGTCTCAAAATGCTTCGTTGAGTGTAGGTCACTTTTACTGATTTCTGATAGGCACTTGAGAACATATTCGATATCCAAAATATCATCCAACTTTTCGATATTTGATACAAGTGTTAAAAGTATTTAAACTTAGCCAGTTTTTAATTTACCCCATACTCCTTAACCTGACAGAATCAATTGGGAGAGGAATGGCATGTTGAGGAAACAGCTATCAAAGTAGATGGAAAGCAGAAGGGGTTTTGGGAGATTAATAGTGGCAAAATAACGATACAGGCTGTGAAAGCATGAATAAAGATATTGAAGAAATTATACCATCTCGACAAAATGATAACTTCGCTTGTCGAAATCCTTGAGGAAAAAGGGATACTTACACAAGAAGAATGGGGAGTCCGAATCAGGAAAAAGATTGAGGATGTAAAGGGATTAACAAAATTTGAGGAATTGGAAGATTGAAAAATTGACCGTTATTTTTCGTCTTTACGTATTATTTGAATTAAAGTAAGAACAGCTGCAATAATCGTTAAAAAAATTATCCAATTATTAATTTTTAATTGCAAGTATGTTTCTAATGGTGCTATCGATAAAAAGCGATTTTTCATCATTAGAACATTCTCTGGTTTCTGAGGTATCCCTTCTATTATTAGAATGTAAGTATATCTGGAATCATTAGAAATAGCTGGAAAAATTTGAGAATTAATACCTTCATTCAAAGATATTATTGATTCCTTATAATAATCTGGCATATAATATATAATCTTACCTTTCCCAGTAGCACGATTAGATGATTCATTAATAAACTTAAGTTCAATACTGGCATCATCCAATCGCTCTTGATCTATTGGAACGTTTAAAGCTCCTGGGAAAACAACCCAGATATGTAAATTACGTAATGTTTGTATCTTATGTACGGCTGTAAAATCAGCAGAAACACTAATTTCTCTTCCCGCCATAAAAGCTCCAGTCGATTCATAAGTCAAGAGCATATAATAATCATTAGGGTACTTCATGGCATTTTCATAGGTAAGTGGGGGACCTAAGTTTCCAGCTATAGAAGAGTAATGAAAAACAGGGTCTTCTAATATATGTTCTTGAATTATAAGATAATAGCCTGCTACTAAAGAAATAAAGCATAATATAAAAACTAATTTTTTATTCATATTGAAGATTCTCTTTTTGTCGTAATGATTATTGTCATATTATTTATTGTTAAAAGATGCTTTCTTTTATATTTAAAGTTGGGTTTGGTCTTATTCTGAGAATAAAGATACTCCTTAACTTACCAGCCCCCATTCTCACAAAAATTATTTATAGAACCACAAACACTAAGAAACATCTTCATTTGGAGGTAATTCATTATGGCAGGACAATTAAGCGGACAGCCTATTATCATATTAGACAGGGATAAAACAAGAACGCAGGGGAAAGACGCGCTCGGATACAATATCTCAGCAGCGAAGGCAGTAGCAGATGCGGTAAGAACAACACTCGGACCCAAAGGCATGGACAAAATGCTTGTAAATCCCGTAGGCGATGTTGTAATTACCAATGACGGAGCCACGATTTTGCGGGAAATGGACATACAGCATCCTGCTGCAAAAATGATGGTAGAGGTCGCCAGGACGCAGGAAGACAAAGCAGGCGACGGGACAACAAGCGCCGTCGTACTTGCCGGGGAACTCCTTAGCAAAGCGCATGTTCTGGTAGAACAGGGAGTTCATCCCACAATCATAACAAGAGGTTATGGTCTCGCTTCCGAAAAAGCGCTTGAAATCCTGGACGAACTGGCTATCGATGCCTCGGATGAAGTTCTTGAAAACATCGCAAAGACCGCCCTCACCGGAAAAAGCGCAGACCTTGCCCTGGATTCACTGGTACAGTTATGCGTGCAGACCGCCAAGGCGATTAAAGAAGGCGGCAAAGTGAATGTAAAGGAAAATATCAACATCATTCACCAGCGCGGGGGAAGCATAAAAGACACCAAATTCATCCACGGGCTTGTGATTGACAAAGCCAGGGCGCATAAGAATATGCCGAAGAGGGTTGAGAATGCAAGAATCGCAGTCCTTGATACAGGCATCGAAGTTGAAAAAACACAGGTTAAATCAAAGCTTAAAATATCATCTCCCGAACTTATCTCAGAGGCGAGGCTTGAAGAAAGCAAGCTTGTGGAAGAGAGGGTGGAAGCTCTTGCAAAAAGCGGAGCCAATGTTGTATTTACAGAAAAAGGCATCGACGATATCGGAATGCATTACCTCGCAAAAAAGGGCATATTCGCAGTCAGAAGATGCAAGGACGAAGAGATTA
>JAHFCV010000015.1 GCA_023249275.1 Candidatus Methanoperedens sp.
TGGGTGGCGAGCCAGATAAATGCACGGTGTACGAACTATTGCTCTACCACCTTATCGAGGATGATAATGAGCTTCTGGAAGTATATAAGGACTGTGTGGGAGGCACGCGCGTGTGCGGCAACTGCAAGAAACATGCGGCTGAACTCATGCGAGGGTTCCTGAAAGACCATCAGGAAAAAATGGAAGCTGCGAGAGAGAAGCTGGGCGAGTTTGGATTAACTGTATAAATCAAATCGGCTTAATATTAGATTTTTAGCCGATTGTAATTGGATAAACCTTAAATATCCTGCCAACCATATTCTATGCATGGAAGAAAGGCTTTTAAGGGAAATCCAGATAAGCAATCCGTGGTGGTTTGAGAAAAAAGAGACAATCCCGGCATATAAAAGGAAGCTATTCTCGGATATTTTAAAGTATCTAAGAACAAAACAGATTCTTGCGGTAATCGGTCTGCGGAGAGTGGGAAAAACCGTATTGTTAAAACAGGCTATCAATGAGATTCTGTCATCCACGCCTCCAAAGAACATCCTTTTCTTTTCATTTGAAGAGAAATGGGGAACAGTTGAATATATGGAAGAAATATTCTATCATTTCATTGAGAATGTAGCAGGAAGCGGAAAAAAGTACATATTCTTTGATGAAATACAGAAAGTAAAAGGGTGGGAAGATGTCCTTAAAAGATTTTATGATCGTTACGAAGACATAAAATTCATAATTTCAGGTTCTGCATCCATTCATATTTCAAAAAGTATAGAGAGTTTAGCCGGCAGGATTTTTGATTTTTATATAACCCCATTAAGTTTTCTTGAATTCCTTGAACTTAATGATGTTAAAATAGAATTTGAAAAATTGGAAATCATGAATTATGAGGGTATTTTAAAGCTTTATGAAACAAACCTATACCAGAAAGAAAAGGTTGTAGCCCTATTCAATGAATACCTTTTTAAAGGCGGTTTCCCCGAAATCGCAAAGGAGATGGATGAGGAAGTAATCCGAAAATACATGCTGAATTCCCTGATAGACAGGATATTGTTAAAAGATTTGCCCGAAGAATTCGAAATAAAGAAAACAAGCGCGTTAAGGGAGATACTGGAATATAGCGCGCGTGAAACATCCGGCATTTTCGTTATCGATAAATTGTCAGGACTTTTGAAGCTGAGCAATGAAACTGTAAGTAATTATGTAGAATATTTAAAAAGAGCGTTCCTTATTTATATCCTTTATAATTATACAGGGAGTATCGCAAAACAGATAAGAACCAGCAAGAAAATCCATATTGTATTGCCAAGTGTTGCGATTGCATTAGAATCATATGGCAGGGAGGCGTTGCTTTATCCTCAGGTCGTTGGTAATTATGTTGAATCTGCCATTGCCACATTCCTGACGTACAGGTACAATAAAATCTTTTTCTGGAGAACACCGCAGAAAGATGAAGTGGATATCGTTCTTAAGAATGAGTTTGGACTGCTTGGTGTAGAGGTTAAATACAGGTCGCAAATAGATAAAGAAGATATCAAATCATTATTGAAGTTCTGCGGGAAGTTTCAACTTGGGAAGGGGATTATTGTAACTAAGGAATTACTTGAAATCAGGAAAATCGAGGGCAGGGAAATAATGTTAATTCCAGCCTGGTTATTCCTTCTGGCTGTGGGAAGTTCTTGACAGGTATGCTTGATGACTTAGGGATGGTTTTTAACTCCACAACTGCCCGCTCAGAATCGATTCGGTCTTGTCATTGGTGCTCTGGTTTATCCTTTTAATCCTCACAAGGTATTCATCGCCTATCTTCTGGGGCTCTTCAAAAACAGCATCCACGCCCACCAATCTCAGGTATTCCTCAAATTCCTTCACGGTATCCAGGCTCTTCACCCTTATCTGCACGTTCTCAGCAATACGTTCCCCTGCTTTTTTCTTTTTAATTGTCCTGACCATAGGCAGAAGGATGCTCTCCCCAAGCTGCTGACACCTTTTTTTCATTTGCGCCTCATCCTCATCCCATTCCACCGACTGGAAAGCTTCCCTGCACACCCTCCCGAAGAAAAAGTCCCTGCCAAAATCGTTGTAGAATTCAAAAGCATATCTTAAGTCAGCGCAGTTGCTAAGCGAACTTGTATATTTCACAGAAGGCAGTATCATTTGCAGGTCTTTGATTACCACACCTTCACGCAATGTATCGCCAAACTCTTTTATGATACCTGTTATCGCAATATGCGCTTTATCAACATCGAATTCCCCGAAAAGCCTGACAGATTTTATCCCATACTCTTCCAAAAGAGCGCGCCGCTTCATCACAGGCATGGGCTTCCCTGAAATCTTCTCCCGTATATCGAATGCGAAAAATTCCAGGGATTCAATACCGTAAAACGATTTAGGCACATAAGGGCTGTCAGGACCCACCATCTCGCCGCACAACACGAGTTCGGGATGGTCAAGAAAAAACTGCCGGTTGATTAAGTCATTGGCTTTCTCGGTAGTATAAGGACAAATAAAACCGCCGCGCGTTAGTGCAACAAGCTCATCGCCGATTAATGCAACCCTGACATTGTAGCCATTCAACTTCTCTTCCACAGCCACTTTCCCCAACGGTGAGAAATGCTTTGACAGGGCAGGATAAAGCATGAGGGTGCGCGATATTTTGGGAAAGCCGCGTACTATATCAAATGGTTTTATGAATACGGATGTGCCTCCCTCTACTGAAGAAATCGGCTTGTCAAACCTGAATAATTCTAACTTTGCGCGTACATACTGTATCGTCTTTCTCTTCAGGGCGCCTGTTATCCTGTGTTCGGGAATATCCAGCAGCCCTGATACCTTTTCAACATCTAATTTTTTAGCCAGTTCTGCGGCATCCAGTCTCATCCTTTCTCCTGTTCGACCCGAGTCACGCCTCGGGAGGGCGTTGGGGTATGCGCAACATACTCCTTCGTTTGAAAAGCGACACCTCGCTTTATGCGGTGTTCAGGTATGCCTGCGGGCATACCTGTCGTTTGATAAAACTTTCTTAAAGTTTTTTGATAAACCCCGAAGAGATTCATCCTTTTTTAGATGAGTTTATCAAAGCCAGATGCCTTATAATACCTCTCCTGCTGATAACACCAACCAGTTCATCATTGAGATTTAAAACAGGCACACCGCCTATGTTTTCATTAAGGATCAGGGATATGACCTCGGATATGAGAGTATTCGTCCGAACAACTTTCACATTGCGGGTCATGATATCGCCCACAATAATGTTCCGGATTCTCCCGTCCTGCTGATTATCAGGCACAAGCGCCCTGAAATTCATCATTGCTTTGGCAACATCCCTTTCGGTAATGATTCCCACAACATCGCCGTTCTCGACTACCGGAAGCCTTCCGATATCATTATCCAGCAAAATGCGCCTTGCATGCGAGACACGGTCGCCGGGGCTGACCGATATCGGGTCTTTCATGATTTCAGCAGCATAACCTTTCACTGCCTTTGCGCTTTTCAGTATCTCATGTGGCGTTACCCAGCCAAGAATATTACTGTTATCAGTCACAACCAGAATCCCCCCTTTACTGTCCATCAAGGCGATGGCATCGTCAGTGCTCGTGTCGGGAAGGACTTTAGTAAATAAATCCGTAGTTGCGGCTGCTACATGCAGTGAAGAGGCGGGAAGATTTGAAGTCTTCCATGTCCCAAGCTTCTGGGCAATGCTCCTCATCGTAATCACACCCATAAGTTCGCTTCCGTTTATCACAAGGAGCCTTCGCGTATCGTGTTTATCCATCAAGTCCATTGCATGCGAAAGAGTGTCTGATTTATGAACCGAAATAGGTTCATTCATTATGTTTTTTACTTTCATGTTATCATCTCACAAAGTCATTATTGATTTTACTATGTTTTCTCCAGTAAATATTCCCATAACCCCGTTGCCAATTACCGGCAGCCCGTTAATTCTTTCTTTTACCATTATTCCTGCGGCATACGTTGCAAGGTCATCTCTTTTAACTGTAACAATCGGACAAGTCATGATATCTTCAGCGACAAGGGGCACTTCGTCTATGTACCTGTACTGTTTCCTTCCAGCAGCGCTCTCCTTGCGCGTCATCTTTATCTCTTTCTGAGGCAAGCCGCCTATTTTATTTTTCATTTCAGTAAAAGTGAGATTCGAGCTTGTGATAATCCCTACAGGCATATCATTATCCTCAAAGACTACTGCCCTGTCCGTTGAATTTGCATCCAGTTCATGAAGGATATGGCTGATGGTATGATGCCTGTGGACAGTCAGAGCAGGCTCTATTTTCAAATCATTGACCTTCAAGTCTAAATCCAGTTTTGAGAAATATCTTATTAAATCCCACTTTGTGACTATGCCTATCACTTCATTTTTACTATTAACAACAGGCAATCCTCCTATATTGTTCTCAACCATAAGTTCTGCAAGTTGCCTGGGTGTAGCATCCGGGAATATCGTTATCAGGCTCTCGGTCATGACTTTTCGTACAGGTATGTCGTCAATCGGTCGGCGGCGCCACTGGGGTTCTGCCTGGTTAAGCCTCCTGCTTATATCTTTTTTAGTCACCACGCCAATGGGCTTATTATTTTCAATTATCACAAGCCTTCCGATTTTATGGCGAAGCATTAAGTTCCTGGCTCTTGCTACAGTCTCATCAGGCGATACTACATAGACAGGTGCGCTCATTATATCTTTTATTTTCATAACAACCTCTTAATCCACCATTGCGCGAACAAAATCACGTTCCGTTATTATGCCTTTCAATTCGCCGTCTTCAAGCACAGGAAGCGAACCCACGTTTTTATCAAGCATAACGCCCGCAGCAACTCCCAGGTCTATTTCCGACTTCGTAAAAACTACGTCCCTTCTGATTAGAGTGCTGATGGGCACTTCAAAAACCTCCCTGGCGTTTCCCGTGACAAGCCGGTCAAACATTTCTCCGCTTCCCAGGAATCGCATAATATCCGATGCCGTAATAATGCCTATAAGGACATTATCCCGAATCACAGGGAGCCTCCTGAAACCATTGTTTATCATGGATTTGGCAGCCGTGCCAACTGACATATCAGACGGTGCGGTTACTGTCTTTTTACTCATGTAGTCATTCACGGTCTTGCCTGTGACAATACCGGAGACGATAAAGACAAAATCCCTTTCTGAAATGATTGCCTGGACCCTCCCATCGCTGTCCGTAATCGGTATTCCGCCGATGTTTTCTTTTATCATGATATTCAATGCATCTTTAAGCGAATCTTTTTCGTTGAGAGACACAACATTCTCTTCCATTATCTCGCTGATGCTGCTATTGACGGCTGAAAGCAAATTCCCTTTAAATTTATTTTTTACAATCAGGTTCCTTTTGCCGCCGCCGAGGAAATCAACAATATCCTGTGATGTCACTATTCCTTTCAGGCGATTGGTGCCCGCGTCAGCCACAGGAAGTCTCCTGAAGCCCCGGCTCAGCATGGTTTTAACCGCTTCAATCACAGGCATCGTGGGCGGGATGGTTACAACGTCCCTCGATGCTACTGTCATTATGTCCCCGGGTATCTGGGAAATCCTGGATTTAAAATCAATGGGCGCCATACTGCGCATATACCCTTTTCTGCCATGTTTTTCTGTTTTAACGGTTTTACTAAAATTATCCATAAAACACCTTTAAACAAATGCTTTGATTATGTCGTTCCTGTCAACTATACCTACGAGCTTTCCATCATTTACTACTGAAAGCCTTCCTACGTCCAATTTCAAAAACGCCTGGATTGCCTCCTTTAAACCAGTTTCCGGAGATAAGGAATAAGCCGGGGTGCTCATAATTTTTTCTACTGGCGGCGACATCGTAGATCTCGTTCCCTGCTCATCCTCTCTCTCGATTCTGGCATATCCGGCTTTGATAATATTGCGCCGGGTAACCATGCCTATGAGGTCGCCATTCTTTACCACCGGGAATCCTGAAAAACCTGTTTCTTTCATATTCAGCCAGACTTTGGCTATATTGTCTTTTGGCGAACACGTTTTCACATCTATGGTCATTATTTCCGAGACCTTTTTTAAAGGAATTTTGTCTAATTTCAAGTTCCTGAAAATATCCACTATGCTCAATATTCCTGCCAGTGTCATGTCCTGTCCCGATTTTAACACGGGAACGCGCCCGAGTCCTGCCTCCACCATCAATTTCGCAGCAAGCATCATTTCCATATCGGGATACACAAACGGGAACTCGGATGCAAAACCTTCCACAGTGACATTTGATTTTGTGGAATATATGTTTAAGATATCCTTCTCGGTAAGGAGTCCGATTACCCTGCTCTTAGCATCCACCACTGGAAGCGTGCGATAATGCCTGTCACGCATCACCTGGCGCGCATGTGTCATATAATCCGAACCGTGTAGAAAAACAGGATTCTTTGTCATTATATCTTTCACTTTCATAATCACATACTCCTTTTTATACATTTATCATAAAATCAAAATTTTATGTTTATTCCAATGTCTCTTTGCAGCTCTCACAAAGAAGCTTCCCGTCTACGAGTGACAGATTGTCAAAAATATATCCGCATTCCTCGCAGATACCTTTAAAAACCTGCCCTGAAGTCTCCATTGAGAATATCTTTTCACGATGCATCTTGATAAGGTCAGAGAAGATGCTGCCCATCTCGGCTGAAATTGCGAGCAGGTCGGTATCTGTAACAATACCCACAAGTTTTGCATTTTCCACAACAGGTAATCGCCGAATCTCCATTTTCACCATCTTGTGCATTGTATCAGTGACATCCTCCGTTGCAGGTATGGTTACCAGAGGGGTAGTCATCAATTCTTTGATGGAAATATCATCCGGTTTCAGGTTTTTGGATACGATTTTCCTGACAATATCGCGCTCAGTGACAATCCCGACCGGCTGCTTTTTGTCTGTGATGATGATACTGCCGACATCATAGACCAGCATTTTTTGGGCTAACTGCTGGACACCACTTTTAATGTCAACTGTAACAACATCCCTTGTCATTATTTCTTTTATCGGCATCCTGACTTCCATTGGTATTCCTCCCTGATGTTAATTATGTATTTGAATGTGTTTATATGTTATGCTATCCTGATTTCCTTGTAGATGCCACTGAAAAAACAGATTTCTGTCTATTCCTTTAACATCCTGACCATTTTAACGGCTGCTTCAACC
This sequence comes from Candidatus Methanoperedens sp., assembly GCA_023249275.1. Taxonomy (GTDB): domain Archaea; phylum Halobacteriota; class Methanosarcinia; order Methanosarcinales; family Methanoperedenaceae; genus Methanoperedens. Next base: position 7,161 of record JAHFCV010000015.1, read on the forward strand.
GCCCGCCTGGCATAATCCACGCGTTCATGCGCATCAAGCCGGCTCATGCCCGGACCCGATATTCCAAGGGTTATGGGTTTTTTGTATTCAAGGGCAAGGTCTGCTATCTTTCTTGAAGCGTGCTGTATCACTATCTCATCGTGTTTGGTAGCTCCCTGTATGACGCACCCGATTGTGACAACAGCATCAATAGCCTTATCCTCAGCGAGTTTCTTTACTGCCAGCGGCATATCAAAGACGCCGGGAACGTATAATATTTTCTCAACCGATGCTCCGAGAAAAGCGGCATGTTCTTTTCCGAGGGTCTCCATCTGGATAGTTAAATCACGGTTAAATTCCGAAACCACGAATCCTAATTTAATATTCATTTTAGCACCTGAATTTGTTATCATGTGATATATCCTCTGGTATGTCTATATATTTTACGATTGATGATGAAACATTTATATCCCTATTAAAGTAATGAAAGGAGAAAAGGAAGATATTATGGTAAAAATATTCTACGACAAGGATGCAGATTTAAACGTATTGAAGAATAAGACAATCGCAGTTATAGGTTATGGCAGCCAGGGCGCTGGGCAGGCGCAGAACCTGCACGACTCCGGTCTTGATGTCATTGTAGGGGTCAGGAAGGGAGGCGAGTCATGGGCGCAGGCTAAGACTGACGGTCTCTCTGTAGCTACAATGGCGGACGCCGCTAAAAAAGCTGATATCATTCAAATGCTTGTACCTGATGAGATACAGGGAGCCATCTACTCTGCCGAAATTGCCCCGAATATGGGAAAAGGCAAAACGCTTTGCTTCTCGCATGGTTTCAACATCCATTATAACCAGATTGTGCCGCCAAAGGACGTGGATGTAATAATGGTGGCGCCAAAGGGACCCGGCTTCCTTGTGCGGCGCACTTATACAGAAGGCATCGGCGTTCCGGCGCTTCTTGCAATATACCAGGATGCTTCGGGGAAAGCATGGAATACCGGCATGGCTTACGCAAAAGGAATCGGCGCAACTCGCGCAGGCGTGTTGGAGACCACGTTCAAGGAGGAAACCGAAACCGACCTCTTTGGCGAGCAGGTTGACCTGTGCGGCGGCTGCACAAGCATGATAAAAGCATCTTTTGAGACGCTTGTCGAGGCAGGATACCAGCCAGAGGTTGCGTATTTTGAGACCTTGCATGAATTAAAGCTCATAGTTGACCTGATACACGAAGGCGGATTGAGTAAGATGTGGTATTACGTGTCCAATACGGCAGAGTACGGCGGCTTGACTGTTGGACCGAAGATTATAAACGAGCAGTCGCGCCAGGCGATGAAAGAGGCGCTTCGCAGGATACAGAGCGGGGAATTCGCCCGCGAGTTCGTGCTTGAAGGCAGGACAAACAGACCCGTTTTGTCCGCGCTTGAGAGGCAGGAAAACGAGCACCAGATAGAAAAAGTAGGGAAAGAACTGCGCGCTATGATGCCCTGGCTTAAGAAAGATTAGGCACAATGTCGAAATTCTTTCTTTTATTTCTTATTCTGTTTATCGTTTTTATTTCGGGATGCACCAGCCCCCCGAAAACAACATTCCGGGATAATATGATAAGGCTCACTATTGATCCCGGGAATTCAATAAACGAGCATGATAAAGCGAATAATGTTATAGTGTTCAGTTATTCTATCAATTAAAAAATACGACAGGATAAAAACCAAAAGCTTAAATATAAAATAATATATTGTCTGAACGCTAAAAACGGATAGAATTAATAACGGAAATAGGAAAAAAGTAGGTGCCTAAAACGGAAGGTTTGAGTACAATGCGAGTTAACAGTATATTAATATTATTATTGGTACTTGCTGGATTTATCCTTGTTTTAATCCCGCAAGTGAATGCTTCTGAAAATTCATGCATCGACTGCCACAAGACATTAACTCCTTTTATCGAAGAGCAAAAGCGGTTTAACCAGATCAGGATACAGCACCTTGAAAGAAATGTGGGCTGTTCTCTTGAATGCCATGAAGAAAGGGTCAGATCTCTTGCCACTGCAAATTACCAGCAGTGGTCTGAATCGGTTCATGCATTGAAAGGAGTTACCTGCGAAGCCTGCCATGGGGGAGACCCAAAACAGGCTGCCAAAGAAAAGGCGCATATAAACTTTAAGAATAATACAGACCCTGAAAGCCCGGTCTACTATACAAATGTTCCAAAGACCTGCGGCAAATGTCATTCCAAAGAACTGGCTAATTTTGAAAACAGCAAACATTTCCAGAAACTTGAATCATTGAAACTCGCTCCTACATGCACTACCTGCCATGCCCCCCATACGTTTACGGTCATGAATCCTGAGGATTTCAGGCAATCCTGCGGAAACTGTCATTCGGTTTATAAAAAGGTAGCACCGTACGACATCCCGCTCAAGGCTGAGGATATGCTCAGGAAAGTAAATAAATTGAAATTCAATATCGAAATGGCACAGCAGGATATTTTCTGGGCTAAGAAGAATGGGACTGATGTGAGCCAGGCTGAAGCGTACACGGATAATGCGCTAAAAGCGCTTGGCAACCTTGCGCCCATGTGGCATGAATTCAATCTCACGCATTTTGAAGATGAATTGGATTCAGCCAACAAAGAAGTAAAGAAGGCGAATGAACTTGTAGGACCAAAAGCTACACCTACTAAAACTGCCGCTCCTAAATCCCCGGGATTTATAGGTCTGTCCGGAATAGTGTCACTGCTGGCTGTAATGTATTTGATAAGAAAGAAATAGAGGCGCTAAATAATGAAAAAACGATTTATGGACAGGAGAGAACCTCTATTATCATACCGGTGAAAAAATAATGCAGCCACACCTGAAGAGAGCATTTACGTTATTGGCGCTTGTGATAATTGCTTTTATTTTTGTGAGAGCATTAGTTGTTCCGGCATCTTTTGGACAATACGGGTGGTACAGGGGAGACTCTGTCGAGGACACTAGAAACCGCCCTGTTGAATATGCCGGATCAATAAGCTGCGGAGAAGAAAACTGCCACAAAATCATTTATTCAGTATGGGCAAAGGACCGGCATAAAACCGTAAACTGTGAAACGTGTCATGGTCCCTCAGAAAAACATGTGGGCAACGTGAGGATAATGCCGCCGCCGGCAAACGATTCGAGAGACTTCTGTGGTTTATGCCATTTCAAACGGGCAGCCAGACCTGCGAATTTCCCGCAGATTGACCCTGAAACGCATAATAAGCTGAAATGCACGTACTGTCATAGCCCTCACAAGCCGTGGTTCATATAATGGAGAGAGAACATGGACATCTCAAGACGCGAATTCACTAAATTCGGATGCAGGGTCATTATCGGAGCCGCAGCAGGTACTGCTATTATCGAATCCATTGTCACAAACAGCAGCGCGTCTGAGAATTCACCCGCAGGTGAATACGATTGGAATGAACATTACTGGGGCTATGTCGTGGATACCCGCAAATGCATCGGATGCGGCAGGTGTGCAAATGCCTGCAAGCTTGAAAACGACGTTCCTTTTGATGAACCTGTTTACAGGACATGGGTTGAAAGATACAGGACTCTTAAAGATGGTGAAGTGAAAATAGATTCTCCCAACGGGAGCATAGACGGGTTTATTGATGACATTCCTGCCGAGGATATAAAAAAGGCATTCTATGTTCCTAAAATATGCAATCATTGTGACAATCCTCCATGTGTCCAGGTTTGTCCTGTAGGGGCAACCTATGAGACCAGGGACGGGGTTGTTCTTGTGGATTATGATTACTGCATTGGCTGCCGATATTGTATCCAGGGCTGTCCTTACGGGGCAAGATACTTTAACTCGGAAAAGAAAACCGCCGACAAATGTACATGGTGCTACCACAGGATTACAAAAGGTCTTTTGCCGGCATGCGTCCAGGCATGTCCGGTCGGGGCGCGGAAATTCGGCGACCTGAAGGATCCTGATAGTATAATCAATAAAATCCTGGATGAAGAGAGAATCAATGTTTTAAAACCAGACCTTGGAACTAAACCAAAGGTATACTATATCGGATTGGACAGGGAAGTGCGATGATGGAGAATTTAATCTGGGGATATATATATCCCAATGAAGCTGAAATCCAGTGGAGCATACTGATTGTATTATATCCGTATATCACGGGTCTCGTAGCCGGAGCGTTCATAGCATCATCCCTGTATCACGTTTTTGGCAAAAAGGAAGTTAAACCCGTGGCAAGATTTGCCCTTCTTACAGCCTTATCTTTCCTGCTCGTTGCGATGATGCCGCTGCTCGCGCATCTGGGGCATCCGGAGCGGGGCATTGAAATTATGTTCACCCCTCACCTCACATCTGCGATGTCGGGTTTTGGCTACATATATTCGTTTTATCTTATTGTGGTAGTGCTTGAAATATGGCTGTCTTTCAGGGAAGACATTGTCAAACTGGCTCTCAATTCGAAAGGGTGGAAAGAATTATTATATTCTGCGCTGGCTCTTTTCTCGTATGATATATCCGAAAAGGCGCTGCACGACGATGAGAAGCTCGCAAAGAAACTTGCAATTATAGGTATCCCGTCCGCCGCTTTCCTGCACGGCTATGTGGGTTTCATTTTCGGCGGGATTAAGGCAAATCCCTGGTGGTCAACTCCCCTGATGCCCCTCATATTCCTGATGTCTGCAATTGTTTCAGGTATAGCGCTTTTGATTTTACTTTATATTGCATCCATGAAGCTGCGAAAGCATGCCATCGACCACAAGTGCCTTCAATCACTCGCCCATTACCTGTGGATTTTTTTGATACTGGATGTGGTGCTGGAACTGCTTGAGATTATCAGCATGAAATATGAATCGCTTGAAGAAATCGAGATAATCAACAGGCTTCTTTCAGAGAAAATCGCATTCACTTTTTATGGCGTGCAACTGACAATGGGCATCTTTATCCCGTTCATACTTCTCCTTCTGGCAGGTATTATGAAGAACCGCCAGACGCTGAAAATGATTATGATATCAGTTTCTTCCATTTTGGTGGTGATAGGCGTATTCGCCATGCGCTGGAACGTGGTAATCGGAGGGCAGGAGATATCCAAGAGTCTCAGCGGGACACTTACATACGTCCCGGTTTTCTTTAGCCGGGAAGGCGTGCTGCCGGCGATTATAATTTTGGTTATTCCATTTATTATCCTGAGAGTTGTAACTTATATCCTTCCGCCCTGGAAGGACATGGAAGAAGAATCCGAGTGAAATCCAATAAATTAATCGTAAGCTATTTATTGTATTAAATCATCAAAAAGTTCAAATTAGCCGGAATAAAAAACGGGTAGTGAGTTCTGGCATCGAGATAGGATAATTTGAATTACAATAACGGTGGAAAACGAAAAATGTTTTCAAAAACTAAAAAACTACTTTATATGCCAGACATAAGAATTTTATCCGTATATATATTATTAGTATATTTTATTGCGTTTATTGCCCCGGCTGGAGCGGTGCATTTAGACGCTCTTAATAATTCATGTGTTGATTGTCACAAGACATTATCTCCTTTTACAGACGAGCAGAGCCGACTTAATGAAATAAGATTGAATCATACTGTACGAAACATCTCTTGTTCATTGGAATGCCACGAAGATGTTATAAGGAAAAGAGCAACTGATAATTTCCAGCAGTGGTCTGATTCCATTCACTCAAAATACTATGTCACATGCGACACATGCCATGGCGGCGACGCCGGTATAAAAACAGAAGCAGGGGCTCATGCCACTATGAAAAATATAGATAACCCCAACAGCCCTATTTATTTCAAAAACATACCAGACACCTGCGGAAAATGCCATGCAGGGGAACTTGACCATTTCAAGAATACCATGCATTACCAGAGATTGAAAGCCGAATCCCGTGCCCCTTCATGCGTTACATGCCACCAGCCGCACAGTTTCAAGGTGCTTAAGGCATCGGAACTTACTGCCATGTGCAGTGTTTGCCATAATCCAAAAGACCAGATTGCGGCAGCCAGCGTCCCTAAAGATGCAAAACTGGCGCTTGACAAACAGAAAGAATTCCAGGAAGAAGTCTTAAAAGCAAAAGATGCCGTTGCCCAGGCAAAAGCGAAAGGCATGGATGTCTCCACAGCCCAGATGGACATTGATAAAGCGCAGGCTGTCATGAATGATATTCCTTCTTTATGGCACGGGTTTAACCTGAAGGATTTTGACAGGCAAATCCAGAACGGGATAGATTGGGCTAAGAAAGCCGAATACAAGGTATCAGGCGTTGAACCTACTGTGCCGCAGCGTGTGCCAGGCATTGGAACAGCCCCGGTTCTTGGAATATTTGTAATCCTGTACTTGTTAAGAAAACGGTGAGTGAACGTCTATGGATAAGATCTCACTTACAGCAGTTATTAAAAACTGGGTTTCAGCACATAAGCTGCCGATTATAATAGTATTGGTCGTCATGCTTTCTGCAGTATTGGTTGTTACTGAAAAGATGCTTGACATTACCGAGAATCCGGCGTTCTGCGGAAAGAACTGCCATATTATGAGACCATATTATGATTCATGGCGATCATCCTCCCATAACGATGTCCGATGCGTGGAATGCCATTATGAGCCGGGTTTGATAGGACATGTAAAAGGCAAGATTAACGGGCTTATGCAATTTTACAGCTATGAGACTACTGTTGAAGAATATTCAGGAAAATTATATGCAAAAGTCATGGATAAAAACTGCCTCATCTGCCATGAAAAACGCATATTTTCTTCAGATATTGGTTATATTGGCGTCAATTTCAGCCACAAAAACCATTTACTTGAATCCAAGAGAGGGATAGGATTAACATGCACAAGCTGCCATTCCATGCTTGTTATAGGCATGAAAGAACACCAGTCGGTTTCTGATCCATCATGCAGCCAGTGCCATCCTGGATTTATCCAGGGGGCTGAAGGACATATAGTGGTAACCACAGCGACGTGTTTCACCTGCCACTTCAGGGATGTTTCCGGCAATACTTCCATATCAGGCTGCCCGTCCTGCCATGGTCCGCCAAAAGAAATGCATCGCAATTATACAAACTTTAATCATACAAGCCATCTAAGCCGGGGTTACGAGTGCCTTACATGCCATACAGATGTATCCACAGGCGCAAATGACGTTGTTCCAAAGGACAAATGCTATTCATGCCATAATATCAGGGAAAGGGTTGAAAAATACGATGATTTCAGTTTCGTGCATAAAAATCACGTTACAAACAATAAGATAGCCTGCTACAACTGTCACTCCAATGTCAAACATACCCCAAAAATAAAGGAGAACCTGTGCGCCTCCTGCCATACCAGCGAGCACCCCAGTGACTGGTTGACTACACATAAAAAACAGGTTTTAATAGGCAAGGTATGCAGCGACTGCCACCAGCCAAAGTTCTGTGCAGACTGCCATGCCACAGGAGTGGCAACCGAGAAAAAAGAAAAATAATCTGATTAAGAAAAGTCATCACTGGGCACACAGGCTTGGGGATTTTTTCAAAAACCCTCCATGCCTCTGCATCTCTGTTTTTAATCAACGTATCAATAAAAAAAACACATATACAATCAATTGAGTCTTTCGTCCCTTTCCTGCATCTGTCGCATAACTTCTTCATACTCAAGCGGATGTTCGTGCTTCATCTGTTCCTCTGATAAGTTGCCTGTGATCCATGCTTTTGACATGGGGAACACCTCGGGGCTGTAATGGACATTCCACCAGTGAACTATGAAAATAAACAGGGTTGCCAGTAATGCTTCGTCTGTATGAACAATGGTTGCAAGATGCACGTATGCATAAGGTATGTATTCCATAGCCGCAAAAGGAAACAGCATTACAAGTCCCGTGACGCACAGCATTACCATTCCCCAGAATGCGCCCCAGTAGTCAAATTTCTCTTTCCAGCTATACCTTCCGAATCTGGGATGTTCTGCTTTTCCAAAGTAAAATAGTATTGTCTGCCAGAAATCCTTGGCATCTTTCAGGGTAGGCCATACATTCCGTTCAAGCAGGGATTCCTTATCAACAAATACGTGATAAACAACATGGTATATACCGAGAAGAACCATTCCAATGCCTGCTGCATGGTGTATCTGCGTCCTCATTCCAAATCCGCCTAAAAAGTTAATAATTACAGGGGACCACCAGGCATCAGGGAATTTAAGAGGCATTCCGCTGACTACTAAAAGCATGAATGTCCCTATCATTACCCAGTGCTGTGCAAGTTGATTGAATGTGAACCTTTTAAAGAAAACCTCACCCATAGTACTATCTCCTGTCTCATTCGATTCAGAAACTTCCAGTAATTTTTGCCTGGACATGTTCTACCATCTCCTGTGGATTTTAAGTCGTGAGAGAAAATCCAGAAACACCATTCCTGCAAAAATGCCAATAACCCCGGTAGTCAGTATTTTGAAAAATATCGCTATCCAGTAAGCAAGGTCAAATGGACCCAGGAAATAGTCTCTCATCCGGGGGTTCATGCCAGACTTATTAAAGACCAGTTCGCCTGTATGAAGGGATTCCTTATCATGGACAAGCCCGGCGGCAATCTTGGCGTCAAACTTGATATCAGGATGGCAGTTCGCCTTGCCGCATGTCCCGGGAAGGTTATCCGGGTATGTGGTGGATTCAGGGTCTTTGTGGGATTTTGTGTTGTGGTTCCCGTGGCAGTCAGCGCAGGTAGCCACAAGCGTATAACCTTTATCGAGCGCCCTCCAGTGAAATGATTCTTTATATGTATCAAATCGATCCGTTTTAATCCCGTAGTACCATGCGCTCATCATTTCCTTGTTTGAATGGCATTTTGCGCATGTTGCAGGACTGTTCTGGTGGTTTGATGATGAATTCGGGTCGCTAATTGCCCGGATTTCATGGATGCCGTGGCAATCAGTGCAGGTCGCTGCTTCAGGATGACCTTTTGCAATCTGTTCCCAGTGGATGCTCTTTTTGTAATCCTTTGCTTCCTGTGAATGGCATTTTGAGCAGACGTTTGTTATATTGGCTCGTGTGGGTCTGCCGATAAAGTCTCCCGACATCACTGTGTAAGAAATCACGGTAGCATTGGGTTGGGTGCTCCCACCATGGCAATCTTCGCATGTAAAACCTTTCTGGTAATGGATATTGTTCCTGAATTCACTGACCACTTTAGTATGACAGTGGTAGCATGAAACATCTTCCTGGGCAGAAACGGTGGTAATCAGTGAAAAAAATGCAATCACCAAAACCAATACATATTTATTTTTTAATAAAGAGCACAAGCTCTTGCCTGCGGACAACATTTAGAGTTACCTCGCTAAATCCATCGTAGTTTTTCCTATCCTTAATACCCTGTATTAAAATACAGGGATTTCCCCGTTTTTCCCGTTTTGTTACCAGTACTCTGACTTGATGCCTTATATAATTTATGATTTTTTTTATCATTAATTTATATGTTGTTTTGAAGAAAATTGAAAAACTGCAATATGCAGCCAGGAAGACAATCCCCATAGATTAAATAGATGATAACGCCTTAATTCCATGAACAAATTTGACTCAAGACAGGATAATAACTGAAGATATTGAAAAAGAAATGAAATGCCTCGCAGCCTTCCAGGATGAGCAGTTCATCGAGATAATCCGTGAAGTGGGATTCGAATGCGATTGCTGCGGTAAATGCTGCACAAGCAAATTCAATGACCATGTGTTTCTCCTGGATGACGATGCTGCAAGAATAAAAGCTCTCGGCGGTGATTTCCTGCGACCTGCGCCTTATTTTGATTTTTGCGATAACTTCGGCAGGTTCTATGTGATGGGTTACGCCCTTAAAAACAAACCCTGTGGAGACTGCATATTCTATACAGATGGCAGGTGCGAACATTATGATATCCGCCCTGATATTTGTAAAATATATCCATACATGCTTCACAGGGAACCTGATGAAGAAGGAAATGTTGAGTGGAGACAGGTTGGCGGTCTGAACCAGCATGGGCTGTACCACAATGATATAAACGATGAAACATGCAGGGAAATATTAAGGCATGTTAAAAAATACGAGTCCGAATTTCTCGGGCAAAAGCAGAAGTTCCTTAACGCAATTAAAGAACACTTCAAGAAATATGCTCTCAGGCACAGCCAGCAGGTGTATGACCGCAGGATGAGAGAGTATGAGAAAGGGAATGAGATAGAAATTTATGTATACTTCAGGGGTAAATTTGAAAAAGAGATACTCTCCAAACAAATTATTAACTTGTAATACAAAAGAACACTAATAATTGAAAGTAATCAGGCTGATATAATGTCCAGAGAATGCGCATACTGCGGTTTCAGGGATCCTTTGCCCTTCACTTGTAAATTCTGCGGCAACTCATATTGCTATAACCACCGCCTGCCTGAATCCCATAATTGTCCCGGGCTTGCATCGTACAAGGAGCGCGTCCGTGCGAGCGGAAGATTGTATCAATATGAACCAGAATTAACTGCAAAGAAACGCAGAACACCTCTTTTTAATTCATTGGCAAACGCCGTATCAGTAATAAAAAGCAATTACTCGCTAACGATTCTGGCGATAGTTATTCTGTCTTTTGCATTGCATATTGTTCTTGGATATTCCCGTTATGATGTTTATCTGGCTCTTTTTCCTTTAGATGTATTTTCCCGCCCCTGGACTCTTGTTACACATATGTTCCTCCATGCAAATGCAATACATCTCCTATTTAATATGATGTTTTTATTTTTCTTCGGTCCGGAGCTTGAGCGCAGGATAGGCGGGAAAAGGTTCCTGGAAGTGTTTTTTGGTTCTGGAATCATCGCCGCTCTTGGTTATTCGCTGTGGTCTGTTTATGTTCTCGGTTCTTTTGCCCCTGCCGTGGGAGCAAGCGGCGCATTGTTCGGTATATTTGCATGCCTCGCTGTCCTGGCTCCGGATATGCAAATTTATGTTTATTTTGTTCCCATGAAAATCACCCATGCGTTGATATTTTTCGCACTGCTTGACCTGTTGTTCATAGGCTCGGGTGATGCAATCGCACGAAGCGCGCACTTAAGCGGGGTAGTCGCTGGGCTGCTCATGGGTAAACATTTCAAGGAAAAAAGACAGTATCAGGGCTATTACTAATCTTAAGAGTCTTTCGGTCCAACCACCCGCTTGTAATCGCTGTGGTACTCGTAGAATTTACCGCCTGCTTTCAGTATCATCCGAAACCCCGGAGTAATCACCTGCGCATACATCATACCTACTTCAGGAAAGCCAAGGCTTGTATCCTGCCAGTCCACTTTTTCCTGTTTTACAAGTTGTATATCTTCAACAGGAAGATTCAATCTTCCGGCGAGGTCTTTCTTGGCAATATCAACAACAGGCGAATATTCAGGAATAACTTCATCGTTATAAATTACACTGCCCTGTTTTGTGTCCACGCATCCTGAAATAAGAGATATTAACAATAACAGAATTAGCACCAGTTTCATAATATCGTATCATACATCTCACTAATATTTATTCTTTTTTCGAAACTACAGAAATCATGTGCCTCATGTAAGATTTCCCATAAAATCTCTTTTCGTTACGGGATTCGGTAATATCACATGAAAAATTGTTTGATTTTAACAAATTTTCAAGTTCGCTTTTGTTAAAATAATGGTAAATGATACCGTTTTTCCTCACAAAAGTATCAGGCTCGACCTCATCCCCGCCGTACCGCATATCCTCTTGCCCGAGGACTTCGATGAACAAAATCCCCCCGTCATTCAATATCCTGCGGAATTCGCTTATCGCAAGTGCCCTTTCTTCCAGTAAAAGATGCTGCAGCACGCCGTAACACCATATAAAATCAAAAGAGCAATCTGAAAAAGGCAAATGATACACGTTCCCTGCCATGAACTCGATTTTCAGTTTCCTGTTCGCTGCCCGCTCAGATGCTATCTTCAAAGCATTAAGCGACACATCAAGACCAATCACATCAAACCCCCGCATACCCAATGGGATAGCGTGTTTCCCGCTTCCGCAGCCCGCATCCAGCAGGCGCCCTCTTTTGTCAAAAGAATCCAATAACCCGAGCGAATAGCGCCCTCCTTTCCAGCTTTTATATTCACTTTTCCATGCTTTGATGTGTCCTGTCATCAGTTGCTTAATTCCCGACTGGAACTATTATAATGTATGCAAGCCATTTTTGCATGATGAAAACGGTACTCACCATAGCAGGCGTGGATTCAGGCGGAGGCGCGGGTGTAGCTGCGGATTTAAAGACGTTTGCGGCGCTCGGCGTCCATGGAACGTGCGTGATTACCTCGGTGACTGCGCAGAATACAAGAGGCGTCATGAATTCTTATGATATTCCTGTATCCTTCATCAAGGAGCAGTTCGATGCAGTGGCGGGCGACATCAGGATAGACTGCGCCAAGACTGGCATGCTTTCTTCTCCCGGAATCGTCAGGACTGTTGCGAAGCTGGTTAAGAAAGAAAAAATTCCTTTAGTGGTTGACCCCGTGATGGCGGCAGAGGCTGGCGGGGAATTGCTGAAAGACGAAGCAGTTTCGGTTTTGATAGAAGAACTCCTGCCTCTTGCCGTGGCGGTTAAGCCTAACGTTTCCGAAGCAGAGCGGCTGTCCGGCTTAAAAATAAGGAATATAAAGGACGCTGGAAAAGCTGCAAAGAAAATCCATGACCTCGGCGCAAAGGCTGTGATTGTGACAGGAGGGCATCTTGAAGGAACTGATGTTCTTTTCGACGGCGAATACACGTATATCGAAGGAAAGCTGTTAAAAGGAGGCACGCACGGTTCAGGCTGTACGTATTCCGCTGCGCTTACTGCTGAGATAGCAAAAGGGGCGTCTCTTGCAGAAGCAGCCAGGCGCGCCAAGAAATTTGTTGAATATGCGATACTCGCAGGCGTGAAAATAGGCGGCGGCGCTGCGCCTGTGAACCAGCTTGCGCATACGCTGGGAGAAGCTGAAAGATACCGCGTGATAAAAAACGTGGAGGAAGCTGTCGAGTTGATTGAAAATAACATGCCTGCCGGACTTGTCCCTGAAGTCGGGTGCAACATTGCGATGGCAATATCAAACGCGTCTTCGCTCCCGGATGTGGCTGCTGTCTCAGGCAGGATTGTCAAATTAAAGGGAGTGGCGCATGCTGTGGGATGTGTCGCCTTCGGCGCAAGCAGCCATGTGGCAAGGATAGTGCTGACGGCGATGCATGCTGATAGTTCGATGCGTGCTGCAATGAATATCCGCTATTCAGAGGAGGCGGTTTCTGCCTGTTCAGGGCTTGGGTTGCATGTGGCATCGTTCTCACGGGAAGATGAACCTGAAGGAGTTTCCACGATGGAATGGGGCGTCAGTGAAGCTATCAGGAGTGCAGGCAGGGTTCCAGATGTGATTTATGATACCGGAGGCGTCGGGAAAGAAGCGATGATACGGCTGCTGGGCAGGGATGCTGTGCAGGTGGCGCAGATGGCTGTTGAAATTGGCGCGATGATGGGAAGAAATCGCTGAGGTTGTGAGGAAGAGATTGAGTAGTAAGTGCTTTGATTTTTAGTCGCTGCCAATACACATCAATTTTTAAGTACCCAATTTTCTTTCGATTTTCTCTTTCAATATCCTGCTTATTTCCTGACCGCTGAATTTTCCACGAAATTCTTTCATGACCACGCCCATCAAAGGACCTACCGAATCCAAGCCTTTTGCCTTAATAAAATCCATCCTGGATTCTATGAGCCTGTCGATAACAGTTTCCAATTCCCCTGCATCCACAACCCCTATTCCCAGAGATGCCGCAGCCTTATCGACAGCTAATTCAGGCTTTCCGGCAATAATCTTTAGAACTCCGCTGATTGCCTCATTTGGAATCTTTCCCCCTGATTGGAGTTTGAAAAGCGCAATAAGATGCTCTTCCGTAATCTTATTTGTGGGCACGCCTTCTTTTTCAAGTTCATACAAGATAGTCTCAAGGGTACGCACCACTGTGGTTGCGCTGGCTTTCGGTGCCTGCTGCATTATTCTCTCAAAAAGAACGAAGTCGCCAGACCTCGAAATCTGGTTCGCAAGTTCTTCGTTCAGGGCAAATTGTTTCATGTACCTTGCTTTGCGCTCCCCGATAAGTTCAGGTAATTTAATCTCCCGAACTCTTTCCTCAGTTATCACCACAGGCGGCACATCTGTCTCAGGATACATGCGCGCCGCGCCCGGAAGGGGGCGCATGTAAGCCGAGTTCCCATCAGGAAGCGCCCGCCTTGTTTCTTCGGGAATGCACTCCAGCGCCTCTCGCGCACGGAGAATCACGGCTTCCATTGCGCCTTTTGCCTTTTCCTTCGTATCAGCCACCATGACCACACAATCCCCGTCCTGTGCGCCCACAGCTTTCCGAAGCGCTTTAACCTCGTCCTCTGTGATGCCGTAATTAGGCAATTCATCGGTATGGAATATGCCTCCTACGCCTGATTTCTTGGCGCGGTCTGAGAATTCTGTCCCCAGGCGCCTGCCGGGCTGGATCTCCTTTCCGACGAATCCCGCGAACCCTGGCAAATTCACCGCAAGCACAACTCCGCCCTTCAATGCCTTTAATATTACTTTGGAAGTGGTATTTGTAAAAACAGAAGACACATCCACGATTTTATCTGAAACATCTGCCTTTATTTTGTTAAGTTCCCTCTTTATTTCCAGGAGGTTTGCCTGCCTTGTTACTTCCCGCTCGACAATGGTTTCTATCAGCGCAAGCTCCTGCACCCCTTTTATCTCCACCCTTGCGCCTTCTGCAATTGATATGTTTACATCCTGCCTTATTGTTCCAAGTCCCCGCTTTACCCTGCCGGTTGAGCGAAGTATCATCCCGAGCTGCTCCGCCACTTCCCTTGCATGTTGTGGAGAAACGATGTCAGGCGCAGTACCTATCTCAACTAAGGGAATCCCCAGGCGGTCAAGTGAATATATCACCGAATCAACACGGTCTTCGACTTTCTGCGCAGCCTCTTCCTCAAGGCAGAGCACATCCACTCCCACGCGACCTGCTTTTGAATTGAGGTAGCCGCCGGTAGCCACAAGCCCCGTCCTCTGGAAACCCGATGTGTTGGAGCCGTCAATGACGATTTTTCGCATGGTGTAGAGTTCATCCACGATGTTCATATTCAGCATGCGTGCAATCATGAGCGCACAATCAACCGCTTCTGGATTTAGTTCGCGCGGTGGCTCTTCATCGTTCTCCACAAGGCACGTGGTGTCATAGGCTTTGTAGATGAATTTTCTTGTGAGTTTTACCTCCTCAAGCGCTGCCTTATCTACCACGCCCATCTCGCTCTGTGTGGGGCGAAGGTACCTGAAAAACTCAAAATTGGATTCTTTTGTGTCACGAAGAAGGGTGGGACAGCCGCAGAAAAGTTTCTCTTTTGTGTCAAGCTGCTGGTGAATCTCAAGCCCCGCTTTTAATCCAAGCGCCTTATAATCATGGCTCATAGGCTTCTTTGATATGTTGCAAGCTATAAAAGAATTGTTATCAGGTGTGCAAAATAATATTACAAAATCAAAAACAGATTTTAATCTTTGATTACTATACCCCGCAGCTCTGCTGCGGTTGGGACAAACCATAGTACGAACTTTTTTTAAGCGTGGGTACATATTAACATAGATGGTAGAGTTAGAACATGCAAGCCATT
>JAHFCV010000016.1 GCA_023249275.1 Candidatus Methanoperedens sp.
CATTCAGTGCACCTTCACTGCAACAATCTTGGGAAACCGGGTAATTACAAGACCACGCTTGCGAGCATGGAGCTTGCAAAACAGGTAAAACCGAGCAAGGACAGGCAGGTTCTGCACGTTACACATGTCACTTTCAATTGCTGGGGGGGTACAAACTGGGGCGACTTTGAATCCAAAGCCGATGAAATCGCAAATTACCTGAACAACAGCGAGAATGTTACAACGGATATGGGGCAGCTTATCTTCGGAAGCGCCACCACAATGACAGCCGATGGTCCTGTCCAGTATGCAAACGCGAAATTATTGCATGCAAAATGGGCTAACGGCGATGTCGAGCTTGAAGATGCATCAGGCGTAGTGCCCATATTCTATGCAAAACAGGTCTCAATCCACGCCATAATGTGGGCAATGGGACTTGAACTGGCACTGCTCACCAAAGACCCGTATAAGGTCTTGCTGACAACCGACCACCCCAACGGCGGTCCGTTCGTTAATTATCCCGAAGTCATCGCACTTCTTATGAGCAATAAGAAGCGCCAGGAAGAGATTAAAACGCTTCATGAGGCTGTGCATAAAAGGACAAAGATTCCGGGAATTGAGCGCGAGCTTGACTTTAATGACATAGCGATAATGACAAGAGCAGGACATGCTAAAGTGCTTGGGCTTCTTGATACCAAAGGTCATCTTGGAGTTGGCGCGGATGCCGATATCGCCATCTACGATATCAAACCAGACCAGATAGACCCGTCTGTGGAACATGCAAAGATAAAGAGCGCATTCCAATCAGCAGCTTACACGATAAAAGGCGGCGAGGTAGTCGTAAAAGACGGACAGATAACAGCCACGCCTATGGGCAGGACATACTGGGTTAATGCCTCCGTACCGGATGAGCATACCGAAATTATGATGAAGGATATACGTATGAAATTCAAGAACTATTATTCCATAAATCTTGCGAACTATATGGTACAGGATGAGTATGTGACGCACCCCAAAGTTATCAGGGCTGGAGCAATCCCGGTGGAGGTGAGCTAAATGCAAACCGTTACACTAAAACCCATAAAGGAAATAAAGATTTCAGTAGAGGCGGAAAACATCTCGCCAGATAAATTCGCCGGAAAAACAGAAAAAGACATACAATCTCTTGAAGCCTGGATGGGAAACCAGAAGACCGCGCTCGGAGAGCTTTTCTCGGTAAAGGTTGAAGGTTCAGGCTCTGCGGCTGACACCAAAATCATCATGGACGGCAATTTTTCCCGAATAAAGAGAATCGGGGAGGGAATGACAGCCGGTCTAATCATGATTAAAGGCAATGTGGATATGCATCTTGGCGCCAAAATGAGCGGCGGTAAAATATCAGTAACGGGAAATGTGGACTCCTGGGCTGGCAGGGAGATGAAAGGCGGGGAGCTTATAATAGAAGGAAATGCGGGTTATTATCTCGGCTCAGGATACCGCGGGGAAACCTGCGGCATGCGCGGCGGCAAGATTACCGTTCTTGGCAGTGCCCTTGACTTTTTGGGTGAACACATGTGCGGCGGTGAGATTATCGTTAAGGGTAACGCTGGAATTCTTCCCGGGTTAAGCAACAACGGGGGAAAGATTGTAATTGAAGGCAATACAAGCCGCCCTGGAAGTGAGATGGCAAAAGGCACGATAATAGTCGGGGCTGTCGATGAAATGATGCCGGTATTCAAGCCTGAGGGCACTGAAGCTGTGGACGGCGTTAATTACAAGAAATATTCCGGTGATGTTATAGTCAATGGAAAAGGGGTGCTGTACGTAAAAGAATGAGAAAATTTCACTCTTTTTCTTCTTATTTTTTGGTACACCCAAACCTTTATTTAAGAATACTAACAAACATATTCGTAATAATACGAATTAGTGGTGATAGAAAACTATTATAAGTATCAGAAACAAATAGATTATTCGATAATCATGATAATGATAACTGCAATTGTAACTATGATGGTTACTGCCATAATCTCTACCGTGGCACGTTACGTTACGTGGCAGCTATCTATTGCAGGGGACCCTCTATACAGATTCGTAATCTGGCATTTGATATTATTTGCAATTGTAGCGGCTGTTTTTTATGACAGGAGGCAGGGATTTAAAAAATCTATCGGAATCATAGGATATATTGTTGAAAGGTTCCAGAGAACCAGTCGTACCGATAAGGTAAACGCAACTATGTACATGTACAGGGAGCACGCCAAAAAATTCCGACTCAGGACAGTATTATTGCCGATTGCATTAACCATATTCGTGGCATATCTCCTGTCGGCGCAGTTGTTCTTTTTTGCCATTGTCACTTCGGGCTCGATGGAACCGACATTCAAAAAAGGCGATCTTGTATTTATGCAGGACGTCCTGGTAAAACCAAAGACCGGGGATATTATCATATTTACAGACCCACAGGGAATTACTGTCGGGAATAGACCTGTTACTGTCACCCACAGGATAACGGATATTGCCGGGGATATTATCCGGACAAAAGGCGATAACAATCCTGCTCCGGATTCGTGGAGAATCAACAAAAAAACCATACTCGGTAAAGCTCTTATTTTAAACGATAAACCTGTTGTGTTAAAAGATGTAGGAAAATATTTCTTACTGGATTTCAGGACAACCGAATATAATGAAGAATTCCTTGCAATTGCAAAGACAATCCAGAACATGAGAGCTATGGGTATTATGATATTCTTTGTTTGCCTTGTATTGTACCTGTTCCTGTCAATAAAGGAGGCAAGACCCTCACGTCTTTATAAAGGCAGGTGACGTACATGAGGGTAAATTATCATAAAATTTTTAAATCAAAAATAGTGGATAAACGATAGACAAAAACAAAATAACAAACTTTTTATAAATCATGTTGCAAAAGTGCCGTTACTAATAAAGCGAGAGATAGGATTTGGCGAATCTAGAGAAAATAATTGAAAAATTAATCAGCAAGCCTGAGTCATACAGCCTGCAGAAGGATTCACTTGATACATATATTGAACAACATAAAATGTATCTCAATCCGTTTGCGGACAAGATTATTAATGATAAGATGTTCATCAATAAAGATGAAATTGTTGTCGGCAGGATAATGCGTGCAGCCAGACATAATCAGTCCAGCCTGATGATATTGATAGGTCCTACAGGTTCAGGAAAGAGTGAAAATGCCGATTTTATTGTAAGAAACCTGCCTGAAGATTTTATTTTTTGGTATAATCAGGTTTATGGGCAGAGTTCAGTACAGCTTGCAACATCAATAATAGGCGATCTTGACCCCAACTATTTAGCAAAATTATCCACAGCAGACAGGGAAATGATTCTTGATATCTATGATGACGTACTGAAAGCCATCGTGAAGAACAACAAGAAATTATTCTGTATATTCGACCAGGGAGAGCATTTCTCAAAAGATGCCTTCGAACTTGTTACCAATTCAACAAATCCATATTTTGCATCAAACAGGGCGTTTACAGGATTGATTCTGGCAGTACCGCGTTTTGAGAAGAAGATCGAGGAATGGGCTGAAACCCTTGACACCATGTTGAGAAGAACCCTTATACGCGAATATACCCGACCTTTTACCCTTTCGCAGCGCCTGGAATATATCATACGGGCTCTGGTCTCAAGTAAGAAAAAAAGTTACATAGAAGTAATGAAAAAACATGATTTTGACCCATTCGATGAAGAAGCTATTCTATATTTAATTGAAAAGAGTGACGGGCATCCAAGTACTCTCAATAACCTGTGTTACATTTCAATGGAATTGGCTTCTGCAATTTCACCTGACGCCATTATAACAGAATCTATTGTTGAAGAATCGTGGAAAAAATTCCCTAATAAAAGGCTTCACCAGGAAGCCATAAAATGGTATAAAGAAAAAGGTCTATACCAGAAGCAAGACTAATATGGTACAAAAATAATTTATGGTACCAATGGAAAAAGATACTGCACGCTATAGAAGCAAAAGAATCGATATCGATTCCTTATTAACACAAGAAGAAGCGTATGTCAGTAAAAAACTTGATCTGGATAATCTGTTAGGCACGCATGGTACTGTAAGAACGCCTGTATCCCAACCGGTTCGGAAGGAGAAAGAGGTAAGGCATCTTTCACCCGGGGAATATATCGTTGTAATAAGCATGATTCTTACTTCTTTATACTTGTTGGTTACATCTTTTTTCCCTCTTGTCTATAATATTGCCACATCGTTTGAGCCTGTCAATTTCTTAATGAATTTATTCTATTTTATCCTGGGCATCGGAAGTCTTGCAGGCGCTTTTTTAGTGCTTAAGAAAGAGACACATCTTGAACATATAGCAGACGATACATTTGATGAAGTGGTTTATAAACGCCTTGAGCCAGTGCTGCGGGATGTTGCAGATGTCCAGGTGGGATTGACAGATGTTCATACGCAACTGGAAATGATGAATCTCAATATAGAAAAAATCGGTCATGCCAGGGAACAGCCCGTTTCCACGGCAGCCGCAGTGCCTGCCCAGTCGTCCATGTATATTAAATATGTTGTATTAATCAATATCACGCTGGCTACATTTTTATTTATGTTACAGTATCCGCTGGAATACATACCCTATGCGGTCACCGTCGTTTATATAATATGGTGGGTGGTCATAACCCAGGAATTCAAGTTGTGGAATGTGGAATCCGTATGGATGTGGGTATTCGTTCCGATTCTTATACTTCCGGTATATACTATCATAATGAATGCCTATCTGCGTGATTACCAGATGTTTGGCTCGCTGTTTATAGGGCTGTGTTTTTATGTTATAACTTATTATTCGTGGTGTTCCAATATGGTGCGGGGAGTACTTCCTTTTGATCTTCACATTGCATTGGCGGAATTTAAAAAGAAAATGAAAGAAAAACCCCCGGAAGAGAAACCAAAAACCACAGCCTCGATGCCCCGTATTGAACTGAAAATGCCTTTTAAGTTAAGTCTATACCAGATTGGAATATCAATGGTAACCGGGTCGATTATTTTATTCGCTTCAGCCTGGTTTGGTTTTTCTATCCAGAATGGTTTGATACCTAATGTAACATGGAAAGCATTAGGATTAGAACAGTTCATGTGGAAACCTTTGTATTCGTATGCATTAACTTTCTTTGGTATGATTTTGCTGGGAGTAGGGTACAGTATGGTACTGAAATCCCGGAGGAGCGACTATTGAAAAAGCTCTTATTCCTCTTTATTTTTCTTGTGTTATTGCCTGTAATCTCGTCGGCAGAGACAATAAATGGGCATACGGTCGAAGGATGGGAGGGCGCCACAGACTATACCCTGAGCTGGACTAATCCTTCGGTCAGTAAAGGGGGGTATGTTATAAAGGTCATTGATTTTAACTGGAAGGGGGATGTTGCAGTCTCCGTAACCAGGGAAGGAGAGACTAAGAGCGGAATATTATCCCAGGGCGAAAATATGATCTTTGATTTTACTAAAAACACTACGTTTTTTCAGGGGGTGAGAATTTACGCAAACACAGTTTCAAATTTTTCCTTGCCTACAAACATAGGTACATATCCATGCTGCCCTGCCGCAGAACTAACAGTTGAAGTATCAAGTGAAATCGCTCAAAAAAAGCCAGTGTTAGAGCTGGTTCTATCACCCAACTGGGATGGGAGGGCTGGAGTTGCATCTACCATTAATATTGAAATCAGGAATACAGGCGATGCAGATTTTTACGAGGGAAATATTACAATAAATATAAGCGGTTTGAAAATTGCTGACGAGAGGGAATTATCGAATTATGCATTAACATATAATCCATCCAGAGAGGTAGTAACGCGAGGATGGTCAACTCCGCTGTTAGCGAATAATTCATATTACGTTAATCTATCTATAAAACCTCCTGCCCCACAGGATCCAAATAAAACAAAATTCACAATTAAAGTAGAGAGTTATTTCAAAGATTTTAATGGAAAAGTCTATCCTGCTGCTGCATCTGCAACCGTTTCGGTTAACCCTACCGTGGAACTTACCAAGAAAATTATCCCTTCAACAATTTTAGGTGAAAAACAGTATGGTGAGGGTGAGATTGATGTCGGTTTTCTTTCGAAAGTATTTGGTCTTGGTAAAGTTACTGTTGTAAATATATATGTTAAAAATCGCCAGAGTTATCCTGTAAAATCAGTGATTCTCAATGAAACAATAATGGACGGCTTTAGATTAATTAATTATACCCTACCTACACCAGGTTTCAGATTAATAGATAATAACACTAAATTACAGTGGGTTTTTGATATTAACGCAAACGAAACAAAAGAATTCAGATACGAGATGGCGGCGCAAAGAACAGGGACTTTTACCGCTCCTGCATCGGTTGCAACATGGAATGAATGGGGGGGCGCGAAGACGGCATCTTCAGACCAGCCCGCAACCAGAGTGTATGGTGTTTTTGTGGTTGTGTCCAAAAGAACAGACCAGACCAGAATAAAGTTAGGCGAGCGACTTAATGTAACCTTGAATCTGGAAAATATTGGCGATTTTCCTGCCGGATTAAACGTGACTGATATTCTCCCAAAAAATACAACTTTCATCTCTGGAGAAACATCGTATAGTGGTTTTTTATACCCCAAGCAATCGGTTGTATTAAGGTATAATTTATCTGCCGATTATCCCGGAGAATCAGGATTCCCATCTCCCCGGATTACTTTTTGGAAAAAGGACTACGAAGGAGCATATGGTTACATACCTGCGAGTAATATTACGGTCTTTGAACCTTCTGAAACATTACCAGATGTTACAGCTATCAGTCAGATTATAACACCAACTCCTTCACAAACGCCGCTCCCTAAAAGCTTGCTTGATATTATAGGCGAAAAAGCGCCGTGGCTTGAGGGCGCTATTCCGATAATAATGCTATTTGTTGCGATTATTTTAATGCTGCTGCTGCATGTAATCAACAGGTGACAATGAAAGCTGAAACTGTTATCGGTTTAATTGTTTTAGTGGTAATCGGTCTTTCGGTTGGTATATTTTTCTCCATTTATTCACATGACAAAAATCCCATTAATGAAGACTCTGCCCCGCCTGAAAAAGAGACGCCCATAAAAGATATACAAACCTCGGATTTTACCAGGCTGGTTTCAATGGGACAGAACATATGTGAAGGATGCCATCTTTCAGGAAAGAAGTTCATTCCCCAGGCATATGAGGTAAAGCAGCATGTGGAAGGGGGGGCTTATTGTCTTAAATGCCATACCATCGACCATGATAAACATCCCATGAGCCCGATAAATAAAAATGTAACCTGTGAACGGTGCCATGGCTCATTAGCGCCGCAGATTCCTGTATTCCGTAACGGTACTATAGCCTGCGCAGAGTGCCACGATTTCCCTGACCCGTTAAAACCGAGTAATGGCAATCTTATAGTAATACACCGCCCGAGAAATGTGGATTGCACACGATGCCATATCGACTCATCCGGGTCATGCCTGAAGTGCCATGATGAACTCAAGAGCGATAAAAAATGGGATAAAAGACTCACTCATTTCAATACTATCTTGAAGACGGTTCAGTAACCATAAAACTTATATGTAATGAACATAATTGTACACTATTGTACTAAAATGTACAATAAAACATAATCAGGATTTGTCTATGCATCAGATTATCAATGATATACTCGGGTCAACAAAAAAGAGAATTCCCCTTACGAGTGATAAAAAAGAGAAAATCACACCTAGAAATTTCCAGGATAGTGTAAAAGCCAGGAAACTGCAAAACCTGATTCCTGTAATAGCGGAAGTAAAACCATCTTCTCCAACCAGAGCTATCAGGAACGTCACCCCTGAAGACGCAGCCGAAATTGCCAGGCAGATGGAAAAAGGCGGTGCTGCGGCTATATCGGTTCTCACCGAACCGCAATTTTTCAAAGGCAGCCTGGAAAACCTGGATTCTGTCAGGCAGGCTGTGAGACTTCCTGTGCTGCGAAAGGATTTCATAATAGATAAAGCCCAGATTTGTGAAGCCAGGAGTGATTTGCTCCTGCTGATAGCGGGTATCCTTGGCAATAAATTGGATGATTTTGTGGATGAAGCTATTTCTTATGGCAGGGAACCTCTTGTTGAAGTGCATAACAAAAAGGAACTGGAAAACGCCCTCTCCACCCGCACTAATATTATCGGGATTAACAACCGTGACCTCAACACATTAAATGTTGACATTACCACAACCGAAAAGCTGGCGCCGCTTATAAGCGGCAGGATAATTATAAGTGAAAGCGGAATTACAAGCCCGGATGATGCTGCCCGCATGATAGAAGCGGGCGCTGATGCGGTTCTTGTGGGAACATCTATTATGCAGGGAAATGTTTACGATAAGACTTACGAGTTAGTACATGCATTGGATAGGTAAATCAGGATTATTATGAAACAGGAACTTAAATCGACCAAATTCGGAAAATACGGCGGGCAGTTCGTACCTGAAGTATTGATGCCAGCCCTTGAAGAGCTGACTGAACAATATGAAAAATACAAGGACGATCCTGTTTTCAATAAGGAATTGGAGCATTATCTCAGGGATTTCGCAGGGCGTCCCTCTCCATTATACCACGCAAAACGGTTGAGCAGGGAATACGGAATCAAGATTTACTTAAAACGGGAAGACCTTGTCCACGGCGGCGCCCATAAATTGAATAATACCCTCGGGCAGGCGCTCCTCACCAGATACATGGGTAAAAAAAGGATTATTGCAGAAACCGGGGCTGGTCAGCACGGTACAGCCTGTGCAATGGCGGGAGCAGCTTTCGGCATCAAGACTGAGATATACATGGGCGCCAAGGATACGGTGCGCCAGCGTATGAACGTTTACAGGATGGAATTGATGGGCGCAAAAGTCATACCCGTAAAAAGCGGCTCGCAGACGTTGAAAGACGCCATCAACGAGGCGATGCGCGCCTGGGTCTCCAGCGTTGAGACCACGCATTATATGATTGGTTCGGTAGTCGGTCCGCATCCATATCCTGTCATGGTTCGCGACTTCCAGAGCGTCATAGGAAAAGAGGTGCGCGAGCAGATAATGGAAAAAGAAGGAATATTCCCGGATTCGATTGTGGCGTGCACGGGCGGAGGCAGCAATGCCATGGGGATTTTTTATCCATTCATTGAAGACGATGTTGACCTTTTTGCAGTGGAAGCGGGCGGAAGCGGGATGAAAGTTACAGACAAAGAAGCGCTCCACTCCGCCACCTTATGCGCGGGTGAAGAGGGCGTGCTTCACGGCATGCACACCAAAGTGCTGCAAAATAAGTACGGGCAGATACTTGAATCAAGCTCCATAGCGGCAGGTCTGGATTATGCAGGCGTGGGTCCTGAACTTGCGTATCTTGCGGATATCGGGAGAATCAAGCCACGCAATTCCATGGACAGCGAGGCGCTTGGGGCGTTCCATGACCTGTGCAGGTTTGAGGGCATAATCCCGGCGCTTGAATCTTCTCATGCCCTGGCGTATGTCAAGAAAGCCGCCGCAACAGGTGAACTGGGCGATGTCGTGGTGATAAACATTTCAGGACGGGGCGATAAAGACCTTGAAACAGTGCTGGGGATGGGAAAATGAAGATTGCTGATAAGTTTAATGATCTAAAAAAGAAAAAAGAGGGCGCTTTGATTGCCTATATCTGCGCGGGCGACCCCACGCCTGAAGCTACAAAAGAGTATGTGACCGCGCTTGTAAGAGGCGGGGTTGATGTTATTGAACTCGGGCTTCCTTTCTCAGACCCTGTGGCTGATGGTCCCACAATCCAGGCTGGAATTGAGCGGGCGCTAAACGGCGGGATGACGCCTGATATTTATTTTAAGACAGTAGGGTCTCTTCGGCTTCATATCCCTCTTGTGGTAATGACCTATTATAACCTCATATTCAAAAGAGGGCTTGAGAAATTCGTAAAAGACTGCGTAGCATCCGGAATTTCAGGTATTATTGTTCCCGACCTTCCTGTTGAAGAAGTGGGGGAACTTGCGGGTTTCTGTAATCAATATGATATTGATCTTATTTTCCTTGTGGCTCCTACAACGACTGAATCCAGGATGAAACGGATACTGGCAGAGGGAAGGGGTTTTATCTACCTTGTGGCGCGGCTGGGTGTGACCGGTGCGAGGTCTGATATTGCAAACTCGACGCGCGAATTAATTAAAAGAGTAAAGACCACTACGCCTAAAGCCGTCGGATTCGGGATATCGAATGGCAGGCAGGCTGCTGAAATAATCGGCGCAGGTGCGGATGGGGTTATTGTGGGGTCTGCGTTTGTGGATATTATCGCAGGCGGGAAAGATGCGGCAGGGAAGCTTGAGGCGCTGGCGAGGGAGTTGAAAGAGGGGGTAAGGGATGCGCGGGGATAGGTTGCAAAATGTCGTAACCAGCCATAATTTCACCAAACCCCATCAGAATTCATCTCCCCGATTTCCCAGCCCAGATATTCCCTTATGATAACATACGCCATCTCAGGCGGTATCGCCCCGACCTCTGTACATATCAGGTCAACATACTCTCGCGGCGTCACATCGAACGCCGGGTTCTTAACGCTCACGTTTGAAAATTCACGCAGCTTTTCCCTGCTAATGACCTCGCCGCTGTCCCGCTCCTCTATCTCAACAAGCTCGCCCAATATCGTTCGTGGGCTGAATTTGTATGTCTCGGCTGCGATTATCACATTCTTCCTTGATTCATGAGCCGCCAGCGCCAGTTGGGACGTACCTATCTTATTGATGACCGAACCATTGGCTGTTATGGCATCGGCTCCCATAACCACAAGGTCAACATCCTTCATGAAATAGCGAACCGCAGAGTCCACTATCAGCGAAGTGGTAATTCCCAAAGAATCAAGCTGTTTTATCGTAATAAGCCCCTGCATCCTCGGTCGCGATTCCGTAGCTATGACACTGATATTTTTCCCCTGAGCATGAGCAGCAGCCATAATCGAGATAGCAGCAGACGAATTGCAGTGCGTCATTATGGTATCCCCGTCGCGCACCCTTCGAGTGCCTATCTCGCCAATCCTCTTCACTGCATTCTCGGAATTGTTGATAAACTCATCAGCCAGTTTCTTTATGCTTGATTTTGCCTCACCCACGGTTTCACCCTCATACCGCATCACAGCCCTGACCGCATTCGGCAAGGATACTGCCGTGGGGCGCGTGCTCGCAAGCAGCCCGGCAGCGTATTTCATCTTTTTATTAAACTCACCAATGTCTTTTGGTGCAATCCGTCCCGCATAATCACGAAGCTCTGCCGCTGCCCCCCGCGCAATCCTTCCCGCGCCCCGTATCTCCATGCTTTTTATCTTCCGTGCCGTTTCTTTAAGCTGCCTCATTGTCCCTCCAGCATCCTGTGTATAGAATCCATATCCAGATTAGCCTCAACGAATCCCGCAAGTTCCTCTATGCCGTCGCTATGGTTTCCGCCATTGTAAGTTAGTCCCCTGCGTTTATATAAATAGCCCATGAAAGAATTCCGTATGTTTTCATTTTCAAATAGCCCGTGAAGATATGTCCCGATCACAAGCCCGTTTTCACTCACGCTTCCGTCATCACCAAAAGCGGCTTCTCCTCCCTCGGTATTACCCATGTGTATCTCATATCCTGTCACTTTTTCGCCTTTTATCGCTCCAAGAATCTCCCCATCTCCCGTAACGAATTTTTCAACCTGTTTAGTCTGCTTCTCATACCTGCCGAATCGCGTGGTAACATCGAGAAGACCCAGCCCTTTAATCAAACACGCGCCGCCCGTTCCTTCAATCCCGCTGTCCGTTATTTCCTCACCCAGCATCTGGTAGCCCCCGCAAATCCCGAAAACCGGTGTCCCTTTTCCCGCTTCTGTAATTATTTTTTTATCCATTCCCTTTGACCTCAGTTCTTTCAGGTCGTCTATGGTGTTTTTCGTCCCTGGCAATATTATGGCATCGGGCTCATCCAATTCATCATCCGGTTCAACATACCTGACGTCAGCGTAATGTTCAAGTGGTTCAAAATCCGTGAAGTTCGAGATATGGGGCAGTCTTATCACTGCAATCCTGACCGGATGACCGTTTTGGGTTTTGTCTTTTATTGAAACGGAATCCTCGGATGGGACTCTCATATCCGTGTACGGGATAACGCCAAGAACGGGAAGTCCTGTGAGTTCTTCAAGCTGTTTCAGTCCGGGTTCAAGGAGTTTCATATCGCCCCTGAATTTGTTTATAATTATCCCGCGAACAAGCGGTCTTACATCAGGAGGAAGCAACTGTAAAGTGCCATAGATACTTGCAAACACGCCGCCGCGCTCGATATCCCCCACAAGTATTACCGGGGGCTTAACCAGCCGCGCCATTCCGATATTCACAATATCGCGATTATAAAGGTTGATTTCCGCGGCGCCGCCCGCTCCTTCAATTATTATTACTTCGTATGCGCGTGCAAGTCGCCTATACGCCTCTCCAACTATGGACATTATTCCCTCGATTGAATCGTAGTATTCGCCGGCTTCCTTGTCCGCATAAGGTTTTCCGAGAATAATCACCTGCGAGATATGAGAGCCTTTAGGTTTTAAAAGAACCGGATTCATGTCTGCGGATGGCTCGATGCCTGCGGCTTTTGCCTGTATTGCCTGCGCAATCCCGATCTCGCTGCCGTCGTTTGTTACCCAGGAGTTAAGGCTCATATTCTGCGCCTTAAAAGGAGCCACATTATATTTTTTTGAGAGAATCCGACAAAGTGCGGTTACCAGTATGCTTTTCCCCACATGCGACCCTGTCCCGAATACCATGAGGTTCCTTGCCGTCATATCCCCCGCCACTTCCTGTAAGCCACACACATACCTGCCAGAAATACAAACACCATTGCGCCTGTGCCTATACTGTCAGATATATAGCCGTATGCGGTTTCCCATCCTGCGCCGTACTCCCTGAAACCATAGTCCAATGTCCACAGTAATTCATTTGTTTTACTCATCGCAAGGCTTGCATCCACAAATGCCATCCCGTTATGTACGGGGTAGAAAAGCGCCACACCCCCGCCGAACATATCCAGTACCACATGGGATGCGATATAGACCGATGCGATGATGAATATCGTCCTGTATTCTTTAATCACCAAGCCAAAAAGAAGCAGCATCAATGGGATAAAAATATTGTGAAGCAGCGCCCTGTGCTGGGTCGCAAAAGTGTCAAAATCAGGTATGACCGCAAGTGGTAAGAGGAGAAGGATATATTTTTGAGTCTCTTTCTTGCTCACAATTAATAGCGCCAGCAGCGGGACGATTAAATGTATAGGCCAGTCAGGCATGTTATTCGATTTTATCCACCCTGGTTACACGCAATAACGCATTGAGGGGAACGCCTGAAATATCATCAATACCTTTCTTGTCTATCAGTACGGCGATGGCTAATGGTTTGGCTCCCAGTCCCTCAAGAACAGCCACGGCTTCGGAAAGTGTCGTGCCTGATGTTACCACGTCATCTATAAGGACGCAGTTCTTTCCCTCCACCTGCGCGAAGTTCTGGCTGATGGTTCCTTTCATTCCCTTTGATTCCGGCTCCCATTTCTGCTTATTCGGATGATATGTGGAAAATTCGCATCCAAGTTCGTCTGCTACCATGTTTGCCAGCGGTATGCCACTAAGAGCAACGCCCACGACCACATCTATGCACTGCTCCGAATCATCAAGGCAGTCAATAATCATATCTGTCAGCGCACCAGCAATCAACCTCTGCCTTGTGGAACTCCTGCCGATGTTGCTCCAGTCAATGTAAATATCCTTGGGCGCCTGCGCAACATCTCCTTTTTTTACATGGGTGAGAAGCCATGTGGCAGTTTCACGGGAAACGTTTAGCTCGTCTGCGATTTGACCTGTTAAAAGCCCAGCCGCTTGAAGTTCAAGGGCTTTTTGAGTAAGTTCATCGATTGTTTTCATAATAATCACCCGGAATAATAACAATACTACTTTTTCTTTGTATTTAATACGTTCTTCGATTATGGGTTGAATTATTGGTTTTTCCAGGCATAACCAGCTTTGCACTTGAAGTCGCACTTGCACCTAAAGTCTGTAGTCTGCCCTAAAGTAGCTCAAAAACGTCACATTGGGTGCAAAGCTGGATGAGCTTTCCGAAAAAAGAAAAACCCAAAAACAGAAAACAGTTAATTGACTTTTACTTTCTGCATATCCAGCCAAATCCAACCCAATTTCATTCGGTCATAAAATGAGACTTGATTATTTTGAATATACTCAGAACTTATTTGATAAATCACACTCAAGTCGTTTTGTGAGGGGTATAGATAATATTCTGGACTTTGAATATAAGTTTGATTAAGAGTTATTGTATCTGATGTTGTTGTTATTGAATACCAATTGCTGGTTGAGGGGTCGAGAACCATTGCACTTGTAAATGGCACAAACCGTGTTGATATTTGATATGTTCCTTGGAACTGTGAGAGTGATAACTGTGGTTGTCCATAAGCGAGAGCTGTTGTTGACAGAAACAATATTGCCAAAATTATAGATATTTTGTTTTTACAATTCATGATTTTACTCTTTATGATTAAATGTTGTTTTTTGCTTTATTTAAAGGTTCTCTTTCTATTGGATTTGCACCTAAAGTAGCTTAAAAATTGTACTTTAAGTGCAACGCTGACATAACCGCAATAGATATAACATAAAAACTCCTTAAACCCTAACTCATGGCAAAGAAGAAGCATACACCCCCTCCTCCTAAAAAGTCAAACCTTACTTTAGTATATGCAGGACTGGCAGTGCTTGTTATAGCAGCGCTGGTAATATATTCCTCTTCGCCTGCAACCGAAACGCCGCCGGAGAAATTGCCGACAGCCGGAAAATACGTGAAACTCGACAAGCCAGGCACCTATGAGCCGGGAAAAGTAAAAATAACCGAGTTTTTAAAATTCAATTGCGGTCATTGTTATGCGCTTAATTCACAGCTTCCGGCTCTTAAGAAAAAATACGGGGACAACCTGAGTATCACGTACAAACCGATGCTGTGGAGGTCGGTGCCTCAAGACCAGGGATTCAGGAAAAGCATAGAAGCATACATCATAGCCAATAGGAGTGAAAAAGGCGGGGAGATGAAGGATGCCCTGTTCAAGGCAATGTTTGTTGATAAGAAAGACCTGACAAGCGAGATTGTGCTAGCGGATATCGGAAGAAGCGTTGGGCTTGGGGAAGAATTTAGTGCGGCATTGAAAAACGGTGCTGCAAAGGACGAGGCTGAAGCGAATATAAGGCTTGCTGAAAGCTTCCAGGTGGATGAAACGCCAACGATAGTCATAAACGGAAACCTGAAAGTAACTCCCAGCATGACAAATGAAGATACGGCTGCGATGACAGGAAATCTGGATGCTATTATCGGTTCGCTTCTTAGCTAAATAATCCCCGCATACATCAAAACCGCAATTACAAGCAGGGTAACTCCGGTAACCAGGCGCAGCGTAGACCTCTTTTCTTTCCTGAACTTCTCGACTTTTTCAGGGTTCAAACCGAAAGCGATTGCAACACCCAGCACCAGTACGGGCAGCACCACGCCCAGGTTATAAGCTGCAAGATACATATATCCCGCACTTTCACCGCTCCTCACCATATCAAGAATCACAAAATAAACCGCGCCAACGCATGGGGCTTTTATGAGCGAGAAAAGCACCCCCATGAAAAAAGATGCGGGAAGGCTTACCTTCTTTGTCACGCTCTCTGTAAGGCGGATGAAAGCTTTCGGGGTATAGAAGGACGATTCGGTATTTTTCCGCAGGTGCCAGGCATCGTACACATGCCAGAGCCCCAGAAGTCCGATTATTACAACAAGTGAGTTCCTGATAGTATCCTGCCACAATGGCAACTGTTCAATTACCCTGAGAAGACCTATTCCCACTACCAGGTATGTCACAAAAATACCCAGGCTGAACATTATAACAATAAGAAGGACATTGCGCCTTCTGCCTGTGGTTGCAAGGGTGACGGAGGCGATAAAAGCAAGTATTGCGAGAAGACAGGGATTAAAACCTGCAAGGAAGCCCACTACAAGAACTGAGGGTAATGTAAGAACGATTTTTTTTTCTGCCGGTACATTGGCATGGGAAAGATATACGCTATCAATCGCCTCTTTTAAAAGCGCCTCAAGCTTTGCGGTATCGCCATTATAATCGCCGTATGCGATGAGCTTCTCTCCGTTAATAACAACAGAGGGAACTCCTGGAAGACTGTATTTTTTTGCAAGTTCAAGCCCTTTATCAGTGAGGACATTGTATTTTAAAAAAACTACCCTGTCGCCGTATAAGTCAACCACTTTATCAATCACAGGCGATGCTCTGGCGCATTTCTGGCAGGCAGGGTCATAGAAGTATTCAACGCTTACTGTATTCCCAGTCTGTGTGTTATTATATGCCAGCGCATTATCAACCTGTGTTTTATTAACCTGTAGCTCGCCAGCCTGTGTCTTTGAAACGTTTGTGTCCTCTCTCTCAAGCGTGATTTTCTTATAAGTTTCGAAGGTCTTTTTACCGATATTCAGTGTTGCATTGACCGTATAAACACCCGGCGACAGCGCGGAACATTCCTCGCATGAGGGGGTCTTGAACTCAAAGTCAAACCCGTTGATGCCCTGTTTAATGTTAACATCTCTTGTTTCAGCTATTAATGCCCTGTCGAATGCATTTTTTATCCCGGATACCTGAATTTGTCCCCTGCCATCTTCGGATGAATTGTAGTCTATGTGTACGTTCAATGTCTCGTTTGAATGGTAAACATCCTGCGGTGTAAATATTGACAGTATCAAATTTGCAGAATCGGCTTCAAGTTTGCCATTTTTGAATGTACCGCACACGCTTGCAAGAGCCCAGTCTTTATATTCTCCTGTAAAATTCAGGGTTTTTAGAATCCGGATTCCGGGAATAGTGTTATTCTCAATGACTCCATTTATGCAGACCGTTTTCCCTTCAAAAACATCAGGATTTAATATCAAATCAGAAGGTGAAACCTGTTTATAAGGGGATGAGCCAATACATCCAGTCACTAAGAAAAAAAGCAAAACGAGGATAAGCGGTTTATATTTCATAACTTGTTTTTCTATTTTTCGAAAAATTTCCTGAGGAACTTCCTGAACTCTTCATCTTTGATACTTAATATTTCTTCATTTTCCAGAACGTGAAATTCTTTTTTAATACTCAAAGCCACATGCTTCCCAAGGGCGCAATTCAATATCCCTGATTCAACAAGTTTTTTTGCCCCGGTGTATTTCCGTGGGAACTCAACCATATATTTCCCGCCCCGTATAAATACGTTGGAAAAAGTATTCGCATCCTTATATTTGGATTTGAAAGCATGCGCGTGTTCTTTTGCCCACACATGAGGACCTGTATGCTTTTTTACCTGCGGGAGTGTTGCTGACTCAAGTTCGAAGAGGACAACAGCTTTTTTGTCTGCCCAGACACCGCTATTATAAACGCGAAAATCATATCTTTCAAGCATCTCCCGTACCGAATCTTCAAGCTTATGAAGCTGCGGGAACAACACGTCCTCAACCACATCAGGGGCTGCAAATCCAATGGCTATTAACGAAGTGCCTCTTGCAGCAATGATTTTTTTAAACTCCGCATCGCCAAGGGGTTCTGGAACCCGCGCTTTGAAATACGAGCCATCCGGAGCTTCCAGGAATGCGCAGGCTTTATCTATAAAAATACACAGGTTATCAAGCGACAGCGCCGCGGCTACATTCCGCGCCGGGTCTGTGGTGTCAACCACAACCATGGGGTCGCTGTGAGACAAGTTTCCGTGCTTTTCAATATCAATGGTAACACCGCTTTTCCAGTCACAAGCAGCTTCCAGTACCTTTACGAATGAGCCGTAATTGATTATCAAAAGTTCTACAAGATAGCCCGAGAAACCGTGTGTTTTCAATTCCGAGCCGTAAACCCCGATGCCTTTCATGAATTGCTTCAATAGCAATACCTCATCCTCAAGCCCCTGAATCATGGAGGAAACATAGATATTATGGAACGGCGTCCTGTCCACTGCGGATTTTATTTCAGCCGCGCTTGCCACATTGAAGGCAGGGACAAGGTCAACTTCAAATCCGTCAAATATTGCATGGATGTAGGGATGCTCAGCGTAGCGCTCTTCAAAACCCTGCGATACTTGCGCGACTTTCCGCGCGATATAGAGCCCTTTTTCTTCAAGTTCCTTGCGCTCCACATCAGGCTGGAACATGATGAAAATGTCAAGGTCGTGCTCTCCCGATATCCATGTCCCGCGCGCTGAGGAGCCTACAAGCTGCGCGCTGGCGCTGATGCCTTCCTGCTCTGCGATGGCGTTGATGTGAGTGATTATGCTTTCTGCAAGAGAGGCAAGCCTGGCTTTTTCGGACTCGGTGGGTTTTATGCGCGAAAGTACGGATGCGCGGATTTGATTGATGGAGGTCATTTTGGTTTTCTATCTCAATTATTAGGTAATTACGATATAATGATTGTCATCTGCTATCTATTTTTTCACCTGCTGAAGTACTGTGCCCCTGAACTGCTTTGTGAGGGATTAGGTTAGTGGGATAATTACTTCTCAAATTCTTCCAGGGATTCCTTTGGCTGCATCATTGAAACAATCGGATACAAATCAAGGTACATTTTTGGGAACTCGCTGCATTTATACTTCTCAACAATCTTAAATCCAACTTTTTCATAGAAACTTATTGATTCAGGTTTGGAATCTACTGTAACATACCGACACCCAATTATTTCAGAAACTGACATAGCCAAACCTATTGCAGCCAGTATCAGGAATCCCCCGATGCCTTTCCTTTCGAATCTTCTATCAACCGCAAGCCTCGCTATCTTAATACTTGGATATTTATGGTAAGGATAATCCTGAATTCCATCGTTTTCATCTATTGCATGAACCTCAATAGTATCAGCAAGAATTGAGAAATATCCAACAAAGCTCTTTTTCCAGAAGGACAAATATGTTTTGTTTATCATCTCTTCCTGATCTTTCAGAGCATCGTTTTTTAAGAATTCATTTAGGTCATCATTTTTAGAATTAAAAGAAGCAAGTTCATGCCTTTTGATTAAAGGGACAATTCGGAGTTCATCGCGTGGAATTTGTTCAATTTCCATTAAGCTTTAAAATTAGTTTTGTAGATTTGCTTTGCTTCTTTTAACATCTCTATTTGTTCTTTGGTGACTTTTGGATTCTTTCTATCTTCCCAGAACCGCTTTGCGTCTTCACCTTCCAAAACCAATCCAAGTTCAACAGGTTTCGCCATGTATTATATCTCCGAATTTTGAATGATATACAGAGTCTATGTCCTGTAATATATATCTATGTTACGCCAGCTTAATTTCCCTCAGCGTCTCATAAATCGGACCCTGCGGCGTAAGCGTGCTTTTCTTGAGGGTTATGGATTCCACATTCATGGTGCCAAGGTCGATATCCTCAAGCTCTTTTATCCTTTCAAGCAAATTAGCCTTATCCCTGAGCTGCTTTACCCGCGCAAGCGTCGCATGAGGAGAAAAACGGTCATCTTTTTCAAACCGAAACGGCGAAAGTACGCGCTCAACTTCGCTGTGAAGCGCCTCAAAATTACCCTCTGCGCCAAGCCAGATAACTTTGATGTAGGCAAGTTTCGGGAATACGCCCACGCCTTTAATCCTCGCCCCAAACGGCTTGCAGCTTACCTGCGAAAGGGCAGAAGCGATTGGTTCAACCTTATCTTCCGAAATATCCCCGAGGAATTTCAGGGTTATATGCACCTGTTTGGGTTCTACAAGTTTGATGCCCTGAGTATCCAGCATGGATTCAATTTTTTTTATCTCAGGTACGAACCTTTCTGGCAATTCCACTGCTATGAACGTACGCAACATATTATATCATATTATAAACTCATTATAACCTTAAAAAATAATAGCATTACTCTAACGAAACGATTCTTATATTCTCAGACACCTGTTCCGCGTCGGAAGACCGTCATTTGCCGCAACAAATTTCGTTATTTTTTCTCCTTCTTCTCCGCCTCAATCGGAAGCATAAACGTAAACGTGCTCCCTTCCCCGTACTTGCTCTCAGCCCGGATTTTACCCCCGTGCAATTCCACAAGCTGCTTTGTAATCGCAAGCCCAAGCCCGGTGCCGCCGTATTTCTGGCTGATTCCCGATTCAAGCTGCTCGAACTTCTGGAAGAGTTTTTTCATATTTTCTTCCTTAATTCCGATGCCTGCATCGGATACAGAAATCTTCGCCATATCCCTTTCTTTTTTCGTGGTTATGGTTATGGTCCCCCCTTCTTCCTTGCTGAATTTTACTGCATTGCTGAGTAAATTGAAAAGAATCTGCTTGGCTCTCTGTTTGTCAGCCTCTATAAACTCAAGTTCCGTGTCGAATTCTGTATTCAATACTACGTTATGCTTCATGGCTTTTTCTTTTATGAGAGAGAACGTCTCTTTTATGGTCACTGGCACGGACATCTTCTCAGGCGCCAGTTCTATTTTTCCGGCTTCTATCTTGGAGAGGTCAAGAATATCATTGATAAGGCTGAGAAGGAACGTACCGCTTGTAAAAATATTGTCTATGAAATGTTTCTGTTTTTCATTCAATTTTCCTGCCGTCCCCTGCTTCATGAGTTCTGAAAAGCCGATGATTGAATTCAGAGGAGTGCGGAGTTCATGGCTCATGTTTGCAAAGAACTCTGATTTCGCCCTGTCTGCGGCTGCAAGTCGCTCGTTTTCAAGGCGTGTTTCTTCAGCATGCTTGCGCTCTGTAATGTCGATAACGATTTCATTAATTTGTCGAATTTTGCCGTTGTCATCCTTAACAGGAGAAGCTACTATATAAAAGAATTTTTGTTCGCCATTTGCCAGCTGCATAATTATATCTCTATGGGCTGTTTCGCCAGTTCGAAGCGCCTCTAAACCTCTAAGGACGCACATTCTTTTTCAGGCTCATTTATTTTGTAAATCTCCCAGCAAAATTTACCTTCAATCTGATGAAAAGGTCCAAACCACTTTTGGGCAATATTGTTGGCATAAGTAATTCTGGTTTGATTGTCGAGTAATAATAAGCCACAGTTTGCATAACCTGTGACATCCTCGAGTCTCTTTTTCTCCTGTAACAATGCATCTTCTCCCTGCTTTTTCTTAACGATCA
This sequence comes from Candidatus Methanoperedens sp., assembly GCA_023249275.1. Classification (GTDB taxonomy): domain Archaea; phylum Halobacteriota; class Methanosarcinia; order Methanosarcinales; family Methanoperedenaceae; genus Methanoperedens. Next base: position 21,124 of record JAHFCV010000016.1, read on the forward strand.
ACCACAAAAGGAACGGTGCGCTGAAAATAATCATCATGGAAGAATCTAAAATAATATGACTAAATTCAAAAGGATATGAAAACAGTTCTCTTAAGATGAACATCGATACAATCTCGGCAAAAAAAATAACTGCTACTACTATAATAAAGATAGACCGGAGATACTGTAGAAATGTCCTCTCGCTTTGCTTAATGATTGACCACCAATAACATATTAAATATTCTAATAATTATATCCATATATATATAACGTTTTTGCTTTAAGGTTCATGGTTCTTTGGTACTTACCAACACCTACTCAAGACCGTTGGTAAGTACCAAAATGTAACGGTCTCTAATTCGATAGCTTAATAATAAAAAGAGCATTGTAAGGAACAAAGGTGCAAATAACATGAAAAGAGACCTGATGGATATACTGTGCTGCCCCATGTGCAAGGGCGACCTCGTGCTTGAAGTGACAGAAGAGAACGAGAAAGAAATCGTAAAAGGAACACTTTACTGCGGGAAATGCAAAGAGTATTATCCAATCGATGACGGCATACCCAATATGCTGCCGCCGGAACTCAGGGAATAATCTCCGTATTTAAATACGTGGTTAGTTAAAGATGATTTCGGATTATCAGGAAATCGCAGAATATATTCTCAACAATTACAGGGATAAAGTGGTAGAAATCGGAGTGGGCAGCCTGCCGCATGTGGCTATGCTGTTAAAAGATAAACTGGATGTGGTTGTGACCGATGTCAATGAACAAAAACATACCGGCGTCAGGTTTTGCAGGGATGATATATTCGCACCAGATATTGGGATATACAAAAATGCATCTCTCATATATTCAATACGACCTCCTATCGACCTTCAGGATGCGATAGCAAAAGTCGCAAAGGAAGTCGGGGCTGATTTGCTTATCAGACCTTTCGGGAATGAAAAGGCAGACCTTGGAAAGTATTACATGGAATATAAACTGGTGAATTACAAGAAAGCGCGGTTTTACCTGTACAGGTCTTAGGTGCAATTAACCTGGAGTTATTTTTACTGCTTCTTCCTGACCTTAAAAATATAGATGACCAAAACTAATGCGATACCTGCAATCAGCAGACTCGCATCTCTAATCTTTGATGCAATCTCAGTCACTGGTTTTGTAATTTCCTCGCCAGTTGAAGTAACATTTGTTGCATTTACCTGTGGTTGAACCAGCATCGATGTATTACGCGTCAGATTAAGGGTAATTTCGCCCCTGTCCCCGGATACTTCGGTGAAAAATCCTGTTATCCCGGTTCGCGCGCCGATATTTTTAGTAACATTATCCATGCCGCTGATATTGGTGACATCGATGCCTGCCGGCAGGATTATTGTGACCGGAGACTTTGCCTGCCCCAAAAACCAGATGCTGCTCGCGTTAAAAATACTGTCCTTCCACCTGTAAGTGACACGGTATTTATTCACAATAGTATCATCAATATGTGTTTTCCCGATAATTCCTGGTGATAGCGATGAATCCACATCAACCACTTCAATCCCTTTATTCCCAGTATTTAATGGGGTCTTTATCCTGACATCAAATTCATTGTCAATTGCACTTCTAAGTTTTTTGCGCATCTCCTTATCGGTTTTAAGAAGTTCCCATGCATT
>JAHFCV010000017.1 GCA_023249275.1 Candidatus Methanoperedens sp.
AAGAAAGCTGCAATCCATAATGTTGAAGCTCTGAAGGCAAAAGGCGCCAAGAGAGTCATATTTGCCTGCGCAGGATGTTTCAGGGCTGCCAAGATTGACTGGTCGCGCGCATACGGCAAAGCGCTGCCATTTGAAGCCATTCACATGTCCCAGTTCCTTGCCGAGCAGGTTGAGGCTGGAAAGATAAAATGGGAAAAGAGCCTTGACAAGACCGTCACCTATCATGACCCATGCCACCTTGGAAGACACGTTGGCGTGTTTGAAGAGCCAAGGAAGGTCATAAAGAGCATGCCAGGCATCAAACTTGTGGAAATGAAACGCAACCGCAAGGAACAGAGATGCTGCGGCGCAGGCGGAGGCGTAAAAGCAGGCATTCCCGACCTTGCGCTTGGCGTGGCGAAAGCGCGTGTGACCGATGCAAAGGAAACAGGCGCAGAGGCATTGATAAGCACATGCCCATTCTGCAGGCGCAACCTGCTTGACGGCAGGGATGAACTCAAACTGGACATGAGCGTGGATGACCTTGTGGTACTGACTGCACATCTTATGGGTCTCTCCACAGATGTCAAGCAGCCAGCACCGGGCGCTCCAAAAGAATCCATCAGCGACCTGTTCAGGACGCAGACAATACCGCCAAAGCCGGCTGAGCCCCCAAAAGAAGCTCCAAAGGCTGAGAAAAAGTAGGGATATCCCTACTTTTTAATTTTTTTTATTTTTATTGTTACGGTAGTTTTTTTATTACAGAGGATATTGAGTTTTCTTTGATTGAGTGATTACCAGAAAAAGGAGTAAACTTGAAACTCACACAACTTCTATCAACCCACAAGGAAGCCTTCAAGCAGAAATTCACCGAAGCGCTTGCAAAAAAGAACTCACTTCCCCCTGAGCAAGCCGCGGTTGACTTCAAAGATTTTATCGAGCAGTACGTTGATGAAAAATACAAACCTCTCAAGCGGCTTGTTGACAAGATTAACGAGATGGGAAAACCCGTCTTCCTCAATATCAGGCGCGACAGGATGCGCGAGGACAGATGCAAGATATGCGAAGCCAACGAACCCAATGTCCATGCTATCGAAGAAAAATACGGAAACAGGATTGAGCTCTTCGAGGTCATTGAGGACAGGCAGGAGGGGGCGCTGTACCAGATAATCTTTCCTGAAGAAGCTGAAGAAAAGAAACTTCCGCTAACTGCTGTGATAAACAGGAGTGAACTCTTAAAATTCTGGGCTGGCAAAACAGTGGATGCAAGCGTGTATGGGAATTACATTAACAAAGCGCTAAAGAAAGGTTAATATAACAACAAGATTAAAACGTACAATCATGATACATCGGAGGTGAAAAAATGTGCAGCGTAGGAGATGCTTTTAATATAGAGATCCAGGCGCTTGATGCAAAATGGTACAAGTGCGGCGATTGCGATAACGAGTTCAGGTGCGTGAGCGTAAAAACAAAAGTAGAGTGCCCGTCCTGTCATTCCGAGAATGTCAGCAAGCAGTACAAAGAAGAATGACCCCGTTAAATGAAAACGAAATGCTGCTCCTTCGTGGAAAAGAAGGGACGCTGGGCATAGTCAAAGCTGGAGAGAAAGGGCAGTTTTTTATTGAAACCGAAAAAGAGGAGATAATCCTGGCGCTTTCTCCAGACGACCTGCTTGTAGCGTCAGGCTTCGGTACAGATAAAACGATTATTAACGGATTAAAATGCGTGCTCTACATGATTCGCGAAGTGGGCTCGCCATTCATCGTCCTTCCAAAAAAACATCCCGCATCGAAACGGCTCAAGATTGTGGTTTCCGCCGGGGACAGGACGCGAATAAGTTGCAGCATAATACCGGGTACGCACCCTGAACAGGATATTTTATGCGGCAGCGATGAGTTTGACGGTGTTGAGATTTCGGGGGTAAAAGGAGGAGTGGAGTTCAAGAATTTAAGAGGCGGGAAGGTTGAACGGATTCCTTTTGAGATTTAAAAAAAATAACAACGCAAAGTCAGACATGAACTTTGTTCATAGATGACGATGAAAAAAGACACAAACATTAACAGCGAACTTATACGAACTCGTACGAACTCCGACGGCGTGAGTTCGTATCAGTTCGTACGAGTTAGTTGTTAAAATTTTTTTCATACCAGGCGCAAAGTTCGCAAGGAATTTTTATCGTTTTTAGGTCTGATATGACTCGGGGCTTTCGCAGTTTCTCATTTTCTGTGGGCTAAATTCACTTCACCGCCTGCCGCAACGCCTCAATGGAAGGCGGCGCGCCCACGAAAGCGCGTTTGCCGTTATGACCCCGTATTTAAATACGGGGAATTGTGGGAACCGCCTGCACGCCATACAGCGCAGCCTTTGCGAAACCCTGCGGCGTAGCTGTTGATTGCTCTACAACCCGTATACCCGGCATCTGCATCGCCACCTGCTTTGCCATTTCAAGCGCCCTCGGGCAGTGCGGGCACGTTGGCGACGTGAATACTTCTATAACAGCAGGAGGTTTTGGAGCCAGTATATCCTGCTGGCGTTTCATCAGTTCTTCAAGTTTCTTCTTTTTTATCAGTGCAAGTTCATCGTCTTCTGTCATGTCTTCTCCCTGTATCGGGAACGGAGCATGCTATCACTTTTTATGAGCAATACCCCGATAGCGATGCTGGTAAATCCGGCAAATAACCCGATGGCGAGCGATGATACAAATAACGTTGTTAACAAAATAATCCCACTAAGCGATGAAGCGGATTTAATAACGAACAGAAGCGAGAGAGGAAAAACCAGGAATTCCGCGCCGGTTCCTATGAAAGTCCAGCCGAAAATTTTTCTGATACCATCAAGCCTGTATAATTTCCTGGAAACAAGAGGCGCAACAACAAGCAGTGAGAAAATGAAAATAAAAAGCGAAGCGCTCCTTTGAATCCCCGGAGAAAAATGGGATACAAGAGGCGCTGTCGCAGTGACCAGAATAACGACAAATCCCATCGCGAGGACAAACCCGCATGCATAGGAGAAGATTGATTTTTTGTTAATGTTCATTTTAATCTTTCTTTATATGGACATCCATCTGGTTATAAGGAATCTCCATGCCTTCCTTTTCAAATCGAACGAACATCTCCCTGAAAATCCAGTCAAGCACAGGATGCCTGTCATCATAGTGGCGAATCCATACGAGAAGTTCGAAATTCTGTGAAGAAACGGCATATTCCTTGAAACGGACAGATGGTTTTGGGTTATTCAGGACAAGCGGTGTTTTGTTTGCAATATCAAGAAGTATTTCATCCACTTTCCTGGGGTCTGTTCCGTAAGCAACGCTGACAGGTATCTTGACCCTTACCGTGGTGTCCGGGACTGCATAATTTGTTATCTGCTCATTAATAACCCTGGAATTGGGGATAGTGATAATCATATTATCCAGCGTTCTTATCTTCGTATACCTGGGTTTAATCTCATAGACATCGCCATAAACACCGGTGAGTTCAATCCTGTCCCCGACTTTGTAAAGCTGGTCAAGGGTAATGGTCACTCCACCGAACACATTTGAGAGCAGGTTCTGGGCTGCCAGCGCAATAGCCAGACCTGCAATACCCATGCCTGTGATAAGAGGCGTAATCTCAATCCCGATAGCACCCAGGGCAATAATAATGCCGAGTAGCCAGATGATGTACATTGCCGACATATCGGCAAGCGCGACAATCCTGTCATCCATCTTTCCTTCGGTTTTGGCAGCAAATTCATAACCATACTCCCTGATTATTCTTTTTGCAAGCGAAGCTACTATCCACGTTCCAAAAATAGTGAGAATGAAGTGCCTGTACCTGTATCCTTCATCGAATTGATTTATTATCTCTCCTAAATACGGAGTGTAATGGATCGCATAATAGAATCCTGCTACAATAACCAGGATATACAGGGGTCTGCCCAGGGCATGTAAGAGAATATCATCCAATTTCGTTTCTGTAGTTTCAGCTTTTTTCCTGAGCGTTTCAAGAACAAACTTGAGAATATTAGCTATTACAAAACTTAACGTCAGGATGATCAGTGGTAGTAAAATACTCTGGATTTCCATATTATTCATCACATAACTGGATTATCTAAAATATATCTTTCTATGAGAGTATGAGAGGATACTGATTCAAAATATTATAACAGTGACGAGTCGCGTATCACAAATTACATATATGCCATCCGCTCTCTGAGTGGAAGTGATTTCATGAAAAAATTATTGATAATTTTAATTGCTGTTATATTATTATTCAGCGGCTGCGTGGGTCAGAAAACAGTGAAAACCGGAGATAAGATTTCTGTGGATTATACAGGAAGCCTGCCTGAAGGGAAGGTCTTCGATACTTCTATCGAGAGCGTGGCAAAAGAAAATAATTTGTACGCTCCTGGGAAAGAATATAAACCGCTTAAACTTACTGTTGGGAAAGGCGATGTTATTCCAGGATTTGATGAAGGCGTGGTGGGAATGAAAGTCGGTGAGACAAAGACTTTAACAATCCCGCCTGAAAAGGCATACGGTAAAAGTAATCCTATGATGATTCAGGTAATTCCTACAATAGAGGATGTTCCTGCAACAAGAGTGATACCAAAGGTTTTTGAAGTTCCTCTTAGCCAGTTTGAAAGGACACTGGGTAAAGACCACAAAAATGGCGAGGTCGTTAAAATCCCTGAGACGAATATCAACCTCACAATCCTGAATATCACTTCCAATGTTTCGTTGTCCTATAATCTTAAAGCCGGGGACCATATCTGGTCGTCAAGAGCGCCGTGGAACGAGACTGTAGTAAAAATTGACGAGAAAAACATCACATTGAAAGCCAATCTGAGCAATAACGAAGTCATCCAGTTACAGGGCGCTCCGTGGAATACCACTGTAGTTGGGTTGAGTAACGTGAATATCACCATGAGACATAATCCAATTCCCGATACTGTGATTCCCACCATGCGCGGTATGATAAGAGTGCATTTCAATGAGACCTCTATAATAATGGACCAGAACCCAGAACTTGCAGGTAAAACCTTGATTTTCAAAGTGACTTTGAAATCAATAGACAAATAGGCATGATGCAAAAAGAGGAGAAAATTGTTGTAGTACTGCTTATAATGGCAGTGCTTTCCCTTATTATCGGCTATTTTGGCTTTTCTTCTCAAACCCCTGCTTATTCATCGAATTCAAAGATTGGCGAACGCGTGTACGTGGAGGGAACTATACTCTCCATAGAAAAGACTGGAAAGGGCGACCATCTGAAACTGACGCTCTCAAATCTCAATGTTAACGTATTTGTCCCAAAAAACAATGGTGCTAAAGAAGTTTATAATTCAATAAAAAAAGATGACAGGGTGAGGATAAGGGGTAAAGTTCAGGAATATAAAAACGAGAGGGAGATTGTAGTTGAGAGCGCAAAGGATATAGTTAGTTTATAATTCCATCAGACTTTTATCCTTCGCGTTCATAATTGATACTCATGGTTATCAAAACCGAAGCCCTTACCAAAAAATATGGGAAATTAACAGCGGTAGACCAGCTAAATCTTGAAGTGGAAGAGGGCGAGATATTCGGGCTTCTCGGTCCAAACGGCGCGGGCAAGACAACCCTTATTTCGATGCTCTGCACCATCTTAAAACCCACATCTGGCAGGGCATGGGTGAACGGTTTTGATATCGTAAAGGAAGCTTCAAAAGTGCGAAAATCCATAGGCATCGTATTCCAGCAGCCAAGCGTTGATGACCTTTTGACAGGGCGGGAGAATCTTGCCATGCACAATCTTCTGTTCGGTGTTCCAAGGGAACTCAGGAAGCAGCGCATTGATGAAGTGCTGTCCATCGTGAACCTTGAGAAACGCGCCGACGACCTTGTCAATACTTACTCAGGCGGCATGCGCCGGCGCCTTGAACTTGCGCGCGGTATAATGCACCACCCCAAGATTCTCTTTCTCGATGAACCCACACTCGGTCTTGACCCGCAGACAAGGGAACATATCTGGGAATATATCCAGGAGCTTGCAGAAAAAGAATGCATGACAGTCATGCTGACCACGCACTACATGGAAGAGGCAGAACAGTTATGCGATAGGGTTGCGATAATCGATTACGGGAAAATAGTGGTTCTTGATTCGCCGCAAGCTCTTAAAAACAAGATAGCCGGTGACGTGGTTAAACTGAAACAGCAGAATCCGGACATTGATTCATTAAGAAAGCTTGATTATGTTAAAAATGTGCAGGAAAAAGACGGCTTGCTATATCTTTCCATTAAAGATGCAAGTAAACATCTCCAGGACTTGCTCACACACACGGGTCCAATAGATTTTGTGGAGGTGAGAAGCGGAACGCTTAACGACGTATTCCTTCACTATACGGGGCGCGAGATTCGTGAGGCTGAAGCGGAAGGCGGTTTCTGGGAAAGGGTGATGAAAAGATGAGCGAGATTGAAGGAATATATGCAGTATGGCTGCGTGAAGCCAAGATTTATACCAGGGAGAAGGAACGCCTCATATCCTCAGTAATCTCACCGCTTCTATGGATCTTTGCTTTCGGGGCAGGTGTCGGCTCGACCGTCAATGTTATTAGCGGTTATTCTTACCAGGTTTTTATTTACCCGGGGATAGCAGTTATGGCAGTCCTTTTCACATCCCTTTTCTACGGCGTATATATCATCTGGGACAGGAAACTTGATTTCTTAAAAGAAGTTCTTGTCGCGCCGGTATCAAGAGCCAGCGTATTCGCAGGAAAGATGCTCGGGGGAGCAACGGATGCGATGATGCAGGGTATATTTCTCCTTATAATCGGCATATTTATCGGGGTTCCCCTGACGCCGCTGGTTCTCATCCAGGCTTTTTTAATGCTCCTTTTGATTTCAATCGCTATGGTGAGCATCGGGCTTGTGATTGGCGCCAATCTCAACAGCCCCGAAGGATTCAGTCTTGTTATAAATTTTGTGATGTGGCCCATGTTCTTCTTTAGCGGCGCGCTATTCCCGGTCAGCAATCTTCCTGCATGGCTCGCCGGCGTCACCGCTTTAAATCCATTGACTTACGGTGTGGATGCGCTCCGCGGCATTATTCTTGGTATAAACCAGTTTCCGATTTATTACGATGCCGCAATAATGCTGGTTTTTGCCATGATAGCGATGGGGGCAGGCATATTGGGTTTCAGGAGGATGTAATGAATGCTGATGCTTTTTAACACGCTGACAGGGAATAAAGAAAAATTCGAGCCGCTTGGTGATGTTGTGGGGATTTACACATGCGGTCCTTCGGTGTACCAGTATGCACATATCGGGAATTTCAGGACTTTTGTATTTGAAGATGTGCTTGTCCGGTACCTGCGGTTCAAAGGCTATAAGGTAAAAAGGGTGATGAATTTAACGGATATCGAGGATAAAGCCATAGAAACAGCAAGAAAAGAAGGAAAAACGCTTGGGGAGTTAACAGAATATTATTCAAAAATATTTTTTGAGGATATGAAAACACTGGCTCTCCTTGATGCTGATGTTTTTCCGAAAGCGACGGAACATGTGCCTGAGATAATTGACATAATAAAAAAAATGATGGGAAATGGTTTTGCTTACCGCGGTAAAGACGGCTCGATATATTATGATGTGTCAAAGTTCAAGGATTATGGAAAGCTCTCTCATCTCAAGCTCAAGCGGGGAAAAAAGAAGATAAAGCGAGACGAATGGGGAGAGGATACATCCATAGTCTCGGATTTTGCGCTCTGGAAATCATATGAGAAAGAGGACGGCGATGTATTCTGGATAACTGAGCTTGGAAAAGGTCGCCCCGGCTGGCATATCGAGTGCTCTGCGATGTGTTCAAAACATCTTGGCACAAGATTTGATATACATATCGGCGGCGTGGATAATATTTTCCCGCACCATGAGAACGTGATAGCCCAGAATTTCGGGGCGTTCGGTGAAAACCCGTCAAAATACTGGCTTCATGCAAGGCATCTCATGGTTGAGGGCAGGAAAATGTCAAAATCCGCTGGCAATTTCTATACCCTGCGCGACCTTACCGGGAGGGGATACGAGCCAGTGGCGATAAAGTACCTGCTGCTTTCCATGAGCTACAGGAGACGGCTTAATTTCACGTTCGAGGGGATTGGGGAAGCGGCGAGAAAACTGGAGAAGCTCCGCAGCGTCATTGAAAGTTTAAAGGAAAAAAACGGTGAGGATGATGCTGAAAAAATTGTAATTAAAGCCATGAAGAGATTTGAGCTTGCGATGGATGATAACCTGAATACCGGGAAGGCGTTAAAAGTAATGGAAGAACTTGCTGATGAGATAAGTTCTATCAATCCGGAGAGGAAATCATCCGAGAAGATTCTTGAAACTTTCAGGAGTTTTGACTCAATACTCGGATTGGGATTATTCACATCCTCTTAATCTGCATCTCTCTCTTCTTGGGCTGCAACTGGAGAAGCAGCGCCTTGAGCCTGGCATCGTCTATCTTCGCCTGAATCCGTCCACTCTGGGCAAGGGATATTAACTGCGCCTCCACGCTTGCCACAAGCTCGGGTTTAGCCATTTTTAGCGTACTTAACCGCTCTCTTGCTTCAGGCGTGAGTATCTGGCGCAGGATAGCCGCCTTCTTTGATTCATACTCGGCGCGCGCCTGTTCCTGCTGGGCAGCCTGTGCCTGTCCAGTATACTGCTGTTGCTGCAGTTGCTCAAGCTTGCGCCTTTTAATTTCTTCTATCTCATCATCCATATTCTAGTATTTAGCAAGCGCAGGGTTGGATTTGGTGAGTTCTGTTTTTACTTCGTTTGCCGCATTATCCAGGAACGACTGCCCTGTGGGTGAGATTATCCTGCCTGTTTTCTGGGCTTTAACAAACCCTGCTTTTTCAAGCTGCTGCAGCGCTTCTCTTGCAATGGAGCCGCTTCCCTTTGAGAAATGTACCCGTGTTACTCCATTCCTGTGCCTTCCACCGTAGAAACTCCTGAGTCTTGAAACGCCAACAGGTCCGTCGATATAGATGCGTCTTAATATGGAAGCGCACCTCACGAACCACCAGTCGGCATTATCAGGGGATAGTTCTTTATGGGCGCCTGTCTTGGCGAAACGTGCCCACTCTGGGGGCGTGACTTTCTGGTCATTTTTTAATTTCTGTGCCGTGCTGTTTATGAGAGTTTCTGCAGGCACATCATATACTGTTGTCAATGTTTGTCCTCCGTAAAATTATCTTCATACGTAATGAAAGGTGTCTAATTTATCGTATAGTATTTACCCTTTTCGGCGAAATACTGCAGTATTCCCCCTAACTTCAATAAGTTCTGAACCTGTCAGGTTTGCCAGTTTTTCTGACAGTTCCTTTCTTCCCAATTCAACAAAAGCAGCTTTGAGAAATTTCACTTTTACCATCTTTTTACTTTTCAATTGTTTTTTTAATTCCATAACTACAGGCTCTATACCTGATTTACCTACATGAATTATGGCATCAAGAAAAGTAGCCTCTGCCCTGCTTTTTTGGATGTCGTTCATTTCAACAGCTCTTTAAGCTTCATTGCTGATTTTTGAAGCTCCAGGAGGATTAAACCCAGTCCTGTATCCTGACTTGCAAGAACTATCAGCAGCGCTTTAGGTCCTGCGCCAACAATGATTAACTTTCCATAATCGGTTTCCACAATAACCCTGTTGGGCACGCCTTTTTGCACCTGTGTGGTGGCGGTCTCCGAAGCCCCGAGTATGGTAGCAGACATCGCAACCAGCGATTCTAAATACAGTTCCTTCTGCATAACTGCACGAATAAGCAACCCGTCACGACTGGCAGCGGCACAGGCTTCCACTCCACCGATATTCTTCAAATCTGCAAGTAGTTTATCTACCATGTCTATAGTATCAGACATCAGGTCCCTCCCGTTATTTTATCAATCAATACTTCAAATGCTTCGAACACGCCGATTTTATCCTTAGCCACTACCGGAACAACAGTAACGTCTTCCGGCATATTAAATTGCTCTTTAATCTCTTCAGGAGTTAAAGCGCCGGAAACATCCTGTTTATTTGCAACTATAATATACGGGAGCCCATAGGCTTTTGTAATCTCAAGCATGTGTTTTGCACGAACAAAATCTGCCGGGTTTGTAGAATCCACAACAAGGAAAACACCCATAGATTCGCCGCTTAATAGTTTTATTATGGGGTCAAATCGCTCCTGACCCGGTGTTCCAAAAATATCCGCGCTGAAGCCTTTATAATCTATATGACCATGGTCAAGTGCGATTGTTGTGCCGAGCCTGTCCACAGATATTGCCCGTGTTGAAAGCGCATGTACAAACGTGGATTTTCCAGCGTCAAAAGCCCCTGTTACAAGTATTTTTGGTATATATAATTTTATTCCACCAGGTCGCAATACCCTGAAAAGCATTGATTTCTTTGTTTCTTCCGTCCAGTCTGATTTAAGTATCCCGAAGTACTGACCAAAGATGACCCGCTCGGCTATACCTCCGATAGATATGACTGCATTGAACAAGTCGTTTTTTATTAAGTCTAAGGTTTCCTGTGAATATGGCCATGCCGTGAAATTATATATGATGACATGATCATAAAGCATCGCCATTTTGTTCCATGTTTTGACCGCTTCAATAGTTTCTTTTTCGCCGCATAGGTCCATTATAGTAGAAAGGGAACCAAAAACTATGGTGCTTGGCGGCAATTCTTTTATTAGATCGGTAATTATCTTATTAAAACCTTCAATGTTATCCGGCTGTGAAACAACGTATTTTTCGTTTGAAGGGGCACCTATCAATGGATTGTAAGCATCAACAAAAAATAATTTGTCATTATATAATTCGATATCCCAGCCGAACTCCTTAAATTGACTCTTTACAAGGTCAGGCATAGTGCTTGATACCACGAAAACGCCAGTACCACCGCTTTTTAGATTACTGTAAATCGTTTGCAACCCGAAAATTTCTCCTTCAATACCGGGCTGGTTGTAATAAACAAGGCTTTTACCCACAGGTATGCCCCCGCCGAGGAAATCGTCAAGTTTTGGTATGCCTGTTTCTACCATGCTACACCGCCTTAACTATCTTTACGTTGGCGCCTTCAATCTCATATTCAAACCAGGGAGTGGGTTTCGGGGAAAGCCCCACCACTCTTATAAGATTCTTATCGTTTTCGGATTTAATCTCTATCATGCCATCAAACAACTGTTTTAAAGTTGCGATAGACTGCTCATCATGCATACCGCTCTCTATTACATATATTCCAATGGCGCCAGCGGCTTTGATGCGTCCTGTGAATACATGAAGAAACCTGAAAACCGTCTGGATGTTGGAGTACATCAATATTGTGGAAAGGGAATTAATATGAAGCTGGATTTTTTTGGTATTCTTTTTCATAAAGAATTCTTCAAAAAACTGGCTGATTTTGACACCAATTCCAGTCAAATCGACAGGGCTGCTTGCAATTTTAATATTTTCACTCTCAACAACCGTGCCGCCAAGCGTTTTTGTAACGCAGTCAACGATTCCTATTTTCGACATGGGCAGGTTTAATTTGTTTTGCTGGAACCATTCTAAAACATGAGACGCGGATTCGCGAGTGGTTACCGTTATTATTGCATTTTCATTTTTTGCAGCGCCCTGGTACATCATGTAATTCAAGATGGCTTCTTTCCCACTCATAGGAGGGCCGATAAACATGATATTCGAGCTTTTTTTTATGCCTCCGATTGCATCGTCCAATTCCTTGATACCGATAGTATAATCACTCATTGTTATGCCTTTAGTACTAATATTACTATTTAATGCTTGTTATATATAAATAGATATTGTGGTGAAAAAGAACAACCTATAAATACGAATATATTGTGTACTACCATCACAGGTGGGAATATGCGGCGAAGCAGGATAGATATTATCATTGATGTTCTGGATGTTGCGCAGAAGGGAGTTAATAAAACGAGCGTGGTCTATCGAACAAACCTGAATTTTAAGCTGGCTGATAAATATCTGGAGCTATTGCAAAGGCACGGTCTGGTGGAGAATAGTCTGGATAAATATAAAACAACAGATAAAGGAAAAATATTTTTGGAGAAGGCAAAGGAAGTCACTTTAAGGTGAGCAGTTCCGAGCCAAAATCAGTTATTCTGACATCCCCGTTTTTCACCTCAATAAACCCCCATTCCTTCATAAAGTCGAGTAGTGCTGCATCTGCCGGTATTTTACCAAGCTCATTTACACTGAGCTTTTCCCCCCTGTTGAGTTTTTCAAGGATTTTGTCTGCGTTTTCTCCGAGTTTGGACATCCGTGCTAATAATGCAGAAATGGTATAAATAGCATAACTGAGCGGAGTTTCTTAACTGAATTTCTTAATATAATTTCTAAACTATATTTAGTATTATTTTATATTAAAGTAAATCGTGTGTTGATTTACCCTTCATGGGCAATAATTAAGGAGGATAAAAAAATGAAGACCGAGAAACAGAAATCACAGAGAAAAGAGGAAGAGAAGGTAGCAGAAGAGATGTTCAAGAAGGCAAGACTATTTTCAGCGTAGTTTTTCCTCATATTTTTTCTAATTTTTTCAGAAAAGCAAGTGGATTAATAAGGTTGTGCTATACCCCCATCTCGATTTTTTCTCCTTTCCCATTTTTTGCTATTCTGCTATTCGCGATTTCATATAACTCATCAGAAATGATTTTATCGCCTCTATACATACTTATAATAGGGGTTGCAATATCATTGCTTTCAAGTTTTGCATCAAATTTGTGGAACCACACAAATGATTTAAAAGAAGATATGGCACAGGGGAAAAAAACAGTGCTAACTCTGAACATTGTCTCCCACAAAACAGCCATTGTTTTATCAGTGCTTCTGTATGTGATTTCTACAATAATAGTTCTCTATGCGTCAATAAAATTTGAAAGACCTATTTATCTTTTCTTTCTGGTATGGGCGGTGGTTACATGGTGGTATTCAGATAACGTTTTTTTAAGGAGATTGTTTGGTTTCCGGTTAAAAACCCACTACATCGGAGAGATTGTAACGTATGGAATTGCATACCCTGCTTATGCGCTAACTATTTGGCTAATATATTCAGATTTAAATACTTCAGGCATTGCACTGGCGTTAGCTTTCTCTTTTTTGGGAATATCTGGGGTATTGCTTAAGGATCTTAAGGATATATCGGGGGACAGGAAAGCTGGTCTGAAAACTCTTGGGGTAATATTTACACCATCAAAACTCCTCTATATTTCATGTATTTTTTTAATTTTATACTATTTAGTAATATTAGATTCAATCATTTTAAAAGTTTTGAGTGCAGGTATGCTTTTAGTCGTAATACCATTTATATGGTTCATAAAAAATACTTTTTATCAATTTCATAGAAAAAGCTGGAAACTGGAATTCGGAGACTTTAAATCAATAAAGACAATGTTGACATCAACTTATCTTTCACTTATCGTATTAGGAATAGGTGCTCTCATCTAAATTTCCAAACACACATTGGTTCCAGCGGCTGTATAAAAAATATTATTTTCCATTTCGGTAATGTAATTTCTCTTCTTTAAGTTTTTTGGCTGGTATATCGAAGAAGATGCTGTTATAATCCCGAAATAATTTCGTTTCGCAAGTTTTGTTATTTCGTCGCTATAATCAAAGACTTTGTTGCCAAATGCCTGAGTCGTTCCCACATCTATGGAAAAAAATTTGAACATATCTTCATGTTTGATTTGCCTCAAGCTGGATATAAACTCTCCAAATTTGCCATCTATAAATTCGTAGGCAAGAAAAACCTGCTCATCATAATCAGAAATATCAGCAAAGAAAGGAAATAAATCGAATGGATAATATGCTCCAACACCGGTATGTATCATACCATTGGTTTTTTTATTAAAAAATACAAGCATGTAAGGCATTTGAGCCTGGAAATTTCCATTGCCCATACGTTCTATCAAATCATCTTGGCTTTGTTTACTTACGCCTATAAAATCTTTTACTGCCCCAATAGGTGGCTTATCATCTAACAAAATTAATACATTTCTCTCAAATTTTGCTTTAAACTCTTTAACCACAGTAAAGTCCTTACGCACGATATCCATCGTTTCTTTCACCGTTTTCCCTTTCTCTGGAAAGATATCATCATAAACTGCATTTACACCATCTTTCTCTGTCGTCAGCGCCGCAATACCCCCGCCAATATCCTCAAAATTGCAGAAAATATGCGGGGTGTCAAATCTTACCTGCGTGTGCAGTACATTTATGCCGATGATGGGGATTTTGTAACCTGTTTGTTTTGCGAATATGCTTAAAACCGTGGGCTGCAAATAAAAGATATTTTCCCGGTCGCAGTAGTCTGCAAATCTCCCTGCATATTCTTTCTGTTTTCCATGACTCGCCCCTTTACACAGGTTGCTGTAATAAAATCCCCTCGCATAGAACTCAGCCGATTTGAGCGCTCCCGGCACATGCACCAGGGGAAAATGCAGCACAACCGCGCCCTTCTCGCATTTTATCCTTTTTGCAAGCTTTTCCGCAGATTCTATCGCGCCTTTTCCTTTAACCCCATCCACACATATCCTTGCATCCCTGTCCTTGCACAGCACCAGCGCCGCGCCATCCATCCTCATGTCGTCGGGGTAAATCATCCCATCCACGGAGGCGCCGATTTGCGGTATGCCGCCATACTCCTCATGGAATATGTCCAGCATGGACTGGTATTTGCCGTTGTATTTAAGCGTGGCATAGAATAAGGCAAGGTTTGGCTTAAAATCCAGGCGCGCCTGAGCCTGTTCAATTATATCCTTTGCAGCCTGCTTATAGTCCTTTTTATTACTGAACAGCGTAATTGATTTCATCTTACCATCTTTTTTACATCATCCCCAGCTATGCAACACATTCCCCAATAATCCTGGTCGCCCGAAGCGTCTCCAGCGAAACGAGCTGCTGATTTGCTTCGGCTTCCGCAATCGTAACCAGGACAGTAGACCTCGATGAAGGAGCAATCAGTATCCTGTTATTCCTGAAATAAAAAATCGTTTCCCTCAAGCCCTCCCTGTTCATCTCCCCAAGCACACGCTTTATTTGCTTCTCGAGCCAGAACATGGTTTCCAAAAGATGCTCCCTGTACCCCGGTGTCCTGATAGTTATGGGCACGCCGTCTATCCTATAGAGTATGCACGCCTCGACCCCTTCGATTTCATACAACCCGTCGAGCGTTTCCTCAAGTCTTTTTACCTTTGCCATATCATTTTTTCTCTTCTTCTAAAACCAGGGCAAGTATTTGTGATGGGTCATCCTCGCGGGTCCAGTTCTTCTGCAAAACTTTAATCCTTGCCGACAATCGGTCTCCTAACGAACCCATCGATTTTGTTTTTTCGATTGCTTCTTTAAACATATCATCGAAGATGGTTTTTGGTTTTACCCGCTCTATCTGTTTTTCCGAGGCATGAAGCACGATTCCAAGTCCTGTCTCGATAGAATATGGATAAAGTCCCTCGCCGTGCTTTGACCCCCTGTGCTTCATGATACGCAGCGTCCTGTCATACATTTCGCCAAAACCCAGATTCTGGAGGTATATCACAGTATCTCCCAAATACAGAGGCATTGCAGAACCATCCGGTATATAATTGCCATCAGCAGGTTCTTCGAGTACTATCACGGCGGTTCCAAGTTTGCGTAGCTCCTGGAATATGGTACTCAGGGATTTTCTTTTCTCTTTCTCAGAATAAAAAGTAGGATAAGTCAACGGGTCAATTACTATCATGGGATTGTTGGATGGCTTTGAGTTCCTGATCGTTTCTGCGAAATCCAGGGCTGGAAACGTCAGATCTTCTCCAAAAAGGTGGATTATCTTCAGGTTTCCCTCCTCGATATGATCTCCTAATTCCACCCACCCCAAATCCCTGCTATCACGGATGATTTGTTCCTCCGACATCTCAAAGGAAATATAAAGTACTTTTTCCCCGCGATTGAGACCGAACAGGGAATACTGAAGCGCAAAAGTGGTCTTCCCGACACCCGTGCCTCCTCGGACAATATTGATGGTGCTCTCTCGGAAGCCTCCTCCCAATAGGTCATCAAGACCATATATTCCTGTTGATATTCGACCCTTTTTCATCATTACTTCAATCTCGTAATTATGCAGTTGTTTATATGCTTTGAATATTATTTATAGTTTTGGTAAATGGATTTATGTCTCCCATGAAAAATCAAACATGATGCGGTTCAGGTCTTTTATGAAATATATTTATGTCTCACGGTTCAGCCGTAAATTCACAATGGAGGGATTTTCGATGATGCGAAAAGCCGCATCGTTTTCTTTTCCTATTTTAACATCCCCCTTCCTTCCTGCCGTGGCTGTGAAAAGATAATCCTCCCCGCTGAAAACATCTACGGTTTCGCCTGACAGCTCTTTCACTGTAAGAATCACATACTTTTTGGAACGCTCAACCCGGGGAATAATTCTTGAAATCCCATGCTTTTCCTTCTTTTCTTTTACTCTTTCCCGAATATCCAGGTGAATACCCAGCTTTCTCTCTATCCGGTCTACATTTTTGCCGCCTTTTCCTATAACAGCCGGTATATCTTCCTTGGCAACATAAACTATGGCGCTTGAATCAGATACAACCTCTGCATCCACAGAGCTGCGTGTGTATTTTTGCACTTCATTTTTTATTTCACCGGTTGCCAGGGCCCACATGCCCGGGCGTTCTAATTGTTCACTTACAGGCATCACCACAACCTGTTCGCCGTATGTGTATATCTCAAACTCCACAATGCCTGTCTCAAAATCCGCCACCGTTATCACAGGTCGTGACAAATCCTGCTCAACCATGCCGTGAGGCACTTTTACGGTGAATTTTACGTCGTACACCTTGGAAACTTCCCCTTTATCTATGAAAATTACCGTATCCACGACCTGTGGGATTATTCCGAGTTCAACACGCCCAATAAGCCGCTGGATGGCATCCACCGCCCTTGTGGCATGCACTACGCCAATCATACCCACACCTGCCATCCTCATGTCTGCAAATACCTGGAAATCTTTTGTTTTCCTGACCTCATCATACACCGTATAGTCGGGTCTCACCAGCAGCAGGATGTCCGCAGTTTTCTCCATATCTGATTTTATCGGCGCATACTGGGTTATCGCATCGGGTACCTGTAAATCACGCGGGGATTCCATTGTTTTCACGATAAAACCTTTCTCATACAGTACCTCAGCAACACTGGCTGCAAACGTGGATTTTCCAGCGCCAGGAGGACCTGCGACAAGAACGCCGCGCTGCCGTTCTATAATCCTGGTTTTGAGTTCATTGCTCAGCCTGTAATCATCAAGACGCACTACTGCAATGGGTCTTACAGCCGTAATCTCCATCCCGTCTGAAAAAGGAGGCTGGGCTACTGCAATGCGCATTGAGCCTATCTGGAAAACCATGACGCCTTCGTGTTCTATTTCCAGATGCGAATCAGGGTCGCGTTTTGCCCTTTCTATGAATTCTCTTGTGATTGTATGAAGCTCGGCTTCCGTGCATGCTTCGTCTCTTATTTTTACCAGCTTTTGGTTGCCCACGCTGCCCCTTTTCGCCATTGGCGGGACATTTACCTTGAGGTGGACTGAAAGTGTATCGTCAGTGAAAAATTCTTGAATCGTCATTGATTTTAACTCTTCCATAATTGGAGTGAGATATTCAACATCCAGACCTTTGGCTCTGGCTACTTCTGCCTGCACCCTGTCGCTTGTGATAAACAGCGCCTTGTTCTCGACTGCAACCGCGCGTATTATGGAATCAATCTCTCCTGAAGATGCAAGTTTTATCTGCTCAAGCGAAGGGCGTTTGCCTGTAAACTCAAGCTTTATCTCCCCCTTCTTTGCCATGTCGCTGAGTTGTTTTAACTCTTCAAGCCCCTTGAAGCCTGTTTCTTTTCCCCTGTTTGCCTGCGCTTCAAGTTCGGAGACCAGCGCTTCGGGTATTATTACAGAGGCTTCTTTAAATTCTCCAGCCTTTAATTTCGCTGTAATCCTGCCGTCTATGATAACACTCGTATCAGGGACTATGCAAAAATCTTCTTTCATAATTAATATAGATGCTCACGGGAAGCTAAAAATGTTCTGCTGTGGATTGCGAAACTATTTATTATTTTCTGGATTGAAAAAGTATCAAAACCACAAACAGAACACAGATGACACGGATTCGACGGATACCCACGGATTTTTTATCCGTGAAAATCTGTATTATCCGCGTAAATCCGTGTTCTGGCGTCGCCGATGGATTTTTCTTTGAAATCTATGAACAACTAACTCGTACGAACTGAAAACTTTAGGAAAGTTTTATCAAAAACCGTTGCGCCGCTTTACTTCGCAGACACGTATGCCCACAGGCATACGTGGATACCGCATAAAGCGAGGTGTCGCTTTACGAACTCACGCCGCCAGAGTTCGTACGAGTTCGTATTGAGTTCGCTGTTAATTTTTGTCTCCTTTTTCATTGTATTCTATGAACCGCGTTCATAGCCGACTCTGTGGTCGATTATCCTGGATTGCAATGGCAAACCCTTCCATGCCAGCCGACATATACACCATCCAAAATAACCGCAGATTTTATTGCGAATATTTTTAACTTCATAACACCTCTGGGTATGAAGCAGACCCGACCATGATATCCCACCTGAAATCCATCCCCCGCATAGGAGAAAAAACCGCAAGCCGTCTTATCGAGCACTTCGGCTCGGAAAAGCAGGCGCTCGATGCCATCATGAACCGGGATATAGCCGCAATAAGTGAAACCGAAGGAATGACAGAAAAATCTGCCATATCCCTTGTACTTGACGCAATGGCGTTAGATGAAGGCGTTGGCGCCAGGGATTTTCTAAAAACCGGCGAAGCTTTTGAAATCTATGAGCGCATCATGGCGCTGATTAAAGATTTTGCCCACACGGAACATGCCAGGACCAAACTGAATTTATATTTTCCATATCCAGCCTCTAAAAAAGACAACATAATAAAAACCCAACAAGAGATTTGCGGCATTATCGAAATGACAGGGGAGCTTGATAACGATGAATTATCTTCTCTTTTAACAAAAATAAAGCCGCTAAAAACGAATTATAATATCCCCGCAATCAGGGACAGGGTAATCATTGCAACAAATGCTGAGGAATTTGAGGCTGCCAAAAAATTCCCGGTTTCAGTACAGCTTGTTTCTGAAACGAGGGAAGTAGTGGATGTCGCACGCGGCTACTCTCATGTCATTATCAGTACAGGTCTTGCAGGAATGGATTTCCCGGAAGACCTTGACGTTGATTTCATTGATATAAAGAAAGCGGAAATGTGGCAGGTAGCTCCTGAAAAAGAACTCTCATTCTTTTCAAAGAACCTGGAATCCATCACTTATGCAATTTCTGTTACCAGGAAAATCCGCCAGTTCACTGCGGGTTTTTGCAATAAGATAAAAGACGAGGATATTGAACGGTTATCATCCGGTTTAATGAAGTTGTCCGGGGACACTGATATAAAAAGCGGGCTTGACTCTGAAATTGACAGGTGCAGGTCTATTTATGACAGATTAAATGCCGTCATAACCGCAGCCGAGAGGAAAGCGAATCTTGAGTTTGGCTCCCTGATTGAAAAGAGTTCAATTACAGTAAGGGGTTTTGACCTCCTCACCGCAATGGATGGAAGCATCAACCAGCTTTTTGAGAAGGAGATAAGGGAAAAATATACCACAGTAACTTCGAATGCGCTTCGCGAAATTGCCGCAGAACTTGACTTACAGCCGGCAGAGTTGTTGTATGTGAACAATTTTTTCAGCGAGGAAGTATCGCATCCTATAAAAATAAATCCCCGCGGCGTAGACGGGTTAAAAAACCATTTACAGCGCATTATCACATCGAAGAAACTTGTTCTTTTAAGAGACAACGCCCGTGAACTTTCAAAATTAAAAGAGCCTGCATCACTCATTGTTCGCGAAGTTCTTGATTTTGATGTGGGCTACACCATTGCATGTTTTGCCAGGAAATTTGCCCTGAACATGCCTTTGCTAAATGACAATAACGGAATAGGAATTGCAGGAGGCGCAAATCTTTTCATTGAAAATGCCGTCCCCATAAATTACGCTGTCGGGGCATCACGTATGATTCCAGTCACAGGCAAACTTAAAGATGCGCGCGTAGTCCTCCTGAGCGGCGTAAATTCAGGCGGGAAGACCTCGACTATTGAATTACTCGCACAGGTTGTAATACTCGCGCACATGGGTTTTCCCGTGCCTGCAAAAGAAAGCGAACTTGGCATGGTTGAGGAATTCTATTATTTCGGTAAATCCAAAGGGACAATGGATGCCGGGGCTTTTGAAAGCACTATCAGGGAATTCTCGGCTGTGGCGAATGATAAGAGCAAGATTGTGCTTACAGACGAGATGGAATCCATCACCGAGCCTGGCGCATCAGCAAAGATTATGTCAGGCATCCTTGAGGAGCTTGATAACAATAAGGGGCTGGGTGTTTTTGTGAGCCACCTTGCGGAGGCGATATTAAAAAATACAGACCACACGATACGTGTTGACGGGATTGAAGCACAGGGTCTGGACGAACACCATAACCTGATTGTGGACAGGAACCCGCGCTATAATTACCTGGCGCGAAGCACCCCGGAGTTGATTGTGGAGCGGCTTTCGCGAAAGGATAAGGATAATGAATTCTATGGAAGGTTGTTAAGGAAGTTCAAATAATTTTGTTTTATGTACCTTGAATTGTCCCAGCCTGTTGATTGTTTGTGTGATTTTACCTATGATTTTTACTGGCAGCACAGGGGGAAGCGGCTTTCGCCTTCAAGCATTATACCGCACCAGAAGCTCACGTCTTATACATACGAAGACCTCGTCTCCTGTTTAAAGAGGGGAGGGGATGTGCATATTATAGGAAATGCCGGAAAAAGACTGGGCAGCAGTCTCGGTGTGGATTTGAAGTTTTTTGGCGGGACTGGAAGACATCTCAGGACGGGTTCGATAATTGTGGATGGCGATGTTGATACCAGGATGGGTATCAGCATGGTTTCAGGGGAAATATATGTTAAAGGCAACGTAAAACAGCCTGTAGGCAACGTGCTGGAGGTTGAGTCTGACCGGCAGGGTTACAGAAAGTACAGGTCGATAACAGGTATTCTCCATGAAGAGTTAAAGGAACCCCTGCTTCCCCCGAACGTGCTGAAGGAAGATGAACTGCTAATAAGGGACGGCTTAATCCGGGACACAATTGCAGCCAGGCTTGACTCTGAAAAGAGGGTCATTGTGGAAGGGGATGCGGGTATGAGTACAGGCATCCTGATGAAACGGGGCTTTCTTCATGTGGATGGGGATGCGGGCATGAACACAGGCGTGCTTCTTAAGGGAGGCGTGATTATTGCAGGGAACGCGGGGGAGTTCGCGGGCGCATACATGAATGGCGGGAGCCTTATTATCAGAGGTAAAGCTAAGGGTTATGTCGGGGCGAATATGAAAGGGGGAGCTATATTCTACAAAGGGGAAGCCCTGGCGAAAACTGCACCGCTTGATGGAAGCGATATCAGGATGCTGGTCAGGCTTCTGGATATAACTCAGGTTGAAGCCATGATGTTCAGGAAATATTGTATTTGAGAGCTGCGAAAAAAATCCAGTCACGGAAAAGTCTTCATGCTTTCAAAACCAGAACCGGTCTCTTTGCGTTTCTCACCACATTCTCGGCGATACTCCCTATCCGTATCTCTTCTACCAGCCCTTTTCCTCTTGTACCTATGGCTATCAAAGAAGCATCTTCCTCCTCAGCCACCTTGTTTATCTCATAAACAGGATTTCCGATGTGAACGTGAAACTCTGCATTAAGACCTGCGTTTTTCAAATAGTCCTGTGTATCTATTAGTTTAGTCTCGGCTTCCCTGACATTTGCATCAAGTTCTTCTTTTGTTTCCCCTTTATCAACCACATGCACAAGGATTATCTTGCCTGTATTTGGTATCTCTTTCACTATGAAGAGCGTTTGTTCAGCATTCTTTGAGAAATCGGTTGGATACAGTACTTTTGAGAATATTTTATCACAGTATTTTTCAAAAGCTTCTCCTTCAAGTTTTTCTGCAACCTTGTGGCGCATTATCAAAAGGTTTGTTTTTCCGTAGCGCAGGACATCCGAAGAAACGCTTCCGAGCAGGATATCCTTTATCAGGCTTCGTCCCCTTGCGCCCATAACAACGAGAGAGATATTTTCTTCTTCGACCGTTCTGAGAATTTCTCTTCCCGGTATGCCGATATTTACTCTTGTTTTTACTGTTTTCCCGGGTGATTCAAGACGATTTTGCTGCTCCCTGAGTATTAATTCAGCCCTTTTTACAAGTACGCTTTCGCTTTCTTCCCCGTAGGCTGTTCCTTTTGGATCGATTACGTGCTGGATAACTATCTCTTTTATGCCGGGAATCTCGCCCAGGCATTCTGTTATTTTTTGCGCGTAATCCGAGAAATCCGTTGCATATAATATCCTTTCAAACATTCCTTACTCCTCCTTGTATTCAGTTTATCGTTGCAACATCATTAACTTTTCTTTTTTATCAAAAGCCCTTTTCTACAAACCATATAACGCTCACCCTTCTTGCAACATGCACCAACCCCAGCATCACGGGGACTTCAATTAACGGTCCGACAACGGCAGCAAAAGCCTCGCCGGAACCTATCCCGAAAACCGCAACAGCCACAGCAATCGCAAGTTCGAAGTTGTTGCTCGCTGCTGTGAATGCAAGGGTTGTGGAATGCTCATAGGAAAAACCA
>JAHFCV010000150.1 GCA_023249275.1 Candidatus Methanoperedens sp.
ATAAGACCATAGGCGACATGCGGGAATTCATGCTTCAGGAACGCGATAAGATGGCTCCCGATACCAATAAGGAAAGGGTGCTTGAATCAAAGGTTTATGAGGTTCTAACCGAGATGCCAAAGTACGACCTGTTGGTGATGGGGCGCCCTGAAGGGTCGGGATGCTATTGTTTTGCAAATAACCTCCTGCGCGGGATAATGGACAGGATTCTTAAGAACTATGACATTACGATTATCGATACCGCGGCTGGGCTTGAACATCTTTCGCGGCGGATTATCCGTGATGTGGATGAACTTTTGGTAGTCACGGACGGCTCGCGGCGTGGTTTGCAGACTGCTGAACGGATACGCGACCTTGCAAAGTCGCTGAACCTGAATATCAAGAAAATGCATGTGATTGCGAATAAGGTCACGCCGGAGAACCGGGCACGCATAGTGGATTATGCGAGGGAATTGAAGATGGATATCGTGGGAGTTGTGCCTTTTGATGGAACCCTTGCGAGATTTGACCTTGAGGGAAGACCGCTTGCTGAACTGCCCGAAGATTCGGCGGCGCTCCGGGGTGTTGGTGAGATTGCGAAGAGGATGGGGTTATAGTTATAAAAAATCACCGCAAAACCGCAAAGAACGCAAAGCAGTGCAGGATATAGTTGTTATTAAACGATACCTATTTAATGTCTGAATGCCATCTTTAAATGTTGATAGTAAATGTCAGAAATAAAATACATCCAGAGCGAACTTGACACGCATATATATTCAGAACTAAAAAAGACCGCGGAAAAGAAAGGAATTTCCATAAAAGAAGCGATAAGAGAAGCCGTGCTGGAATGGGTCAGGGATAAATCAGGTTTTGATAAAAAAGACCCTTTTTTCAGGATGCATACTTTCCGGGCATCAAAGGACTTATCAGAAAAGCATGATGAAATCTACAATGAGGACTGAATATGCTTTTCGTGGATACCTCGGCTTTTCTGGCGCTTGTGAACGAAAAAGACGAAAACCATACCGCTGCGGTAGTTTTTCTTGAGGATATAAAAAATGGAAAAGTCAAGATAAAGAAAATAATGACATCCGACTATATTATAGACGAGACCCTGACAAGAATACGCTATGCTGTTGGACATCGGGAAGCTGTTGAATGGGGAAAGGATATTCTTTCATCAAAGGTCGTTGAAAAGAGTGAAGTGGGAAAAGAGATATTTGGGCTTGCATGGGAACTTTTTGAAACTTATGAGGATAAGAAATTAAGTTTTACTGACTGTACAAGTTTTGCTTTAATGAAAAAAAGAAGTATAGAGAAAGCTTTCTCCTTTGATGAGGATTTTGAGAGAATGGGATTCATACTCTTTCCGTAAAAAGCCTGAAATCATCCTGTCTTTTTACGAAGCAAACCTGACCATACCCGATAAGTAATAATATTACTGCATCCTTTTATTCCGCCATGGTAGCAGGAGAAATCTATGCGCTGGCAGCAGCATTTTGCTGGTCTGTAGCTGCGGTATTCTATAAAAAGGGCATTGGTGCTGGCGCAATACCTGCGGTGTTAATTCGTACTTTTTTCGCAATGCTGTTTCTTTTTATACTGTTTCTAATTATCCGGGGCGCTCATTTCAACTTCACGCTCATGGGATTTGCATTCCTGAACCTTGGGGGACTACTCAGGCTTATACTCGGCGGCATGGCATACATGAAAGGGCTTGAGAACGTATCGGTTTCAAGGTTTATTCCCATCCTTTTCACATTTCCGCTTCTTACAATACTGTTAAGCGGGCTGCTCCTTCATGAAAAAATCCATCCTGATGTGGTTGCCGGGACAGCGCTGATAGTAACCGGCGTATGGATACTGAGCAGGGGTCATAATTCGGGTAGTGAGAAAAATATCAAGCTCGGCGTTTCTGTAGCAGTTCTTGCAGCGTTCCTGTATGCTTTTTCGATTGTTGCAACAAAAACAGGCTTAAATGACGTGGATCCATTCCAGTCAGCCCTAATCAGCATGCCCATACCCCTGGCTTTACTATATCTCGGTTACTCGATGAAGCATGGCGCAAAGACGATTTTTAAATTCAAAAAGGAGGCATATATACTGCTTGGGCTTGGAGGGATTGCAGGCATGGGTTTTGGAAGCTACTTTTTCTTCGTAAGCCTTACTAAAATCGGCGCAGCAAAAGCCACGAGCCTTGCCGCAATAACACCTTTTCTTTCAAGCGTGATGGCGCTTGTGACTTTAAAAGAAAAAATAAACCTGTCCCTTGTTCTCGGTACCGCAGCGACGGTTGCCGGGATACTGGTGATATTATAGGTATTATCCAACAGGATAAACTGCCGACTTATTTCCTTGAACTTATCTCTTTTAAAATTTCCTCTTTTGATACCCTTCCCACGAACATAACCTCGCCATCTATTGCCACTGTGGGAACAGACATGATATTGAGTTCGGAGGCGCGGCGCTGTCCTTCGGGATAGGAGATGTTTATTTCCTTGAATTTCATGTTTTTCGGAAGTGTCTCTAATAAAAGAGCCCTGAGCTGGTGGCAGTTATGGCATGTGTCTGAATAATATAGTTCAACTGTTGTCATTGGCATCACTTTTCGTACTTTGTAAATAAACTAGTTTTTGTTTGAGGCAAGTTTTGCTTTATTACATTATTTTCGCCATGGATTAAGATTTGCATCTCTATGTAAATTTGTGGAACTATTTTTGAATTTAATATGGGGTCGCTGAGATTTGAACTCAGGTCTCATGCACCCCAAGCATGAAGGATGGACCAGGCTACCCTACGACCCCTTGTTTTGATGATGATATCCGTCCTTTTTCGAAGGGTTCATCAAAGGTGCACAGCCTTAGACATCCTCACAGTATTTTATTCTTTCTGATTGAAAGGGTTATCCTGTGCAGATTAGCGATATTACCTGACTTTAAAAAAAACCTTCTTATCTTTCAATTTTCGATACACAGCCCTGCTTACCGGAATTTCAATCTGTTTTCTCTTTATAAGCAATTTTGCTTCTCGTTCTTCGATTATTTCTGGTTCTATCCCCCATTCATTAACTTCATATGTTTCCCCGATTTTCAATTTCTTGAGGTCTTTCAGTGTTTTAATATTTGCCTTCTCCATCAATATCACTTTGACTTTTTCTGATATAAAGCCTTCTCATCCTTTTCGCTTGGTCTCACAGTAACGATTTCATAGAATGTCCCCTTTTCATACTATCTCATCCATAGCCTTCATTTTGCAATTACACCACAATAACTTACCCAAAATCCTCCAAAAACAAATACTCCTGCGCATACCCGCAATATTTCCCGAAATATTCTCGTGCAAATTCAGCTATCTCTTCCTTTTTTTTACTTTTAGGCCCCTTGAAGTTTTCGCCGTAAAACCTGTTCATTATTTGCATGATATGTGTATCCACTGGAAATGATTCAAGCTTGTCAAACGCAAAGAGCAGCACGCAATCCGCAATTTTGCTTCCCACGCCTTTTATTTTCATAAGTTCTTTTCGTCCTTCTCTGTAAGACAGGTCTTTTATTCCATAAAGGTCAAATTCATGGTTTACTATCATATCTGCGATGTTCAGGATATCGGGGGCACGAAATCCCACCCTGCACTGTTGCTTCATTTCGTTTGGCTTGACTTCAGCGAGTACGTCTGGAGAGGGAAAGGTGTAATAACCCGTCTCTATTTCATTGCCAAAACATTCACATATATGTTTAATTGAATTTTTGATTTTTGGGATATTGTTAGCTTTTGAGCAGATATAAGATACCAGGCATTCCCACGGGTCCTGGCGTATGAGGCGAAGACCCCTGTATTTCCAGAGCAACGGTGCTATTTTTTCATCCCTGTTGATGGAGGTGTATATTTTCTCCATATCATCGTCAAGCCTGAAATAATCCTGAATAACTTTTTCATCAAGGGATGAATCGATTATAAGCTCAGCGCCTTCCTGTTTTGCCCTGATAATAGCGCCGTTTACAATGCCTGTCCAGCAATCATTTTTTTCCCACCTGAAGACCTGACCGCATGACAGGGTATGGTCAAGGTTAAAGTCGTTGGTATTGATACGGTACACACTCAGGATATATACGCAGGCTTGAAATACATTATGGTATTGTTATTCGGAATAGGTATTTTTTTCAAATCTGCCCGGCAGGTATGCTCCATGGTTTATGGCATATCATGTAATTCACGTCAAGTTTTTACTCTTGCTATTGTTGCAAACAATATTTCCGGTGAGTAAAGCCGGCTCAAGAGGATTGAACCTGGGTTGGATCCACCAGAAAGGGCATTAAACTCCTAGTCTCTTTCTCACTTAAACGATTTTACGAACTCATTGATAGGTATCGCTTTGTACGTCGCTGTTTTGATACTGCCGCGGGATATAATTTCAACCACTGCCTTAGTGATAGCAGTATCATCCTTCGCTTCCGCAATGGTCAGAAAATCAAAATTTCCCAGGATTGCGTACTGATCCACCACATTTATGTCCATATCCTTGAGTTCGGCATTAACTTCTTTCACCCTTCCAGGATTCTTCTTGAGAGTCTTGGCACCGTCATCTGTTAGTGTAGATATTATAACATATCTTCCCATAGTTTATACCTCCATTTCCCATTTTTATTACGTTTTTCTATGTATGTATATGCAGGCTATTAAAGATATAATTTTGCTTTGGCACTTCGGCTTATTGAATTGTAATTATAATATAAATTCGACATCATTATATGGTTGGATTTCACGCTATTCAAGAAAAAGATACAAATTTAAGGCTACAGGATAATAAAATCACGTGAACTTCAGGACAAAACAGTATCTCAGGAAAAGGTTCGGGGATTATTACCAGAACTCAGGACTTGCCATGCCGCCAGAGCTTGCAAGACGCGAATGGGGTTTTATATTCTTTGACGAACTGCCAGAAGTGGTAATGCGCCGCCACAAAGCTTTTTCTTCGCACAGTGAAGCGGTTGAATACATCAGGGGAATGGCGCCTGCGCATGTGTATCATTCGGCAGCGTATTACCAGTTTCCCGGTGCTGCTACCATGAAGGAGAAGCAGTGGCAGGGCGCAGACCTGATTTTTGACCTTGATGCAGACCATTTGCCTCCGGAGGTGAGGGGAAGGTCGTATAAAGAAATGCTCGATGCCGTGAAAAAAGAAACGGGTAAGCTTCTTGATTTTCTTTTTGATGACTTTGGATTTTCAGATGATAGGGTCAGCATTGTGTTCTCGGGAGGGCGCGGGTATCACATCCATGTGCGAGACCCGAAAGTGCTGATGCTTGAGAGTGCAGAGAGGCGGGAGATTGTGGATTATCTGGGCGGGACTGGCCTGGCTACAGATTTTTTGTTCAAACCT
>JAHFCV010000151.1 GCA_023249275.1 Candidatus Methanoperedens sp.
ATTTTCGATTTCCTTTTCAGTCAGTTGTAGTTTCGAGCGCTGGCTTAAAAATGGCATATTATTATATTAGCGCTCTTTACTAATAAATGTTGTTATGTTATTTTGGAATCGTTGTACTAGGTCATACAACAAATTATTTTATTGTAAAAAATGATTATTCTATCTACTTTATTTTAGCACTTTTCAATTCACAACTTTTAAATTGGCGGTTCAAATTAACAAGCACAACAAACCATGTTTCGGGAGACGAAGCGAGACGATTGCCCATCCGCCGCATCTCCTTCACCACCTCTCCCGCCCGCCGCGCCTCCCTCGCTGCTGAGGCAAAGGCGCTGTACTCTGCTTTTCTGGAAGCGCCGGACAGTATAAATAAGTGTAAATACTCTCAAATCCAATAACTATTTTATATCATACCTTCATATCTAAATCTATGACAACTGTTACGCTAAAAGCTAAAGGGCAGTAGAGTTTGCGTTATTAAAAACCACATTCGATATTGGATTGTTAAGATCAAAAGATATTTTAATATTAAAATGAACATGGAAGAAAAAATAATCACACAAGAAAGAATCATCACCCCAACCTCGCTGAACGATGAAAAAGAGGACATACAGGAACTCACAATCCGCCCCACGCGGCTTGATGAATTCATCGGGCAGCACGCACTCAAGGAATCCCTGAAAATATTTATAGAGGCTTCCAGGAAAAGGGAAGAACCGCTTGACCACGTCCTTTTTTCAGGACCCCCCGGTCTTGGTAAAACCACGCTTGCTCACATTATTGCGCATGAGATGGGGTCTGATATAAAAAGTACCTCAGGACCGGTGCTTGAAAAACCAGGCGACCTTGCCGCAATACTGACGACGCTAAAGCGCGGGGATGTGCTTTTCATTGACGAAATACACCGCCTGAATTCTGTTATTGAGGAAATCCTTTATCCTGCGATGGAAGATTTCGAGATTGATGTGATGATAGGCGAGGGACCAAGCGCGCGCTCAATAAAGCTCAACCTTGAACATTTCACACTCATCGGCGCAACCACAAGAGTCGGGCTTCTTGGCTCGCCTTTCCGGGACAGGTTCGGTTTCACGTCGCGGCTTAACCTGTATTCGGTAGAGGAGCTTGTGGAGGTTGTTGCTCGAAGCGCTTCTATCCTGCATATCCCCCTAACGCAGGACGGCTCACTTGAGATAGCAAAGCGAAGCCGCGGCACCCCGCGCATCGCGAATCGGTTGCTTCGGCGAGTCTGGGATTTTGCCCTTGTGAGAGCTGAGGGAAAAATCACGCAGGATGTTGCGGATGCTGCTCTCACCATGCTGGGTATCGACAGGCTCGGGCTGGATGAGCTTGACAGGCGGATTCTCAGTATAATAGCGCAGGATTTTGAGGGAGGACCTGTGGGCGTTAAGACTATTGCCATATCAGTAGGCGAGGAGGTCAGGACAATTGAAGAAGTGTACGAACCCTACCTGATACAGATTGGATTTATCAAGCGAACACCGCAGGGCAGGGAAACCACGCAGGCGGCGAAGGAGCATATAAGAATTCGTTAAGAATCAGCTCATTTCGAGCCAATCAGCTCATACAATAACCGCATCGCTTCCTTCTCGCGCGCGCCACCGCATTTGTTTACTATAGTGTTGTAATATTTGATGCATTTGAGATATTTCTGTTCCTTTAGTACCACATAGCGCGTAGCATGAATTAAAGACTCAATGACTGCATTGAAACCGCGATTCACGGGCAGGAGCTTTCGAGTGATTATTTTTCCTTTGATTGGGAATAGCTCAACAACAGAGACATCTTTGCCTTTTTTGTATTTGCAATCAAAAAGAATCCATCCCATCGCATCCTTCAAAACCGGAAAGCCATCAGTGAATTCAAATCTTTCAGGCTCAATATCAGAAAGTGCCGACTGCACGAACAAAACCGGGTCGTCCACGATATTTGCAGCCGCAACAGGCTTCTTCATAATGTTATCCAGCGTCTTTGAGTTATAAATCCTGGCAAAAAGCCTGCCGCCCTTCCTGTGCAAACCAATAGGCGCTGCATTGGGCACTCCATCAGGCGAAATGGTTGTTAAAATCACTTCAGATATCCCTTCATGTATCCCGAAATCCTCCATATTTATCAGAATCTCATCCCCTTAAATAGCGAAACGAACAGCCCCGCGATGATTATATCAGCGGTTGAGCCTGGATTTACGCCCTCCTTCAACAAAGACTCATCAAAAGAGCGTATCTCTTCCCTTATCTCATCCATATCCCCTTTTTGCAGGATTTTTTTTGCCCGCATGGAAATCTCCTCTGCTTTTTTGCTGTCGAATTTTGTCTGGATGAAGGTATCTTTATTGCTGGAAAGGAGTTCCATAAACGTAAGGACAACGGCATCATTGATGCCGTGTTTTTTGATTTTGCCCTGAATCGAAGCGGCACACTCGAAAGTTCTTTTAAAACCATTTGTCCACTCCTCAGCTATCATATCATAACCACAGGAAATTTCCATGAGATAATAGAGGGTCAGTCCCTGCGCTTTTATTTTGTCGATGGAACCAGTATCCCCAAGGTCAAGTTTATTCACAGGTTTTACTTTAACCTTAGCCTCTAAAAACGCCTTGTAAAATAGGACGGCATCCTCCACGCTTGTTTCTCTTACGACCCTTTGAGCCTGCGCTTTCAGGCATGTTTTATTTTCACATCTACCTGCCGCCATCACAAGCGGTATAAGCAAAAGAAACGCTCCGAAATGCGTGTTGCCACCCTTTTGCCATTTGCCGCTCTCTGCAACAGCCTCATGGATGAGCGTGCCAACGCCCGACTTTGAGCGTGCAGCCTTTTCCATGATTGGATATACTCCTACCGCGCTTGCAAGGAAGTGTTCAAAGCTTGTGTCGGTGTAGTTGTGGTCTCTGTCGATGTTGCCCGGCTTGGGCGTGGCTGAGACCTCAAGAATCATGGCAAGCTGGGCGCAGCGCGCGATGTGGGAGGTGTCCATCGGTTATACCTGAATTTTATAATTTTTCTTCAACAATGGAATTAATATCTCAAAGACTGTTCGCATCCTCGTTTCACTCATCATAGCATTATCAAGGGTGAATTGCTGGGATGGAATCCATATCGGCTTAACGCTCCAATCGGGATATCTTGAGATAGCCCAATTTTCTTCAAGGGGTATGACCGCATCTTCAAGCTTTGCCATAGTCGGGTTGTCTATTTTATCTTTGAACTCATTAAGGAAAAAAGAGAAAATTTCATGTTTATAGATGCCAATTTTACCTTCTGCCGCAAGACATGCCTTTAGCAGTTTTTCTACTGCCTGCTGTGCATGATAAACGGCAAGGTTAAATTTTTTCTTTTCGACGAGCATCGATACGACTTCATAGTCATTATTTGCTTCAATAAGGTATGCTTTTGCGACTTCGAGTTGCTTTATCATGCCACAACTTCCCAGTAATCGGCATGGCCAACAACCCTGCCTGGTACTATCTGTTTAAAATGTTCCTTTAGTTTATCGAAGGTGCCATCGTCATATAATGCAATTCCATAGTTTAGGATATTAAGTATAAGCGGATTGAGAGCTTCCAATGCAGCCTCCAGTTCGTTGACCGATGCGGTCTTTGGAGAAACCTGGCCTACTGTGCGATAAAGCCTTTTCCTGAGTTCTATTTCAAGATCGCGCCGTTCCATCCAGTCAGCGAAGCTCATGTTCAGGATTATGAGGATATCAATGTCGGAATATTCTTGAGATGTTCCTTTTGCGTATGAGCCGAATAAGATTACGCTGCGAAGGTCATCATGAAACCTATTCTTTAACTCTGATATTATTTTTTCTGAAAGTTCATGTGAAAGCATATATTAACTCTTACTAATTACAAGATGGTTTCATATCTGAGACATACCCAACAAAAGCAATTGCAGGGTATATATATTTTTGATCCCTGTTATTATACTCAATATGTTTTTTAAGTTTTTTAGGTACTAACCAAAGTGAGATTAGATTTGGTTTTTCATCAAACGGTGATTTTTTTATTAATTTCATGAATGATCCTACGACATCCTTATCCTCAAATTTGTCTTTAGAATGTTGATAAAATGCAACGGTCTGTATTGCAACTTTAAATATACCTTTATCGTTTGTCAAATATTTACATTGGTCTGTCCTTATATTTTTTAGTTGGATTAAAGCTGAGTTGAATTGTTTGGATATATATTCGGGGGGATTATCTGCATTTTTATAAAAAAAATCCGTATGTTTTAGTTCTAATAGGTATGAATAATTGTGATAGTTTATCCAGTAATCAACACGTCCAGTAGATTCTTCTTCCCCAGTAGGCTTTCTCTTCAATGGTTGTTCCATTACAAAATCACAAGTCATATCTGCTATTGACGGACAAATAACAGAAAGTATCTGCTTTTCTTTTCGAAGGAAAATATTTTCTCCAGTTACATCAAAATAGTTAGTTGCTCTTTTAACAATGATATTAATAAGACCATCTAAAAAATTTCTTGTAACTCTAGTTCCGTCACCATCGTTTATTGATAATTCAATACCTAATTGTCCACAATTTCTTACGGGTAATAACTTCATAAAAATCCCTCTAAATGGTAAATTCACCCCGCCTTCTTCAATATCCCCCGTCCCGCAATTACTCCTGTCGCCGCCGCATTCACAATATCCCTCGACAAGCCCGCGCCGTCACCTGCCGCGAACAGGTTCTTGACATTTGATTCCATGTTCCTGTCAACCAGAACCTGCATGGAATAGAACTTCACCTCGGGCGCGTACAAAAGCGTGGAATCTGATGCCACTCCCGGTATTATCTCGTTTAAAACCTCAAGACCCTCCCGTATGTCGGTAACAATGCGGTGGGGCAGCGCCATGGAAATATCGCCCGGCGTCACGTCCTTAAGAGTATTAACCACAACATTTTTCTTGAGCCTTTTTTCAGTAGTGCGCCTGCCGCGCCGCAGGTCGCCCATCCTCTGAAGCACCGGCTTTCCTCCGCCGATTGTTGTTGCAAGTTTGGCAATGCTGCGTCCGTAGCGCACGGTATTCTCAATGGGTTCGGTAAGCTCCACCCTGACAATGAAAGCAAAATTCGTGTTCTCTGACTCCATATTCCTCATGGAGTGACCGTTCGTGGCTATGAATCCCTCGTACTCTTCCTTGACCACGAAACCGTGCTCGTTGGTGCAGAAAGTCCTCACAAAATCATCGTAGGTCTTTGTCTGGATATGGAATTTCGGGTCGCGGTTAATCTTTGTTATCGGGTCCATCA
>JAHFCV010000152.1 GCA_023249275.1 Candidatus Methanoperedens sp.
CCCCGTTCCTTGAAAACCACTGGTACCTGTTTGTGACTTTCTTACCATAATAGGCTATTGAAAGCATGGGGAGGCTCATTCCCACCGAATACACGAACAGCATCCATGCGCCGTAGGATGTATTACCCACGGACGCGACAAATGCAAGCACGGCGCCCAAAATCGGTCCGACGCACGGTATCCAGAGGACGCCAAGCGACATGCCAAGGAAAAACCCACCAAGAAGACTTCCTTCAGGCATCCTGGATGAATATTTGTTTAAAAAACTGAAATTCTGCCTTAAACCCTGCGTTATCGAGCCTGTGAGCTTCATGAATTCCATGTTAATATCATCGTCAAAGAGCACGGCGCCCATGCCAATGATAAATAGAATCGCTATGCTTCGCAGGGAATCCGTGAAACCCGCGAACGTGGCGCCAAATGCTGATACCAGCACGCCCATGGTTGTAAAGCTGAGAGTCAATCCCGATACGATAGCGAGAGGGCGAAGCCTGTGCCCGGCTGAGCCCGAAAATATTACAGGGACAAGCGGAAGGCAGCAGGGCTTCATTATAGTCACTATGCCTGCTAAGAAAACCAGAAGTATTGATGGGGCTGAGGGTTCCATGCGTGTTTTAACCTGCCGTTGTGCCGAGCCGGGTTGTTATATCTAAAAACATACCATTCTTTACGCATAATGTAAAACAACCTATATATTAATTTGTATTATGGCGCGCTATTTCAGGGTGCTTACCAAAACCCACCCAAAACCGTTGGTAACTTTTTCCTGGGGATTTGCGATGCTGTTTGTTGGCTGGACGTCCATATTTGGCTGGGGTATAAAATTCGTTGAGGTGATGTCATCGATATAGATTGGTTTTACACCTTCATTTTTTGGAGGTATTATTGGAGCAATATGGGGATTTTTTGATGGCACGATTGGAGGAGATATAATTGCTTTTGTATATAATGCGGTTGTGGAAAAAAATAACACAAAAATGTTTTTATAGTTGAAAAAGAATCTTTTGGGTACTATAATGATGCCTGGAAGTAAACAATCTGAGGATATGAAAGCGCGTAAACATGGAACAATACCTCCTTTTCATCCAGAATTTGAATCTGAAAAGAATGTGCGTTGTAAACATTGCGGTGAAATCTATAAGGGAAAAGAAATAAAGTGGGATCCAAAAAGTGGCAACTGGGTATGCAAACATCATCCCAAATGTGATGGCGCTGGTTGGCTTCCATTTTAAAATTTGTTTCTGTTTTCATGTTCATCCGCGCACACGCAGCGGCATCCTTCAGGGCGCCGGAATGTCCGGATTCTCTTGGATTTCCTGATGTAAATCTGTTTGACCGGTTTCTACATGAAATTAAAGTATAATGAGTTTTATTAGTACCTTCAGGTTGATGAATCTAACTTGAAACTCAATGAAATTCTAAAAGATCTAAATCTGAGACAGGTTCAAAGATGGGCAATATTCAGTATCGTTATCGGTATTGTTTCAGGTTTTGGAGCCATCTTATTTTATTTGGGGTTGAGCGCACTTTCCAACTACACCCTTGGAGGAATCGGCGGCTACTATCCTCCTGCACCGGGTGGAGAACTTCCATTATTCAGTCATCCTGCAACCAACATAAGATGGCTTCTCTTCTTATTGCCGGCAGCCGGGGGATTGCTTGCAGGCATTATCATCTTTACTTATGCCCCGGAAGCCGAAGGTCATGGCACCGATGCCGTTATTGATGCTTATAACAATAAGAGGGGTTTTATCAGGAAAAGGGTTCCGCTAGTTAAAGCCATTTCATCAATTATAACCATCGGCTCTGGAGGGAGCGCTGGAAGAGAAGGACCCATAGCTCAAATCGGCGCAGGTTTTGGCTCGACGCTTGCCTCGTTCCTGAAATTAAGCGACCGCGACAGGAGAATAATGGTCATCTGCGGCACTGCGGCAGGCATAGGCAGCATATTTAAAGCGCCGCTCGGCGGTGCCATCTTTGCAATAGAGGTGCTCTATAAAAGCGATATGGAGACCGAAGGACTCGTGCCAGCATTTATTTCATCCACCGTAGCCTACTCTATATTCTCATCCTTTTTTGGGTGGGGGCATATTTTC
Source organism: Candidatus Methanoperedens sp. (assembly GCA_023249275.1). Lineage (GTDB taxonomy): Archaea > Halobacteriota > Methanosarcinia > Methanosarcinales > Methanoperedenaceae > Methanoperedens. The sequence goes on from JAHFCV010000152.1 coordinate 2,097, forward strand.
ACAACGCCAAGTTTCAATTTCACCACCCCTGCAGAACTTCTATTTTATGGGATTCTCGGGATATTGTGTGCCGTAACCGCAATATTATTTGTAATTACCTTTTACGGCTTGCGCGACAAGGTATTCAAACCTCTGAAAATCAAGCCTCATTTTAAACCTGCTATCGGAGGGCTTTTAGTTGGCATTATAGCGATATTTTTCCCACAGGTTTTGGGAACCGGTTATGGCTGGACTCAGATAGCTATTAACGGCGATATTGTCAAGATGTCGATAATTCTTATGATGGTTCTTGTCCTTTTAAAAATCCTCGCAACCTCGTTTACCATCAGTTCAGGTGGCAGCGGCGGTGTTTTCGCCCCTTCACTTGTCATCGGGGCTATGGTAGGTGGAGCATTCGGGCAGATAATGGCTCTTGTATTTCCGAATATAATAACCCAGCCAGGGTCTTACGCGCTTGTTGGGATGGGCGCATTACTTGCCGGGGTCGCGAAGGTTCCTATTGCGGCAATCATAATGGTTTCCGAGATGGCAGGGAATTATAATTTACTAGCTCCGCTTATGGTTGCATCGACTGTTTCTTATATGCTTGCCGGCAAATGGACGATATATGAAAAACAGGTAGAAAATCGTGCCTCATCTCCTGCCCACAGGCGTGAGATGACCGTGGATATACTTGAGAGGGCGCAAGTGAAAGAGGCAATGACCACGAATATCGTTACGATTAACTCTTCTTTAAGCATTCATAATGTACTGGAGCTTATCCATAAATATGGATATACCGGATTTCCAGTTGTAGATGATACAAAGCTGGTCGGGATAATCACATTCGAGGATGCTGAGAAAGTTCCGGTGGATAAAAGGTCTTTGGCAATGGCAAAAGAAGTGATGACACAGAAATTGATAGTAGCAAGACCAGGGGATTCACTTGAAGATTCTCTTATGAAACTTCTGGATAGGAAGATTGGCAGGCTGCCGGTAGTGGATGAAAATGACCCGACTAAGCTTGTGGGACTTTTGACTAAATACGATATAATAAGAACACATGCCAAATTAAGTTCCAGCAGGTAGGGATATTGGTATTGCCAACATTTCTAAGATGCTTTTTCCCAGGATTTTTCGGACTCTATCAAGCTTTGAATGTGTCTTCTAATGCTGATTTCTCCTTTCTATGCCTCAGCAATGCCCAGAACTACTTGTTCTCCATCAATTCAGCGATTCGATTCCCACAGAAAATACACTGAAGAAGCTTTGCATTTCCAACTGTGAAATATTGCATCATGTGACCACATTTTCTACAAAATGTTGTGTCACCTTTTGCTTTCATGGTATCTATTTTATGTCTTATAGAACGTAATTGATCGTCATGCTCTTTGTCAAGATACATCAGGTCTTCATCACTGAATATTATCGGCATTTCTATTCACTTCGATTTTTCAACTTGTTAAGACAGAACTTGGAATATATATCTGTGCGTATTAGCCTTAAATCAAAACCCCAGTAAACTCCAATTGGAGTGCGCCCCTCAAAGTAGACACATAGTTAAGGTGTGTTCACAGAGAGGGAAACCATGGGAAAAACAACACGAAAAAGATATACACGAGAATTCAAGCTTTCATTAATACGGGAGCTTGAGAGTGGAAAAAAGTTAGGACAGCTCAGTCGTGAAAACAACATCCATCCGAATATGATATCCAGATGGAAATTGGAATACGACAAGGATCCAGAATCAGCTTTCAGCGGAAATGGCAATACTTACAAAGATGCAGCACGAAATGAAGACCTCGAAAGGCTTGTGGGTAAACTGTATGCTGAGAACGATTTTTTAAAAAAAGCTTTATGCACCCTCGAAAAGAGAGTGCAGGAAGAGAAGGAGAGATTGAAAGCAGGGTGAAATTCATGATAATCTCAGAAAATTTGGATTACATCTCTGTCAATCGGGCAACAGAATTGCTTGTTGTCAGCAGGTCTGGATATTACAAATGGATGCACAATTCACATAACCTTGCAGTTGAGAAAAATTCTGATATCTCAATCAGGGAAGAAATGCAAAATATCGTAATCGAGTTCCCTGGATACGGTTACAGAAGGATCAAAGTAGAGCTTCGGAACAGAGGTTATGTGGTTAACCAGAAAAAAGTCCGCCGCTTCATGAAAGAAGACAATCTTATATGTGTGAAAAAGAGGTTCAAATTGCAGACAACAGATTCAAATCATGGAGAAAAGGTCTATCCGAATCTTGCAAGAAACTTGAATGTGACTGATATCAATCAACTCTGGGTTGCTGATATTACATATATCCAGTTGTCGAAAGAGTTCGTATATCTGGCAGTAATCATAGATGTTTTCAGCAGGCGGTGCATTGGTTGGGATCTCAGTCGCAATATCGATACAGAACTCACTTTGAATGCTTTGCTCAAGGCTCTTCAAACTCGAAAGGGAGATGATCTGAAGAATCTGATTCATCATTCAGACCAGGGTGTTCAGTATGCGTCAATCGAATATGTGAATTACTTGAAGGATATTAGTATCCAGATCAGTATGAGCCGCAAAGGCAATCCCTACGACAATGCGTTTGCCGAGAGCTTCATGAAGACGCTGAAATATGAGGAAGTGTACTTGAACGAATACGGGACGTTCAATGATGCTATCCAGAACATTGACCATTTTATCGAGGAGGTTTACAATTCAAAACGTCTTCATTCATCGATCGGTTACAAATCGCCAGTCGATTTTGAGAAGACGTTAGGTTTAAATATACCACCTTAACTAATTGTCCACTCGAAGGGGCGCAGTCCAAATCGAAACCAATAGAACTTAACGCAAGGTAAATAACCACGATTACTATAATAATTGTAATCAAATAATAAAAAACCATTTCTGGTATTAACGCCGATGATTTATACAGTTCATCATGTGGAGATGGAGAAAACAAAGCTTCATGAATCATTTTCAATATTTTTATTATTTCCATGAATCCACTCTGGTATAATTCATCTTGCTTTTATCACAAATAAAAATCTTTTTTTATTCATTGGGTTTTTATCTTCAGAGATTGTCGGTTTAACCCAATAAATTCTGCCATCTGAGCGTAATTTTGAGCATGAATGAGTTAATGAATTATTTTTGCCTGAATTAGCTCACTTTAGCCATATTTTTGCCTCAACATTC
>JAHFCV010000153.1 GCA_023249275.1 Candidatus Methanoperedens sp.
CGACCCTGACAACAGTGCATTTCCTTTTGAATTTTTTTAATGTCTTCTTGATTCCGCCGATTTCAGTTTCAGTTGTCTGGACAACATCAATATCATTATCTGCCATTTTTGTTTCACCTGAAGATACCTTGATATACCCGTTTTATGTATTAAAGTATACGCATTTAAAAAATACAATTAACGGTGAAAATCATGGGATTACCAGCAACGAAACGCTATTTGATAGAGTTACTTCACAAACATAAACTCACATATGAACAGCTCGGACAATATTCGGGCATAGCCACTGAAAGGATAAAAGCCATCAAGAAAGGCGAGGAACCAACGGATGAAGAAAGACTGAGAATAAGAAATGTGGCATATTCTTTATCCGACCTTCTCTCGAAAGATACAGGCGAAACAATGGATTAATGTTCTCAAATAAGAATGAATGATGTTGAATACATTAATCACCCACTTATAAAACCGAACACAGTCGAGCAGAGGTTATACCAGCTTGCACTTGCCGGGGAGGCTATCAGGAAATCTACACTTGTAGTTCTCCCTACCGGTCTTGGAAAAACCATAGTGGCGCTGCTCGTAATGGTTTCGCGGCTTCCAAAAGGAAAAGTCCTGCTTCTTTCCCCCACAAAGCCGCTTGTTGAACAGCATGCTGCTTTTTTTAAGAATACACTTAATATCCAGCCTGAAAATATTGCTCTATTCACAGGAAATACGCCGCCTCACAAGCGGAAAGCTTTATGGGAAAATGCGCAGCTTGTGGTTTCCACACCCCAGGTCATTGAGAACGACCTCCTCGGGAAAAAAATAAACCTTGAAAATGTTTCACTAATAATTTTTGACGAGGCGCATAGAGCCACAGGAAATTACTCTTACGTGTATATCGCAGAAAAGTATATCCTGCAAAAAGACACGCTTGTGCTTGGAATTACAGCAAGTCCCGGCAGCAATCCTGAGAAGATACAGGAGGTATGCGCGAATCTCCGTATCAGCTCTGTGGAGATGAGGACTGATTCAGATTCAGATGTCAGACCTTACATTTTCGATAAGGATATCGAGTGGAGATACGTTCCTATTCCGGTTGAGATAAAAGGGTTAAAACAGTTGATGGATAAAGTCCTCTCTGACAGGTTGAATAAATTGCGCGAACTTGGTTTCATAACGCCTTACCAGAAAAGATTGTCAAAGAGGGAAATGCTTGACCTGCAGGCGAAGCTCCAGTCGCAACTGCGTTCATTCCCTGACCAGAAAATATACCAGGGAATATCGCTTCTTGCCGAAGTATTCAAAGTAAGCCATGCCATAGAGATTTCAGAAACACAGGGCTCATCTGCATTATCAAAATACTTTGAGAGGCTTGAGAACGAGGCGAGGTCAAAATCAGGGAGTAAAGCCGCAAAACGCCTGATGGATGATTTGAGCATGCGCCAGGCTGTGCATCATCTGGGGGGCTGCGACGGGAATAATCCAAAACTCAATATTGTAAAAGAACTTGTTGCAAAACAGGTACTTGAGAACCCGCAATCACGGGTTATCGTTTTCACCAACTACAGGGATACGGCTGAACTTGTTGCAAATTCCCTTAAGGAAGTCCCGGGCATCAAACCCGTCAGGTTCGTTGGTCAGGCAAGCAAGTACAAGGATACAGGCTTAACGCAGAAACAGCAGGTGGAGATTATCCAGAAATTCAAGGACGGCGAGTATAATACGCTTGTGGCAACCTCGGTGGCTGAAGAGGGACTGGATATTCCGGCAACCGACCTTGTGGTGTTTTTCGAGCCAGTTCCTTCTGAGATACGAAGCATCCAGAGAAAAGGAAGGACAGGGAGAAAACATGCAGGGCGTGTTGTTGTCCTGATGGCGAAAGGGTCAAAGGATGAAGCCTATCACTGGAGCAGCAACCGCAAAGAGAAAAATATGTTCTGGACTATGAAAAATCTTGACCTGGAACCGCAAGCCCCGGTGAAAGAGACGCCTGCGCCGGAAGGAGGAACTCTTGCGCAGCCAGCAGACGGGCAAACAAAACTGGTTGATTTCCCGGCGCAACAAACGCAGGAATCAAAAACCAGCGCTGTTGTTAAAGTCATGGTTGACCAGAGGGAGATTCGCTCCCACGTTGTTCACGCCCTTGAGACACTGGGAACGGATGTAACATTGACCACCCTTGAAGTGGGAGATTATGTTGTCAGTGACAGGGTAGGTATCGAGAGAAAGACTGCGGAAGATTTCCTGAGTACGTTGCTTGACGGCAGGGATCTGTTCGGGCAGGTATCAGACCTTAAAAGAGCGTACGAACGTCCTTTAATGATTATCGAAGGCGAGGGAATATATACCGCAAGGCAGGTGCATCCCAATGTAATACGCGGGGTGCTTGCGGCTATTACCATTGATTTCGGGGTTCCCATTATCTTCAGCAGGGATGAAGAGGATACTGCGGCGCTGATAAGCGTAATAGCGAAAAGGGAACAGGTGGATTCAAAACGGGAAATTAACCTGCACGGGAAGAAGACCGCTTCTACGCTCAAGGAACAGCAGGAATATCTTGTATCAGCCATTTCCGAGATTGGGCCTGTCGTGGCGAGGAACCTGCTTCGGCATTTCGGAAGCGTGGAACGAATCATGGCTGCGTCACGCGAAGAGCTGATGAAGGTGGAGCTTGTGGGGCCAAAGACAGCGGACAGGATAAGGGAAGTCGTGGGCGGGGAATATAAAGGATAAAAGGTTAGCAAGGTTTTTATCTTATCATGCTATTAGTGAGTCGCCCAACGGGATAGTAGGGTAGCCTGGTCCATCCTTGAGCGTTTGGGACGCTTAGACCGCGGTTCAAATCCGCGCTATCCCATTATATTCTATGTCAAATAGAAAAGTGAAACCAATCGAGCTTTATAAACAGGGCAAAGTCAGCTTTGGTCTTGGGGCGAAAATCGCGAAACTTTCGATATCGGAATATATAGACCTGTTAAAAGGGTATAAAGTTCAGATAAATATCTATGTTGGCGATGCTAAAAAAGCGCTGGAATATGCGAGAAAAGGCTCTTGAAAAATATAATTTATTAAAAAATATGGAAGGTTTCTACCTTCCAAAAATATCTTATTCTTCATCATCTTCTACACGGTCTTTCCAGTCGTCGGGGCGTTCATCGTCCCCGCGGCTTTCCCAGTATGCATCGTTATTCGGATTGCACTGGTTTGCGTGGTTGTCATCGTCGCTTTTACTCATGTATTCACCTCCTTGGTGTTCATATAGCTTTTACTTTCCTTTTTTGGCGGCTGTTGATTGCGCTCTTGCTTTGAAACCCTGATTGGTTCCGGTACTGTCTGCATGCGATTGAATTCTTGATGCAGCTTCACTTGTCATTCCAGATTTTTCACTCACCCTTTTCACCTCCTTTTGTGCTTTTGTTATTGCAATAACTGTCATCTTTAGTCCAAGTTTTTCTGCGCAAAAAGGATGGTAGAGTTTATTGCCGTGTTTGAATGCAATTGTTTGTGAGAAGATAGAAAATTCATTGTATAGTATATCTGACTTTTGCAGATCAAAATCATATTGTTCTGTGCCAAATGCCTCATCCATATAAGTGTATATGATACCAGCAGGTTCAAGCAATTTTTCATACATTCTTTGTATATTTTTTTCATTCTCATTTCGGATATTCAGGGCTGCAGTCCATATTTCCTTTATTCTGGAGATAGTATCATAATCTGCCGGGAAATCGCTGCGATATTTCTTTAAAACTTTAATAAATTTTTCAGCACCCCTTAATTCCGATAAATCTGCCTCTAAAGAACCACCATCATAAATTAGTATTTCCCAAGAAAGAGGCTCGATGTTGTTATTTTCAGGTGAACTTTCTTTTGGAGAAATTTCATTTTTTAATCTCTCGGATATCCAATCAGGAATCTCAATTTCAAAATTTTTATATGCTTTTTCTATTGTAGAATCATCCAGAGCACCCATATCTATTGCAAATCTATTTTTTCTATCCATTGTTGGAATAAAATCTAATGGGGTTGTACAACTTTGAATTATATATTCGAACAACCCAATAGTTTCCAGTTCCATTTCAGAAAAATGGCATTTTATAGATTTGTAAGTTATCGATTGTCTGGGCAGCATTTTTGGGGATAGGGGCAGACTGCAATATTCGCAGAAAATTGACCCATCATACTTTCCATATACCGTATCGTATGCTTCGGAATCAGATATACAATCCAAGTGAATTAAAACCTTTTTCCACGGTTGAGGTTCAATATTATATTTAGTATTTTTAAAAAATGCGGTTAAAATCAAATCTTTCTGTCTTATTTTCTCTTTACATATCGGACAAACCCCGATTTTTGAATACGCTAAATAAGTAAGTGTATATTTCGTTTCTCTACAATATTTTGTATCATGAGTGGTTCGCCGATGTCTTATCAATCCACCTCTATTAGCCAGAGAAGTTGGTCCTTCTTTTATCAATCCCGCGCCTTCAAGTTGATATAAGGCACTAAAAATTTTACTTTCATCGAACCCAAGTTTCTGTTGAATGCCAATTGGACTGTATTCTGTGGTAGAAAGTAATTTGATAATTTTTTCTTCTATCCCTTTCAGTTCTTCTAACTCTTTTTTATTGTAGGAGTACTTTCCACCATTTGAAACTACTGTACCCTTTTTAATTAGTTTATTTAGATGGTACTGAATAGCATTCCTTGGTTTTTTCAATACATTTCCGATCTCAGAGGGACCAAGAGGCTTTTGAGATTCTTGAAGGATTTTTCTTAATTTATCTTGTGTTTTTTCCATTGATATACAATTTATAAATATACTATATATAGCTTTGTTCAAACTATTTTATTTTCGTTCAAATAGTGAATTTGAACCAATGCTCAAATACACAAGAAAGGGATAGGTATCTAAAAATTCTACAATTGTCGCTGTGATATCGCCTCTCCATCGCACACAAAAACCTCGCCCTCATATCCGCGCGGCAGCGCCCGCAGGTTAGCCAGACTCAGCTTATCCCCAAGCTGCGATATAATGCCGATATAACTGCGCAGCTTCTTTATCTCATACCGCTTCAGCAACCGCGCCATCTCCTTTGCTCTCTCAGTCGTTAGTTTATTTCCCAGCCCACTCTCACAGCACATGACCTCAACGCCCTGCTCACCCATAAAAAAAGGATAGC
>JAHFCV010000018.1 GCA_023249275.1 Candidatus Methanoperedens sp.
GTTGAACACATGCCGTAGCAGCAATAATCGCAGCCACAATCAAAAAAACAACCAGCTTTCCTGTCATATTTCATCCTTACTTGTGGAATTTCAGGATTATACAGTCATCTTATACCACAGGCACCTTTCTCATTTAATTTCCACCGTCTTTCCAGCATTAATAGGTAACAAAAATGTAAAGGTACTCCCTTCACCAAACATGCTCTTTGCCCAGAGCTTGCCACCATGCAATTCTACAAGTTGCTTTGAAAGCGCAAGCCCAAGTCCTGTTCCCTCAAATCTTCTAGGCGTTTCAGAATCTATATGCGGGAATTGGGTAAATAGCCTGTTCATATCATCTTCCCTGATTCCTATACCCGTATCCGAGATTGAAATCCTTGCCATATCACCGTCTTTTTGTGCGGTTATGGTCACAATCCCCCCCTCATCCTTGCTGAACTTTACCGCATTGTGGAGCAGGTTGACCAGTGCTTTCCTTAATACATACCTGTCTGCGTTTATAAATTCCAGGGCAGGGTCTAATTTTTTTTCTATTCGCACTTTTTGCTTCTCTGCCTTTTCTTTCAGTGGGGTTATGGTTTCGTCTATGGCTTCAGGCAGGTGTATTTCTTCGAATACAAGTTCCATCTTTCCTATATCTATATTACTCAGGTCAAGCATATCGCTGATAACGGCAAGCAGGGTGTTCCCGCTTGTAAGGATATTATTAACATAGTGCTCCTGTTTTGCATCCAATACCCCTGTCATCTTCTGCCTGAGAAGTTCTGAAAAACCTATGATTGAATTTAAAGGGGTTCTTAGCTCATGGCTCATATTTGTCAAAAATTCGTTCTTAACTTTGCGCGCATACTCGATGCGTTCTTTTTCAATACGCATCTCCTCTTCTTTTTTGCGCAGAGCTATTCGCCTCACCCAGGGACGGAACAGGACAAAATAAGCGACAGGAGATAGGAGAAGAGCAAAGAGGGTAGGGTCAAAGATTAAAAGGGACAACTCACTATCCGGCGTCGTAAAGGGAGAGAGCAGGACAATCATCAGGGTTGGATTAAAAAGCAACTCGTCAAGCCACATGGGAAAAGAGAACCTGAAGTAGCTCAGCACAATAAGAAGCGCCTCTGCTACGGCTATTGAAAGGATTATAAAAAGAATAAGTTGAACAAACGAATTGTACAGAACGATTTCTGTGACAGATTGCCCACGATTTTTCGGTTCCAAAAGTATCACTCCTTGTATTTCTCTATAACTTTCATGAATTCAGGCACATTTATGGGTTTTGATAGGTAAGCATCAAATCCGGCTTTGAGAAATCTTTCCATGTCTCCTTTCATAGCAAACGCTGTTAAAGCTATCACAGGAATAAATTTATTTCGGGATTTTGTCCTTATTCTTTTTGTAGCTTCGACGCCATCAATGCCGGGCAACCCTATGTCCATGACTATTAAATCATAGGCTTCTTTTTCTGCCATCCGGACAGCTTCTTCCCCATCATTTGCCCCCTCTGTAATAAAACCCTGTGCAATGAGCATCTCGGTCACAAGTTCCATATTGAGGGGATTATCCTCAACCACCAGTACTTTCATCATTTAATTCCTCCTTTTGGTTCTTTAGCTCTGCGGCAGCGATAGCGCAAAGGCGCTCCCTCCTCCGAAACTACTCTTTTCCCGGATTTTTCCTCCATTCAATTGTACTGACTTTTTTGATATGGATAGTCATTATCCGTTGCCGCCATATTTCCCGGATATCCAATAATTAATCTGTTTGAATTCTTTAAATAATTTTCCCATGTTTCTACCTGTACTTATTCAGTATTTCTATTAATTCATGCACATCCAGTGGTTTTGGTACGTAATCCTGAAAGCCCTTTTCAAGAAGCTTTTCCCTGTCTCCCTTCATTGCATAGGCTGTCAGGGCTATTACAGGCGTGTTTTTGTATCCTGGCTTGCTTTTTATAATCCTGGTTGTTTCAATACCATCCATGCCAGGCAGCATTATGTCCATGAGTATCAAATCATAGGCTTCCTTTTCTGTTTTCTTGACCGCATCTTCTCCAGTTACTGCCACATCAGCCGTAAACCCCACAGCTTTTATTATCTCAATCACCAACTCCATATTAATGGGGTCGTCCTCAACCACAAGTACTTTTGTTATTTAAATTCCTCCTTTTTCTGTTCTATCGGCAGGACAAAAGTAAAGGTGCTCCCTTCACCAAACTTACTCTTTACCGAAACATTACCTCCATGAAGTTCCAAAAGCTTCTTTGTGATGGAAAGACCCAGCCCCGTACCTCCATATTTTCGTGAGATTCCAGAGTCGAGCTGTTCGAATTCCTTGAATATTCTGACCAGATTTTCTTCCTTTATACCTATCCCGGTATCCGAAACCGAGAACTTAGCCATACCGTCCTCGTTTTTCGCTGTTATGGTTACCATCCCTCCTTCTTTCTTGCTGAATTTCACCGCATTATCAAGAAGATTAAAAATTATCTGCTTGAACCGCTGCATGTCGGCTTCTATGAACTTTAATTGAGGGTCAAGTTCTACTTTCAAAGCTATATTATGTCTCAGAGCCTTTTCCTTAATCAGGTTAAGCCCTTCATTTATGGCATCGGCAACAGGGATTTTCTCAATGACAAGTTCTATTTTTCCGGCTTCCACTTTGCTTATGTCAAGTATATCATTGATAAGGCTCAGGAGATGCCTGCCGCTTACAAGGATATCATTGACAAACCTGTTTTGTTTTTCATTCAGTTCCCCTGCTATTTTCATATTCAGGAGTTCTGAGAAACCGATGATCGCATTCAGGGGAGTCCGCAGTTCGTGACTCATGTTGGCAAGAAAATCCGATTTTGTTTTGCTTGCAGCCATCAAACGCTGGTTTTCAAGTTGCATCGCCTCTGTTTTTTTGTTCTCTGTTATGTCCTGCATGATGCCCTGAATAAAAAGCGGATGACCTGCTGCGTCTTTGACCAAAATAGCCTCATCCCTTACCCAGACAAAATCGCCGTTTTTGGCAATTATGCGGTATTCCATGCTGATTTTTTCTTTAAATCTATCGCTTACCTTTAGAAGCACGTCCTGCATATCGTCCGGATGAAGAAGCTTGCCCCAGAGGTCAATATCTGTCAACCATTCCTCTTCCGAATAACCTGAAAGCTCTTCGACCCGCGGGCTGACATATATCCTGGCTGCAAAATCATCAGGCGGGGACATATAAACAACCGCAGGTATCTGTTCCACGAGCCTGCGATATTTGGTTTCCGACTCACTCAGTGTGTTTACATAGGCGTGTAATTTTGCTTCCGACTGGCGCAGCTTTTCTTCAGCCTGCTTGCGCCGTGTTATTTCAGCCTCAAGCTGGCTGACGTTCTCCTCAAGCTTTTTGACCAGCAGCTCGCTGTACTTTGATAAATACTCCTCTTCCGTCTCTATAATGGGTTCAGCAGGTTTGATACGTCCGGCTCCGTATTCCTTGAGCACGGTTTCTACTTCGTTTAACAGTTCCCTGACATCTTTCGGTTTGATGATGTACCGCGAAGCTCCAAGCTTTTCTGCAAGCTCCCTGTCTTTTTCGCTTACATAATGCGCCGTATAAAACACGAACGGGATATCCTTTGTTTGTTCCTCCTTTTTGAGTTCCCGCAATAGTTTGAATCCGTCCATAACCGGCATCATAATATCCGATATGATAATATCGGGTCTTGATGCTTTAACAGACTTCAGTGCCTCGGCGCCGTCGCTTCCCTCTGTAACCTTATAATTTTTAGCTGCAAGCATCTCCCTGAGCAGCATCCGGTCATTTTTATTGTCATCGACCACAAGAGCTTTAATTGTCATTGCACCCCTCAATGATATAATTTTCTTTCAGGATTTCACTCCATCCATCCTCGTCCATCTTATTTATTATAGGGATTCCCCGGTTTGACTTTTTATTATGCCGCAGAATCGCTATATAAATCCTGCGAAAGCAACATAGATATTTATTACTGCTGATGATATAAAATTTTCTATATCAAAAATCCTTTGTAGAGTACGGATATTATTTCCTTCGGCATCCGGCGAGCCAATGGTCAAACCGGCAGACAAAAAATTGATTAAAACACGATTCTTAAAAACAAATTATTTACGCAATCTATCTCTTATATTTGTCCATCTTTTTCATGAATTCGATTACATCTACCGGTTTTGGAATATAATCATCAAAGCCCGCAGCAAGGAATCGGTTTTTGTCTTCCGTCGTCGCATACGCTGTAAAAGCAATCATAGGTGTGGTTTCATACCCGGGCTTGTTTTTGATTATTTTTGCGACTTCGATTCCGTCTATGCCGGGAAGCCCTATGTCCGTGAGTACCACATCATAGACTTCCTTTTCTGCCTTAATAATTGCATCTTCTCCAGTCATCGCTCCTTCGGCAGTAAAGCCTTTTGCATCAAGCATCTCAAGCACAAGCTCCATATTAAGAGGGTTATCTTCAACCACAAGCGCTTTTGTCATATCAGTCATAATCTTCATGAATATCATAGCAATAAATGTATCGATTCTTCTGCCGCGCGAATTGGAGCCTGCTTGTAGGGAACATATCTAAAAATCAGAAATGAGGATACAGACGTTTTTTGTCATCAGGCAGCCTGTGTTTCAATAGAAACATAAATAAAGTAATATTGACTTAATATCACAAGGAGAATAAAATGTTTCAGCCCCTGACAAGTGTAATAATTTCCCTTTTTACCATATTCCTCTATGTCGCGCTTGGAATTTATGTCCTGAAAAAAAACCCGCATGAACGCACCAATCAAACCTTTGTCCTGCTGATGCTGGCATTTGTAATATGGTCGGTGGGAACATACAACGCCGGTATTGCGGCACAAGACGCGTCCCTGCAAGAAATGCTGCTTTATATAAAAATCGAGTTAAGCGGCGTCATTCTTGCCTTCACGTTATTCGTTTTCTTTGCTCTCTCACTCACAACAAAGGAAAAAATCTTTAAAAATCCCCTCATATACCTGGCTGCCATACCTTCTATCTATTTACTGTACCTTATCTGGACAAAAGACGTATCCGATCTGGGACTCGATATAATCTCTACAATGACCGGGAGAAAACAGGACTTTTTCCTGTTCTCAGGAATATTCGGAATTGCAGGCGTGTATTTGTTATTGAGACATTACATGACAAGTAAATACAGGCAGCCTGAGCAGGCAAAAATCATATTAATTGGTGCAATTACGGCAATAATCATTGCTGTTACCTCAAACATAATACTGCCCATGTTCTTTAACATATATTTTGTCCCACTCTCAAATATTGCGCCTGCAATTATGGGAATTTTTTTCACGTATGCCGTTTACCAGTATGGGCTTTTTATAAAACCGATGCCTGAAGTCTCGGTTACCTCTTTCTGCGGCGTAGATTGCGCCCTGTGCGCTGACTATATTAATAAGATATGTTCCGGATGCAGGTTTAACAGGGAAAAACACAGGAATTGCGAAATATACCTTTGCATGGTTAAAAGAGGGCACAAGGATTGTGGCGAGTGCCCTGAAATATTTACATGCCAGTTACGAAAAGAAACGTCTGAACGCTGCTTTGTCGTGGTGCCAAAGCCTGATTCATCTCCGACAATACGGAAATGTGACCTGAGACCGGGCAGCACATATTTTGTAAAAGATGATGGGTACGACATCTTCCTTGATGCCGTTAAATGCGGGGCTTTCGGTTTTGTTGCCTCAACTATGCATCCGCAAGAGGTAAAAGAAAAACATTGTCTTTGCACTACACCGATAATATGGATATCGGATGAGGCATTTGATATGGGGGTTAGACCTGACGACCTCAAGCGCCTGAGCACTATAATTATAAACTTCATGAAAAACAACAATGCAGTGGTTTTGCTTGATGGAATTGACACTCTGATTTCAACAAACGGTTTTAGTAAAGTCCAGCCTATTATCCAGATTCTAAACAGCACAGCCCAGACCACGAACAGTTCTCTGATTATCCCCACAAACATGGAAAGTGAAGACCTTGCCAGGCTGAAACCCCTGTTTTTCACGCGACACAGATCGAATCATCAACATGGAAAATGACTTTCAGGGTTGAACTATGACAGCATAGGATTTTTATGAAAAGGACAGTCCAGAAATCGTTATCAGGAGATGAATTGCCCACCCAAAGCAGACCACGAGTGGAACCAATCCGTTTGAACGATATAATCTGGCTGGCGATAAAATACTTTTTAACCACAATAAATTTACAGAAGTCATTATTTTTATCATCGTTCCTGGCGTACGGTGTTGGCGATGGCGTAACCGCAGTTTACATGATGGATAAAACAGGTGTTATGCGTGAAACAAACCCGATTGTAAGGTTCATGTACGCCTCATCCGGAAAACAGGGTGTCCTGTCTTTAAAATTATGGTTCACCATAATGATTTTATTCTTAATATGGATTGTTTCAAGGAAAACAAATGCCTACTGGGCAATCAACGGTTTCCTGTCCGCATTAACCATGGGAGGCATAATGGCAATGCGGGCTAACATGATGGCAGCGTTCGGGATAGAGCCACCATCACCGGGTTCTATAATAATGACTTTCCTGCTCATGGTGGTTTTATTCGTAATGATAGGCGACCTGATGGATAAACTGCATGTTAAGTGAATCTCCCCCCAGCAGAGATAGCAAGCTATAGAGATCAGTAGGGCTTTGCAGCGACGGTTATGCAGATTGAAAACGCCCCCATGGAAACTGTTATTGTTATTGATATTGTGAATAGCTCTCATGCAAGTTTGCATTACATGCGAAGCATCCAATAAGTGCGGGTTAAAAGATGAAGGGCTTTTTGACCTGTGCCCGAAATTGAAAACCCCGGAATATCCGGAAAAAATCGTTACACATCCGGCTGATATGAGCCCTGTCATCGATTATAACATACTCAGGCGGTATTTCGGATACTCTGAATTCCGTCCGCTTCAAAAGGACATAATCCAGGATGTCCTGAAAGGTAATGACGTACTTGTACTGATGCCCACGGGAGGCGGAAAGTCCCTGTGCTACCAGTACCCTTCACTGCTTTTTAAGGGGCTGACGATAGTCATCTCGCCTCTTATTTCATTGATGAAGAACCAGGTGGACAGCATGAGAGCAAATGGCATCCCGGCTGAATTCATCAACAGTTCACTGAATTATGAGGATATTATAAAAATAAAATCCGCGCTTTTACAAAACAATATCAGGTTACTGTATATAGCTCCTGAAAGATTTACCATCCCGGCTTTTCTTTCGTTCCTGAAGGGGCTTAAAATAAACCTGTTCGCTATTGATGAAGCCCACTGCATATCAGAATGGGGGCATGATTTCAGACCGGAATACAGGCAGTTAAAGCAAATTCGCGAATCCTTCCCGGATGTTCCGATAATAGCGCTGACTGCCACAGCTACCCCGAAAGTCAGGGAGGATATCATAAACCAGCTCGCACTCAAAGATTTCCGAAGATATCTTGCCAGCTTTAACAGGGAGAACCTTGTCTATTATGTCAAACCCAAGCAGGATGCATTCAGGCAGATTGTGGAAATCCTTCGAACAAAGCCCGGGGAATCCGGCATCATTTACTGCTACAGTAGGAAAAATGTGGAAACCATTACGGAAGGTCTGAAAAGTGCAGGATTCAGGGCGCTTCCATATCATGCGGGATTATCTGCGAACATAAGGTCGCAAAACCAGGAAAAATTCATAAAAGATGACGTTGAGGTACTCGTGGCCACTGTCGCCTTCGGGATGGGCATCGATAAACCCAATATCCGTTTTGTGATACATCATGACCTCCCCAAAAACCTTGAAGCCTACTACCAGGAGACAGGACGCGCAGGGAGGGATGGATTGAAGAGCGAGTGTGTTCTTTTCTATAGCTATGGCGACAGGCAGAAGATAGAGTATTTCATAAACCAGATGTCAAACGAAAAAGAAAGACAAATCGCGCAAAATAAACTCAATGATATCATAAATTTCTCTGAAACCACATTGTGTCGCAGGAAGCTCTTGCTGGGTTATTTTGGAGAGGATTTCAAAGAAAATAACTGCAAGGGCTGCGATAACTGTCTCATGCCAAAGGAAGAGATGGAAGCAACAGATGAAATTACGACCATCCTTTCATGCGTCGATGAAATGGGTGAGAGGTTCGGGATAAACTATGTGATTGATGTGCTCATCGGGGGAAAAAGCAGCCGGCTCCTGAACAATGGGCACTCATCATTAAGATCATACGGGTCAGGGAAAAACCAGCCAAAGAAAATGTGGCACGGATTCATTAGAGAACTCATCCAGCGCGAATATCTCAATGTTGAAGGTGAATATCCTGTCCTGAAATTAAACCAGAAAAGCAGGGATATTTTATCTCGGTCGAGGAACGGCGTGAAAAATGAGAATATATACCTTGTAAAACCCCGGATTATCGAAAAGCCGGCTAAAATCGAGGAGTACTCAGCCGATGATGGATTGTTCGAGAAGCTTCGAATATTAAGGAAAACACTTGCAGACGCCGGGAACCAGCCTCCGTATATGATATTTAATGACGCCACCCTGAAACAGATGGCGGCGCGTCGTCCATGCAAGCCGGAGGATTTCAGGAAGATCACTGGGGTCGGGGATAAGAAACTTGAGAGATATGGCGGCATTTTTATAGGTGAGATACGCAGGTTTTGTGAGAAACAAGATTCATCCATTCAACCGGCTAAAAAGCAATCAAGTGAATTTCATCCCGTTAGAAAGGAGTCAAGTGAATATGTGACACTTGAAATGCTGGATCTGGGTTTAGACCTTGATGATATCACATTAAAAAGAAATTTATCCCTGAATACCATATATGTCCATATCGAAAAATTGATACTGTCCGGTGAAAATATCGAGATTGAGAAGTTAATAAAGAATGAAAAGATTGAATCGATATCAAGTGCCATACTTGAACTGGGAGGAGAGAGCCTGAAGCCGATAAAAGACAGGTTGGGAGATAATTATTCTTATGGGGAAATAAGGCTCGTGAGAGCCAGGATGACGAAAAAGGGTCGCGTCTAATATTTGGCTAAATTACACAATCAATAAGAGGTTACAATATTCATTTCTTCTTCTTTCCCACTTCCCCATAAGCAGTTTCAATCGCTTTCCTGCTTATCACCTCGTAATATTTTTCCATCTTCTTATTGAAATCTTCCTTGCTGTCCCAGAACTGCGGCGTATCCAGGCGCTTTATGATCGCTGCGGGAACATCAGGGCGGGATATGTTGACCGAAAACGATTCAAGTTCCCCGCCGCCCCAGAAACCGTCTGCTGACAGAGGAACATGCTTCGTTTTCTCAACCTCTTTTTGTGGTTTTTGTGGTTTCTCATCTCCTACCCGCTTTTGGCGAAGCGAAACAGTGATTTCTTCTTTTGTCCGCCCCCTCAGGTTAAAAAGCATGAAAGGGTCGCGGTCAAACTCTTCTGCCAGAATGTAATAGACTGCTGCTATGTGCTTGCATGGGTTTGCGCTGTCAGGGCAGGAACAGTCGGTTTTGATATCTTTAGACGATTCGGGGAACAGCGGTACGCTCACAGCTTTAAAAGCCTCTTCGATATTCTGCGGCATCTCACCAGCCAGCAATTTTGCAGCAAATATCGCCTTTTGTGACATCTCTTCCGTGGCTTTTGCCCACGCTTCACTGGTAAGCGGCTTTATCTCTATAATAACTGAGTATGGTGTGGATACTGACCCCTGCACGCGCGCCGTGACCTTTCCAGGCATTAGCTTAAAATCAAGCACCTGCCCGCCACGGGCATATCTGCGTCCCCTTTCCAGCCTGTTGCTCCAGCCGAAGGATTCAAGCACAGACACCCAGCGCTTTGACCACCATGTGTCACCAATGCTGCCGCGCTTGCTTTTTGCCTTGATGCCGCCTTCCACTTTTATGGGTTTTGAAGCAGTGTATCCGCCCCAGAAATCATCGCGCCATGCCATTAGCTCCTCCACTCCTGGCAACCGCAAAGGGCGCAAAGAACGCAAAGATTTATTTCATTTGTTTTTAAATTATTCATCAGCCACCGCCTCGCGCCTCAGCGTGAACAATTCCTTCAACTGCTTGGTAGTCATCTCGGTCAGCCATCCTTCACCTGTGCCTATGATATTCTCAGCGAGTTCTTTCTTTACTTCTATCATCTCATCTATCCTTTCTTCAAGCGTTCCGTCGCAGATGAACTTATGCACCTGTACGTTCTTTGTCTGCCCTATGCGAAAAGCCCTGTCGGTTGCCTGGTTCTCAACAGCAGGATTCCACCACCTGTCAAAGTGGAACACATGACTTGCCCGCGTAAGGTTAAGACCGACGCCGCCCGCTTTTAGTGAAAGTATGAAAATCCTTGGCCCGTTCTTTTCCGAAAACCGCATTACCATTTGATCTCTTTGCTTCTGGTTTACTCCACCGTGTAAAAAGAGCACTTCCTGCCCGAAAACCTTCTGGAAATGAGCTTTGAGCATACCCCCCATCTCGGCAAACTGCGTAAATATAAGAGCTGAATCACCTTCTGCAAGCACTTCTTCAAGCATTTCAGTAATGCGGTTCAACTTTCCTGAGCGCTCAGGCAACGATGAGCCATCGCCAAGGAACTGCGCCGGATGATTGCACACCTGCTTGAGCCTCATAAGAGCAGAAAGCACCGCGCCTTTTCGTTCAATGCCTTCGGATTCCTCGATTTTTCTAAGCATGTCCTTGACAACAGCCTCATAGAGCGTTGCCTGCTCCTTTGTGAGGTTGCAGTGTTCTTTCATCTCGATCTTATCAGGCAGGTCTTTTATGATAGAAGAATCTGTCTTCAGGCGGCGAAGAACAAAGGGTGTGACGATGCTGCGAAGGCGCATGCCTGCTTCTTTATCATTATATCTTTCAATTGGAAGAGCAAATGTCCTCCTGAAACCAGCAGCAGAGCCAAGATAACCTGGGTTCAGGAACTCCATGATAGACCATAATTCGCTCAGGCGGTTCTCAACAGGTGTTCCCGTAAGTGCAACGCGATATCCGGCTTTTATCCTTCTTACAGCCTGGGATTGTTTGGTTGAGGAATTCTTGATGTTTTGCGCTTCATCAAGTACAACGCCATTCCATTCAACCCTGGCGAGTACATCCTCATCCCTGTGCGTAAGCGCATAGGTGCTTATGACAAGATCGTAATTGGTCACATCTTCGAGGAACTCTTTCTTCCTGCGGTTGATACCGTGATGAACAAGAACACGAAGCGAGGGGGCAAACTTCTTCGCTTCTCTTTGCCAGTTCCCGACGACCGACGTAGGACATATAAGCAGGACAGGCATGTCAATGCCTTCTTCTTTATCCTTTAATAAAAGAGCAAGAAGTTGTATAGTCTTTCCAAGCCCCATGTCATCAGCCAGGCATGCTCCAAGCCCGTACTGCCGCAAAAACGCAAGCCATGAGAAACCCTTCACCTGATATGGGCGAAGTTCCCCGGAAAAGCTCTCAGGCTGCTGGATTTGTTTTATTCCTTTACGTCCTGATAATTGCTCAAACAGGGAAGATAAACTTCCTTTTGCCTCAAATCCTGTGATTGGAAGACCTGTTTGGGATTCACCCTGACCAATACTGAGCTTCATGGCTTCACTCAGCTTCATTTCTCCGGAATTTTTTGACCTGAAGAATTTTATCGCCGCATCAATTTCATCTTTTTTCAGTTCCACCCACTGTCCCCGTATGCGTACAAGAGGTTCTTTGAGGCTTGAAAGACGCTCAAATTCCTCTTCACTTATGGCTTCACTGCCAAGTGCAAGCTGCCAGTTGTAGCTTATTATTGAATCAAAAGTAAAAATTCCCTTTCCGGTCTTTGGCTCTTGCTTTGGTTTTACGTTCAATTTTATTCCAAGCTGCGTCTTTGCTGCGCCTTTGTTCCACCATGGGGGAATGAGCACGCCAAAGCCGCTTTCGGAAAGCAGGGGCGCCGCCTCTTTCAGGAATTTATAAGCCTGCTGCGTGCCAAGTTGTGCAGCTTCAGGTCTTGCCGTGTTCAGGCTCTCTTCGATGGGAGGGAATAAACGCGAGGCTTTTCCGAGATCTGCAAGCAGCTTTTCCTGCGGACGGTCAAATTTTCTGTTGAGGAATGAAAGAGTATCACGGGATTCTCTCCACACATCCCCTGCCGGAACAAGAAGGCTCGGGTCATCAGATGCTTGGAGGAAATACCGAAGGCTCCAGTCGTTATCCACATCCGCTGAAGGCGGATCTAAGCGAAAACATGTGCGAAAACCTGACCTCTCTATTTCGCGTATTGGTTCGCTCCATGATTTTAGTTCTTCTGAGAGATTTTTTAGACCATGTGAATGGGCTTTTATCGGTTCGCCTGTTGCAAGGGAATCTAACCATGCTGATGAGATGCCAGGCGTCTTTGTTTTTATTTGAGAGATGGGAACCCATCTTCTGATGCACCCATCCACAGCCGTATTCAGGAAATCAGATAATAACGCTTCGGGATCGTTCGGAAGTACATTCTGGAGGATGGATCTGCAAATTGGCGGCATCCCTCCGGCAAGCATTGACATGCGCGTCATGTCTTCGTGGTCATTGAGCGCATACTGCCACCGGGCAAAGCTCTTGCCATTGTTCTCGGAGACAACGAGTCCGGGAACAAAATGTTGTTTTGATAGAAGTTCCATAGCGAACTTTGAGACTTTGCTCCAGAACCGAAAATCCGTGCCTATGGCAAAACCGTCGATTCCTGTCCAGAAACCGGATAGCATTGTGAGGAGCGACACAGCATCTTCCGGCGGAAGGCTTAAACCGTCAATTTTCCATGCTGCCAGCCCGACTTTCTCTGTTCCATTTTCGCTGTCATCTTCCCTTATCAGGTCAGGGGAAGCCTGCGGGGAATTTGAAATAGAGGGAAGCGTGATGAATACGCTATCAGGGCGCGCCTTTTTAATGCCGCTGTTTGCTAAATCAAGCGCTGTGATAATTTTGAGAATATCATCTTGCGAAGCCTGGAAAGGATGGGGACGCAGCGTCCCTGCCCGTGGACGCCCTCTGCGTTTTACTTTGGGCGATGTTGAAGACTCACCCCATAAAAAGAAGTTCCCTTGTTCCTGTATCGCAGCAGCAGGTTTCCATGTCCCATGTAAGACTATCATTGAAAACAAATCTTCTCTTTATTTTATTGTAATAAATGTTTGTTTTTGTTTTCATCGCCCTGACTCCCTCACCACTTGCTTTTATTTCGTCAAAAGGGCTATGCCGCTTGAGGTCACATCAAACCTTGCAGGGTCAATCGGGATTTTTGTATTCCTTATTTTCAGGATTTCCAATATCCGTTCTCTTGAACCCGTATAAGGATTATCCTTTACCGAAGTCTTTAGCACGCCATAGACTGAATATGCGGCAATGCCTCCCATACGTTCATCTGATGCGGAATCCAGTATCAGCATCGCAGTAATGTTCTTTTTGGCTAAACCATGTACCAGGGCATCAAATTGGGCTCTGAACTCATTTGGTGACATGTTAAGAGTAAAAACCCCGATATTATCCATTAACACAATTTCTGTGCCCTTAGGGATTCTTTCGAGTAATCCTATAATATTCGACTGGAGTTCGTCAATATCAGTCACATCGAATTCCAGAACATCTTTTATATACTCTGCGCGTTCATCGTATACCCTCTCAATGCCTAAAATCCCTTTTTTATCATATTTCGAAAGAGGCATGCCGAGAGATTCTCCCTGGGCTATTATATCTTCGGGTGTTTCTTCAGTGGCGATTATTGCACATTTCTTCCCGTCCAGGCAGCCCTGGTTTATAAAGTGAAGTCCCAGTATAGTCTTCCCCGAGCCTGTTGTTCCTGTTAATAACATCGTGCGGTTCCGGGGATAGCCCCCTATCATCCTGTCTAACTCCTTTATACCTGTAGATACTCTCTCCATATAAAACACTCCAATATGATATTTATATGCACGATATGGTTAAATAAACTTTCTCATAGGAAGAACCTGCATTCAATCAGTTCCTATGAGTATACTTCTATCAGGCAGCAGCTATCTCCGCCCGCTATTGTATTTTTCACATCAACATTAATATTTGTAAAGACATGGATACCAATCCTTGCAAAAATAGCCTTTGTCAGCATGCAAAGAACAGGGTTTATGCTTCCTGATTCTCCCCACGGGCATTTTTTATTCAATACTGTATATCCTTTTTCCGTGACAGTCGTTGCTGAGAAACTCCCACCCAGGCGATTCATTATATCACATGATATATCGGCTGTTTGTTTTTTATCGCAAGGCAGCTCATGAATATATTTTGCCCATATCACCATTTCCACCTGTTTACTCATTTCCCGGATAATTTCAATCCTTTTGTCTGGCTGGACATTCTGAAGCAAGAATGGGACGATGTTCGCCATTATGGTTTTGAAATCGTTGTGCGATTCTATTTTTTCCTTGCTTTTTACAAGCTGGTCGTGAAAATGTTTTGCCTTAAGGAGGGATTTTACCCTTGTAATTAGCTCTATACTGTTTATGGGCTTGGTGAGAAAATCATCTGCTCCTGCCTCTATGGCTTTTATTTTATCTTCCAGCCCCGAAAGTGCGGTAACCATAACTACAGGTATGAACCGGGTACTGCTATGCTGCTTTATTTTTTCACACACTTCATACCCGCTAATCTCAGGCATCATTATATCAAGCAACACAATGTCTGGCGCATTTGTTTTTATTTTTTCAAGCGCTTCTTTACCATCGTAAGCAGGGATTATATCATAATCTTTTTCAAGAATTGCTTTAATCAGCATTACGTTCACAGGTTCGTCATCCACAATGAGGACTTTGCTCCTGTATTTTTTATCACTCATTACTTACCAGCCCTTTCTGAAAATTTTATTTTTTATTAACCCTCATGCCTTTTCGCTTATATACATGCGGTATAAAACACAAACGTTATACCTTTTCCTGTTTTGTCTTTTTGTACTTGTTTAGTGCTTGTTTGAGGCATTATCACGAATTTCACGAATTTGCGAATGACACAAATAAGCACAGGTTAGTTTACGATGCGTACGTGCTCAACGCATGGTGAACCAACGTTGATGAGAATCCAGGTGGATAACTATATCATCAATGATACATTCATTCCCTGATATTCGTGTGATTTGTTTATTCGTGCCATTCGTGATTTTCATCATTTGGGTGCTATACAAAAACCTGTTTTTTATTTGTTAATGCGCAATTCCACTTCTATTTTTGTGTCCTGTGATATCAACGCCTACCCCAATAATCCCCATAAGGTTACCCTGCTCATCCTTCAAAGCGGCAGCAGTCAGGTGATATTGTATTGGTACCCCGTTTTTCCCAGGCATCCGGGCTTCAACTTCAACATAACCCGCATCTAAAACTTTCCTGATTGTCTCAGCCATAATCGCTTTATCTTGATCTGCAAATAATTCAAGAACAGGCTTGCCCACAATTTCCTTACCCCGCAAACCGGTAACTTCCATCAGTTTACGGTTCCACCGAATCATGTTTCCATTAATATCAAGCGTAAAGACGATGCCAGGAATAGTTTCAATAAAGTTCTCGCGTTCGTTCAGTACCCTGGCAAGCTCTTCAAAAGCCCACTTGCGCTCAACTGTTTCCTGTTCAAGCTCGATTACTTTCTCCTCCAGCTTTCGGATAATGCGCTCGCTATATTGTTTTAAGAACTCTTCTTCTGTCTTGAAAGATGGTTTCTCAGGTTTTATCGATCCGGTTTCATAATCTTTGAGTAGTGATTCTATTTTATTAAGAAGCTCTTTGAACTCCAGTGGTTTGAAGATGAACCCGGATGCTCCCAGTTTCACAGCCAGCTCCTTATCCTTTTCACCAACATAGTGCGCTGTATAAAAAACAAGGGGAATATGTTTTGTACTTTCATCTTTTTTAAGTTCCCGAAGCAGCGCGAACCCGTCCATCTCAGGCATCATGATATCTGATATTATAATGTCGGGCTTTAATGTTTTCACTGATTTTAGCGCCTCAATGCCGTTACCCGCCTCCACAACCTCATAGTTTTTAGATGTGAGCAGCTCACCGAGCAGCGCCCGGTCGGTTTTTTTATCTTCAACGACAAGCACTTTTGTCATGTATTTTCCCCTTTACTCTTATTCTGCCTCATTATTCTGATAACTCCGCCATTTCCAATATATTTTGTTATGTTATATTATATTTATATAACCTTGCTTTATGTTATATATATTCGCTGCTATTTCCTGTATTTGTTCAACAGTTTCAGGAAATCGGCTACATTTACCGGTTTTGGAATGTATTCATTAAACCCCTGGGCGAGGAACCGCTCCCTGTCTCCCTTCATTGCGTATGCAGTTAAAGCAATTACAGGCGTATTTTTATATCCGGGTTTGCTTCTTATAATCTTAGCCGCAGCAACGCCGTCCATGCCAGGAAGTTCTATGTCCATGATTATCAGGTCATAGGCTTCTTTTTCCGTTTTCTTGACAGCATCTTCTCCAGTTACTGCCACATCAACCGTAAATCCCACTGATTTGACTATCTCAATCACTAACTCCATATTGATGGGGTCGTCCTCGACCACAAGCACTTTTGTCATGTGTTCTCCACCTTCTTCTTAGCCTTCAACGGCAACGTAAACGTAAACGTGCTCCCCTTGCCAAACCTGCTCTCCACTGTTATCGTGCCCCCTTGCAGTTCCACCAATTGCTTTGTAATAGCAAGCCCAAGCCCTGTGCCTCCGTATCTCCTGGTTGTTCCCGAATCAACCTGCTGGAACACCCTGAATAGTTTTCCCATATCCTCTTCCTTAATCCCTATCCCGGTATCAGAGACCGAAAACTTAGCCATTTCGCCCTCTTTTTTCGAGGTTACAGTAACAGTTCCCCCTTCTTTCTTGCTGAATTTCACAGCATTATCAAACAGGTTTGACAATATCTGCTTGAATCTCTTTCTGTCAGCCAATATAAACTCAAGTTCCGGGTCTAATTCTTTTTTAAAGACCACATTACGACCCGCAGCAATTGTTTTTATTGACTCAAGGGTTTCCTCAATGGTTTCAGGAACGGCTATTTTTTCAATAGTGAGTTCTAACTTCCCGGCTTCAATCTGTACATGGTCAAGAATCGTTTCGATGATACCGAGTTGGCGTTTGCTGCTCGCGAGAATCTTGTCTATATATTTTTCCTGTTTCTCATTTAATTCTCCAGCAATCTTTGCCTTCAGGATTTCTGAAAAGCCCATGACCGCATTCATCGGGGTTCGCAGTTCATGGCTCATTGTATCTAAAAACTCCGACTTTGCCCTGTTTGCAAAGGCAAGGCGCTCGTTTTCAAGGCGCATTTTTTCCATGATTTTTTTCTCGGTCATGTCACGCATAAATACAAAGAACTTCCCGCCTCCAATATTCGTATAATTGACACTTGCTTCAATTTCAATAACCCTGCCATCCTTGCGCTTGTGACGGGTTTCAAATCTGTCCCAGCCAACCTCCATTATTCGCTTAATGCGTTGAGCTATGATTGCCTCTGTTTCTACAGCCTCGACATCCTTTATGCTCATATTAAGCAATTCGTCGCGACTATAACCCATCATATAGCAATAGGAATCATTGACATCCAGGAGGCGACCCTGTGCATCAGTAACATAAAAACCATCCATTGCGGTGTGGAGTATAGTTTTGTATTCCAACTCCGCTTTCTTGCGCTCTGTGATATCCCGGAAAATCCCATACATTGCGGGTTTACCCCCGTAGGTAAAAGGAATTGACACTATCTCTATATCCACAGGAGCGCCATCGAGCCTGAGGAACTTTTCTTCTGCCAGCGGCGCTACTTTTCCTTCTTCCTGCATGCGGATTCGTTCTTTGACGAGCTTACGGTAATCGGGGTGTATAATTTCCAATACCGGTTTTCCAATAAGTAGAGAAGGATTTGCTGCGCCAAGAATTTTTGCGCCTGCTAAATTCATAAATACAAATTTACCTTCGGAGTGGATAGCAATCCCATAGGGGGAGAAATCCACAAGACGGTGGTAACGTTCCTCGCTTTCCCGCAGTTTCTCCTCAGACAGCTTGCGCTCTGTGATGTCCCTTGCCACATGAATGACGCTGATGACCTTTCCAGTTTCGTCTTTTATGGGCGATGTGGCGACCTCTACATATCGCTTTTCTCCGTCCCTGGTATAATGCACATGCTCTGCTGTTGAATGTTTTCCTGTTTCCAAAGTCTCCAAAAGAGGACAGATATCATCTGGAGGACTACATGGCTCTGCACGTTTATGCGTTATCTCATAACAGGTTTTTCCAATAACGTCTTCTTTTTTTAACCCGTAATTATCCAGGAAAACCGTATTTACATCTATT
Source organism: Candidatus Methanoperedens sp. (assembly GCA_023249275.1). Taxonomy (GTDB): domain Archaea; phylum Halobacteriota; class Methanosarcinia; order Methanosarcinales; family Methanoperedenaceae; genus Methanoperedens. The sequence goes on from JAHFCV010000018.1 coordinate 18,373, forward strand.
ATCCTGTAATCGTGAATATCGATAACGGAAATAGCGTCATTCATGCTATTAAGGACTGTTTCGGAAAATTCCTTGGCTTTTTTGAGCGCCTCCTGCGCGCGCTTCTGCTCGGTGATGTCCCTGATTATACATGAAGCGCCGATAACATTCTGTTTTGCATCCTTTAGATGGGAGACAGTCAAACTTCCCACTATCCTGCTTCCGTCCTTGCGCAGAAACTCTATTTCAAACCCTGTAAGCCCCCCTGGCACGACACTGCATGCAACCCGCTCGATTTCTGCCCTGCGGTCATGAGGAATTATTATCGGTACGAGTTTCTTACCTGTTACTTCCTGTGCAGTCCACCCGAAAATTTTCTCGGCGGCATGGTTCCATGATATTACCGCGCCATCTATGTCGTGAATTATAATCGCATCATTGGCGTTGTCGAACAGGTTGCGGTACTTTTCCTCCGCCGCCTGCCTTAGCTTTTCTTCAGCGATAGCCAGCTTTTCATAAGGCGATTCCACTGATGATTTATATAGAGAAAGATAAATAAAATAGAAACCCGCAATTTTAAGTAAATGTCCTGGAATTTCATAAGAGAAATAAATCAGGTCTGAAAAGATCGTGATAATAAAACCGTATATTAAAAAAGTTTCAATATTTTTTTCCGTTATCCTCCGTGTGTAAAGGTAGCTGGCGTACAGGATAATTATTGCAGTTATAAGCGCCTGGATTATCTTTAAAAAGGAAACTCCCTCTGCGTGATATGCGGCAGGCATGTAGTCGTGATAAAAGACCCCTGTAATAAATGAGACAATAGATATCACGATGGCAGAAACGAAGAGAACAGGTCTGTTAATCAGTGCGGGGAGGGTATCTTTAAAGATATATGCGCTTGCAAGAAATAACGGGGCTGAAATAACCCGCGCCAAATTCCAGAAAACCGCCGATTTTCCAGGGGTATTTGGCGTGATGAAATCGGGCATGAATGGATAAGAGAGCGTGTGGAAAAGGTCAATAAACCCGATAACAAGAAACGCTGCGCCCATGAAGAGAGCATGATTATCCCTGCTTTTGCCGTACGCATACCATGTCACACCGAAGATGGAAAAAGACACGAAAATAGAGAATAACTCGGCTAAAAGTTCAATAATCTCCTCTAACGCCTCATTGCCATTTAGCGCCAATACAAGCAAATATCCTGCAAGGGACACTCCTATGATTATTGCCGCTACATTCAGGACATCCCTTTTTATGGTCATTTGCAGTTCCCCAGAATATATTCAATTGATTGAATTAAATTAGTTTTCCCGTACCTATAATCCCAATTCCTACAAACCGATTTTTCACCAAAACCAGCATATAATATAAACACAGCCTCCTTACAATATAACACTTATGCCGCTGCCTCCACATTTTCCCTGACCGGAAGCGTGAAGTAGAATGTCGAGCCTTCACCAGGCTTTGACTCCACCCATATCCGTCCTCCGTGGCGTTCCACGATTTTCTTGCATATCGCAAGACCCATGCCTGTGCTTTCACTCTCCTTGCCATAAATACGCTGGGAGATGAGAAAGATACTGTCATGGAATTGCGGGTCTATCCCGATGCCGTTATCGCGCACCGAGAACAACCATTCGTTTCCCTTTTGCACAGCGGCGATATGAACGCGCGGCTGCTCTTTACTTTTGAACCTGATGGGATTATCTATCAGGTTATGGAATAACTGGACAAGCTGCTGTTTGTCAGCCGACACTTTTGGCAGCGGGTCATGAGTTACCACTGCGCCGCTTTTCTTTATGGCTGTCTTGAGATTATCGAGCGCGCAGTTTAATACGGCGGCACAGTCGGCAGTCTCAAAGCATGTGCCCACGCGCGAATATGCTATCAGGTCGTTATTTCGTTTCTGCATCCTTGCAACGGTTTCTAAAGTGCGCGTAAATAATTCACTGTCTTCCTTATCGAATTTGCCGCAGTTGCGCTGGCATATCAATTCAAGGTTGCCAAGCACGGTTTTTAGCGGCGCCTGAAGGTCGCGCGAGCCCAGGTGCACGAATTGTTCTAATTCCGCGCTTGAACGGGCTAATGCTGTGAGGGTTTTCCTTAACTCATCCTCAGCCCGCCTGCGTTCGGCTACTTCTCTCTCAAGCTCGAAGATTTTCTCCTCAAGCTTCCTTACGATGCGCTCGCTGTACTGTTTCAGGTATTCTTCCTCTGTCTTTATCATGGATTTTCCTCCGTTATCCCGATGCCTGTATCCGGGACTGGGAACTTAGCCGACCATGTTATACGCCAAAACTTCCGGTCGGCATTAATATAATTTTTTATTAAGTTACACTCAATAATGTACGCTAACCTCCCGTTTTTCGATCATATAATTATTTTACTTCATCCTAAATAAGCTTATGTTCAAATTTTTATTAAGTTTGATATATAACTTAACTTGTAACTAAATATAATATGTTAAAAAATAAACGCTAGCAATAAGCATAAAGGTAAACGATAATATAAAATAATATGAGCGAAATAGAAATATGTGCAGTACGTGGAACCCTGAACACAACAAAATATTAGCAGAAGTATATTGAGATATGTACATCGATACCTACTCGTCACGCTGTAAAATATTCAAATTAATACCAGCCGGCTCAAAAGTACTGGAAGTGGGTTGCGGGTCTGGAACCCTTGCAAACCTTCTATCTATCTGGAAAAAATGCCGTGTTTATTGCGTTGATAAGGAACCCAAAATGTTGGGTATAGCAAAAAACAAATGTGTGGAAATATTGAACCTGGATATCGAAATAACAGAATTGCCTTACGAAAATGAGTATTTTGACTGCATCATTCTTGGGAATGTCCTTGAACACATGAAAGAGCCATCCATGGTATTAACCAGCCTGAAAAAATATCTCTCTGAGAATGGTTTTTTAA
>JAHFCV010000154.1 GCA_023249275.1 Candidatus Methanoperedens sp.
TATCATTGATTTTGGTTGAACCTTCGGCTGCATCCATGGCTTCCTCCATCGAGAAATCCTCGCTTGAGCGCGTGATGGCAGCAACTTGCGCCAGTGTCCAGCCATCGGATTCATGCCAGACCTTGATGTAATCCGACCTTTTGGTTGCCAGGCTGTCAGAAACCGCGAACTTGAAATTCAGGGAGCTTGTTTTTCCGAATATTACGCCGATTGAGTCCTTCGCCATTGTGTGTTAAAATTAATTCGATTGGGTATTATACTTTCTCTATTGAATGTTAGAAAACGCAGATAAATGCATTAAGTCGCACCTAAAAGAGTTCGAGTTTCGCTTTATTGCAGGTTCTCAAGCAACCGCAGAAATAGCAGCAGGTGCTGGAACTGGTATCTTTATATCCACACTTTCCTGATTTATAGATAAACGAATAGCCAGTAAAATATAAATCAACTCTTTGCCGTGATAAACGCTAATGCCCGCAGATTCTATTTTTGATAAGGCATCTTTTGTTATATCTGTCTGCGATAATTCACTCAATATCTTCGAGGCATCCAGAATTTCAATTGCCACGATCTTATTATCCTGGGAAAAATCTATTACAAAATTTTCTATTTGCAGGCTGTCCTTAACCTTCTCGCCCATGTATAAATATAAAATGTCATTCTCATCATCAAAGTCTATTTTTGCATTTTTAACCATTTATCTAACACCTTTCTTTTCTTCTTGCTTTGTATATGTGCAGTTACTACATTTAAGGCTTCTTTTACAGAAATTACAACTTTTAAATCATATTTATTCGATTTATCAAAAATAAGGGCATACTTCTGTCCTTCAGCTTCTTTTCCCTGATATTCAAATTGTACGAGATTTTCAGTATTTCTTAAACATGACAGGATTTCTTTTTCAGTCAGTCCTCGAATTTTAGCTTTATGCTGAAAATGTTTGCTGAATGTAATTGTCTCAAGGATTTAATTTTCTCTTTCAGTTCATCTATATTCATATCAATTTGCGATTTAGCAATAAGAACAGCCTCGTCACATGAACTTTATCCCCTTCGGCATCTCCCCTACTTTCTCCCTGAACGCATCTGGCCAATCATTCGGCTCAAATCCTTTCTGCGCAAAGAACGTGCTCGCCCATCTCTCAAGCCCGATGCCCGAGCAGCCGCTCCAGACATCTTTTCCGGATTGCAGCTTCACGTTAAAGCCTTTGGGATACTTGTCCCCGTTGACGCTCAGGTTCTGGAACTCAAGCCATTCGCCATCCTTCCCGCGGTACGGCAGCGGCGCCTCAAAATCTATTGTTCCAACACCGGTTTGCCCAGCAAGTCCCGTGAGCCCTTCCTGCGCCATGAACCATGGTGTTACCCATGCCATCCTCCATTCAAGGTCAAGAATATCGTTGAATACATGCTTGTAGCACTCCTGCATCTGCTTTGAATGCTCAAGCACCTGCTCCTGCGTGCCTATGAATAAAAGTTCAATCCTGTGGAATTCATCTACCCGTTCCATGCCATGTATGCCGCCGCTCTCGTATCTGTGCGATGTGCCTGAGCGGTCAAACACTTTTACAGGGAAAGATTCGTCAGAAACGGTTTTTCCCTGCATGAAAGGCCAGAACGAGGGGCACTGTGCATAACACATGCCGCCAAGAGGCTTATCGATTTTTTCTGCGATGAGGTCAATCGGGACTTCAAGTGTGACTTTATAATTATCTATTACTTCTTCCCAGAATGCAGGGTCTCTCGTCTTGGGAGGACACACGTAGTAAATTTCAGGATATACGCCCTTCGCGTGCCCCGAATGTTTCCACACATCCCAGGGAACAAGCTTGGGGAATATCATTTCAACATAGCCAAGAGGTTAATGACTTCTTCAAGCACTATCTGTTCAAAAGTCCTGAAAATGCGAGTCATCTGTGGGCCATGTATCCACTGCCCGCGACCAACAGCACGCTTTATCCAGCCGCGCTTTTCCGCTTCAACCGTGGGGTCTTTAACCCCATATTTAAATACGGGGAATTCTTTTTTGGGGCTTTCCCACAGGAGACTCCAGTGCTCTGCTTTGCCGCCAAAGCTTTGCGCTGCGATTTTATCCTCGATGAGTGAGATTATCCTGTCAGGAACCTTGTTCTCAAGCTGCGCTTCCCCGACTTCAAGTGAGAGTGTAATCATGCCGTCTGTGAATTCTAATGACTTGACATAAGGAATTTTTTGCTGGCGCAGCCCCTGCTCTGAGGGCAGCTTTACAATAAATTCTTCCACTTCCGCGCCCCTGATTCCGATTTTGTACACTTTGCCAAGAACGCCTGCAAGCGGTTTCCGCATGCGTATGAACGCATCGTGGGCTCGCAGGTAGCGGTCTGACTCGATATCAAAAAAGATACTGTTATCCCTGATGTCCCATGCAATGATTTTAGCGCCCCTGCCTGCGGGTACGCCTTTTTGCAGGATGGTTGATTTTGCTTCTTCTATGAACTTTTCTATATCGGCGCGTGCTGCGGATGCGTCGGCGCTTGTTTTGAAGCTGCCTTTTAGGTGAAAGTAAGATTCCATGGTTTTCAGTCCTTGATTCTGGTTAAGAAAAATTTTGATTAATCTTTTTTTATTTACCGGGCATCACTTATGATTCATTATTATTTATCCTTTCTTTTCAAGGTATCCTGCTATGAACATGGAAAACTCACTGAAATCTTCCAGATTATTCTGCAGATACTCATGTAATTTCTTCGCATCCACTTCTTCATACATATGAACCAGTATATTCCTGAAACCCGCAGCTTTGGAAAAACGCTCAGCAAAGTCCATAGGTAGAATCTTATGCTTCCCAAGTATCAGCATAATATCCCTGTACTCCTCAGGCTTTTCAAAATCCCGTTCCGAAATTATAACCTCCCCAATATCCAGGGCAGATTCGATGGCAAGCTGGAAATTTCTCTCAATAGCCGCCTTCAATAAATCGTCTTTTTCAAGCTCTTCAACGCTCTTTGGCTTGTATTCCCTTAAAAAATCAACGTATTTCTTCATGAACCGAAGCTTTCTTGAGATTTTTTCTTTTTCATCCATAACCTCACCTAAATCCCCTTTACTGCAACCTTTTTCAAGAACTCGGAGGCTGCTCTTTTTTCATAGTATCTCCTGTCAAGGTACCTCGAAAGCACCTTATGCTCAAAATCTATCTTCCCTATCCTGTCCCTCACGAATAAAGGGCAATTTGTTTTGATTATTTCATAATTGAGGGAATGTGGCACATCGTTCATAACTACAAGGTCGATTCTATCTGTTTTCAAAATATCTGCTACATCGCCTATCAATTTCAATTGCAAATCAAATCTCTCTTTTTTGCTCAATGATTCGTCCAGCAATACTCCAACATCTACATCGCTCAATTTTCCAGCCTTTCCTTTAGCCGCAGAACCGTAGAGATAAGCAAGCTTAACATGCTCCTGCTTGCTGAAAAAATCCGTAAGTTTAGTATTCTGATCGCTCAATGTCTTTTTCATTTCGATTCCTTTGTTAAACATATATAGAACTTGATATTTAAATTATAACCCTTCCATTCTATTAACGAGGTTAAAATATCTTGAAAACCGGACATATCATTTAAATAAGTGCGGGGGATGGGATTTGAACCCACGAATGCCTGCGCAACAGGATCTTAAGTCCTGCACCTTTGGCCGCTTGGTTACCCCCGCCTGGGGACAGGTTAAATATCCCTCGGATTACTTTAAACTAACGCATCGTTAGATTTAGAATCTGCGTTTGTCTGTGTTTATCTGCGGTTTTATTTTCGTCTTGATTCGACATAATTATGTACATTCCACTTCAATCAGGGTATATGCGTCCACCTTTCGTTACATTCTCCCGCAATGTCTTCATCCCGCTTACCAATGTTTGCAGGAATAAGTGCGCTTATTGCGGGTTCAGGCGGGACATCGGACATCCTGAGGCAAAACTTCTCTCTCTGGCAGAAGTTGAGGATATACTCTCAAGAGGCGCGCGGGCAGGCTGCTCTGAGGCGCTTTTTACGTTTGGCGAGCGCCCGGAAGAAGTCGAGGGTTTCAAAGAATGGCTTTTGGAGCTTGGACACGAGACAATTGTCGATTATCTCGCTGAGCTGTGCAGGCTATCGCTTGGTATCGGTCTTTTGCCTCACAGCAATCCGGGAATACTTGGAAAATACGAATTAGAAAAATTAAAACCATACAATGCCAGCATGGGACTCATGCTTGAGACCGTTGGAATTATTGAGGCTCATGAAGGATGCGCGGGCAAAATCCCCGAGGCGCGCATAAAGACCATAGAGAATGCGGGGGAACTAAAAATCCCATTTACGACAGGAATTCTTGTGGGCATAGGTGAGACATGGGACGACAGGGTTCGTTCAATACAGACCATCCGTGACCTCCATGAAAAATTCGGGCACATCCAGGAAGTGATAATACAGAATTTCATCCCCAAAACCGGAACAAAGATGAATTCAAAGCCAGCGCCGGGAATCAATGAAATGAAAGAGACAGTCTCAATGGCAAGAAGGATTCTTCCTGACGATGTGGCTATACAGGTATCCCCAAACCTGATTCACCCCAAAGAACTGGTCAGGTGCGGTGCTTCTGACCTTGGAGGCATCTCGCCTGAGACTATCGACTACATCAACCCCGAATCTCCCTGGCCCAACATTACGGAACTGCAATCTATGGTTGATATTCCTCTTCGGGAACGGCTGCCCATATACCCTGCATACGTGAAGAAAAAGTGGTACAGCAGCGAAATCGCGCCTCTTATTCGCACACTTTCAGATGCAGAAGGATTTCGGAAAACATATAAGTAAGTATTGCATAAGGACTGCAAAATTCTGGTGGTACTATACATAAACTACATAGCGTCCAGGAATTGCGCAGTATCCATGACGAGCTGCTTACCTGTGTTGAGTCCGGAAAATGCACGCCGGATGATGCGCTAAAACTCCATGATAACCCGGCTTTTCTCTTTTCCCTTGCTGACAGGCTTCGCAAAAGAGCAGTCGGGGACGATGTTACTTTTGTAATCAACAGGAATATCAATTTTACGAACAGGTGCATCGGGACATGTAAATTCTGCGCGTTCAGGAAGCAGGACGGGTATATTCTTTCCATCCCT
>JAHFCV010000155.1 GCA_023249275.1 Candidatus Methanoperedens sp.
TCAGCGTGCCCGGGGCGCGGGGTATTGCGCAGCGCCTCGTATTTGCTTGAATCTATGTCCTTATTCCTGACCATTATTAATATGGGCGCGCCAGTGGTTTTTCCTGAAAATACGCCTGATAAAATCTCTGCTTTGTCCTCTTCCTTCCGCGGCGTGGTTATATCGCTCTGACCTGGACGGCGGCGGTTTAACTCTTTCTGGATGTCTGCTTCATCAAGCGAAATTCCGGCAGGGCATCCGTCAATGATTACGCCAACCCCGGAGCCGTGGCTCTCGCCCCATGTTGTTATCCGAAACAGCGTGCCAAAGGTATTTCCTGACATAAGCCTTAATTAAGTTTGATTGTTTATATAACTGCTTTGAATATTACTAATTATGATTGATATACTCGTTGATGAAGAAAAATGCACAGGGTGCGGGGAATGCATCAGGGTATGCCCGAAAGGTCCGAGGATATACAGGATTGTGGAGAAAAACGGGAAGAAAGTGGCTGAGGTTGTGGACAGGAGTTTCTGTATCGGATGTACAAACTGTGTTATGGCGTGCAAGCCAAAGGCGATACGACTGGAACGCGGATGGTAAAAAAGACAGGATAGGGATGTTAGGAGATTCGGGAAAAATTATTCATCAGATAGATGATAACCCCACTCCCCAACCCGCCCATTTCCACATCCCTGTCACGGGGTTTCATCACTATCTGTATGTAATATCTTCTAGTAGCACTGATAAATACTATAGTAGGATTGAAGTAGTATGTAAATAACACCAATTTGCCCTATGGTGTGAATAAGTTTATCAATCATTAATACAGTACTACTTAAGTGGTACTACTATGGTAGTTAGAAAAAACATCTCCCTTGAGCAAAGCCATCTGAAAAAACTCGAATCCCTCACTGAAAGACACAATGGTAACCTGAGCGCTGCTATCCGGGACGCCATCGACATCACTGAGGCATCACTGCACCGATACAACACCGTCGAAGAAGCATTATCAAAGATATCTGCTGAAAAGAAGGAATTGACTTCAAGGGAAGAATCGATAGAATCAGGGAAGAATGTAATGATTGGCAGACCGATATTCTTATGGATGCTGAAATGGACAAAAGGCATTCCCCTGGAAAAGGAAATAATTGATGAACTTCTTGACCCATTAAAAATCATCACAATATCAGAACTGGATAAGACGATAAATGAGATCAGCAGGGATTCAGGCTGGAACTGTAAGGTCTCTCTTTTCTGCATGGACGATATTGCTCCTTCCACGGCAACTGTTGCAATTGAAGGCGATAATGAACTATACAGGGATTTCCTGGCTCAACTGGTTGTAATATTCCTGGTATATAACAAAGGGCTTGACATTGATGTAGTCCATAAGAGAGCCACTGCTATACGGATTGACTTAAAGTCCAGGGAAAAAGGAACACAGCCTTCTGTTACGAAGCAGCATTTCGGGCATTTAAAAGACGTTATGAACGAGTTTAAGTCAAAGGAAGATTTCTGGAGAAATCTGGTCGAAATATATAGTTCTGTGAATTATAATATGGTATCTGTGTATAAAGATACTTACGAAGAACTGCTTGCCTGCGATACGCCTGTTGATGTAAGGATATTTGAGTCCATATCAAAAAAACACATAGCAAGCATTCCGCATCCTGAATTCTTAAAACTGTTAAAGAAAGCAGATGAATCGCTGCTCATGATAGACAGGATAGAGATAATGGAAAATGGCATTAATGTGTATCACAGTTACAAGAACGACAAGGCGATACAAAAGCTCCGGGATTATTATCTCTCACTTCTCAGGGCAAACGGGCATGAGTATGAGGCGAAATATTCCACAAGCCTGATAGTTTTAAATCATGTCTGCTGCCGCTAAATCACCACCACTTTTTTAGCAAAGTCCCGGCACCGGGCTGCAAATTCAGCAGGGTTTACAGAGGGGAAGGTATCTATTAAACAAATATCACATTCCTTTACAATCGTGTCAAGTTTCCTGGCATCACCATGATATACCTTGATTTCTGCCGCACCTTCTGCTTTTGCCAAAAGAACAGGCTCGTCCCCGATTATTTTATCGCAGTCCTCCACTTCAAAACCAATTTTTACACCGAGAATGTCTGAATTAGCTTTGATATTCAGGATAGCATTCTTGAGCGCGGGAAGCCATGCATCATTGAGTATTACCTCTCGTGCGCCTGCAAGAACGCTCAGGAGCCCGAGCGTTCCCGGACCGCAGAACGCATCAACTACAACTGCGCCGTCAAGTTCTCCCTGAAGATATAATTGCTCGATTTTTCTTATTTTCGTGTTATTGAACTCGATGTGTATTTTTGACTGGTTTTTATAGATGCAAAGTTCGCCGATTGACGAGGAAACAACATCGCAGCGCATGTCGCAGCCTGCAAGCAGTTCGTATGTGTGCGGCGTGAAGTCCGTATCCAGTATCCCGACGCTCTGTGATTGCAAGCCTGTTCTTTTAATCACCCCTTTTACTTCGGGCACATGGGCGATTATTTCCCCCGCCAGTTCCTCTGTCACCGAATCCATGATGAGAACAAGGCTTTTATTGCCAAGCCTCGGAGGATACGGCACCTGATAACCAAATGCAATGAGCGGGGTTCCCACTTCTTTTAGCGCCGCATCTTCAGGGAAAAGCCCGTTTTCTTTCAGCAGGGTAAGGACGTTGCCGATGACGAAATCCAGATGTCTCTTGCCGCATTTCCCGCATCTTCCGAATGTGCTGTCTATTCTTTGGTTAAACGACGCGTTCTTGTTGAATAAAGGGTCTGGAGGGCATGAGCTGCACGCCATATACATCCCCAGTATCTCATCCAGTACCTTCCCTGCAGGAAGTATGCAGTCACCGCCGCATGTGGGACATTTCATAGGGGTATATTTTTTGAGTGATGTTAAATAGGTATCGTATAAGTGTGAGGGGCGCAATAAATTAAAACATTTATACAGTTTCAATCAGTTCAAGCCACTCCTCTCTCGTAATCCTGGCGTCGTTCATTATTTTCCTTATCATCCCTTTCCCGATATCTTCACCAGGATGCACAGTGATTAATGTTGTTCTCCCGTCGGGATGGCGCATGAACAAATGGCTTCCTTTTTGTCTGATCTGCGCAAAACCAATCTTTTCAAGTGCTTTGATAACTTTCTTAGCAGAAAGAGGATTGATTTTATCCATTTAGACTGCAACCCCGACCTTCTGGATGCCCACGAATTCTAACGGCACTTCTTTAATGAGGTCTGATTCAACTTCTAAATAAAGCTGTATGGCTTCTTTTATCCTTTCTCTCAGTTCATCTAAAGTTTTTGCCTGCGTATGGCATCCTTCAAGTTCGGGCACGGAAGCTACATAAATTCCATCTTCATCTTGCTCTATGACTATGGTGAATTCTTTTCTCATATTGGTATATATCATAATGTGTTAACAATACTATGAATATATCGATAGAATTTACCCTGTTATCATCCCATCCTCATGATAAGTAATCGTTTTATCAGTGCCCATCTTCAGCTTCAGAATGTTGTTCTGGCTCAAGATTTCTAACGGATGCGCGAGAACTAGCGCGGAGAGCAGTCACCGACCGCCGTTTTTGAAAAACGAGGCATCCGGCGCCGATGCCCGATGGTTTGATATTCGATTGGCTTGCTGATTTTTATGTTTGGTTAAGGCGCAAGGATTCGAATTAAAAGAGATAGTAAAGGGGCATGAAATATCTTCAGGAATATATGGTTGAGCATAGTTAATGGGAATTCTCGCAAATCCATTACACTCTTTTAACTCTTTCTGCTAAACCTTTGTATAAATCCTTGGCCTTACCAGTGGTTCTATCAAAATATGCAGCAAGTGCTGTATCAATCGACATCCCAGATTTAATTATCGCATCTTCATTCTCTATTGTCAATCCTTCTCCATCTCTATAATAGATTTTTGATGTCCCATGTTTCGTCTCGATAACTAGCCCATCTCCATCACTCCAATACATCTTCATTTACTTGCCTCCTATACCTTTTTTTATATTATGAGTTGAAATATCCGCCAACATGTTAGACTCACTCAATGTTAGTATCCAGCTTAATGCCATAATTGGAACGTTTCAAGCGTCAAAGATGTCTTAGGATACTTCACCTGAGCTATATTCTGTTTCATCTGTTTTAAACTTTTTTCTTTAGCTCTTTAGCTCAGGTTGTTCAAATATATGGTCATGGATTACGAAGGTAATAGAGTTTGATGAAAGTGCGCCTAGTTTTTGTTTTTGAAGGAAGTTATTGAATTTTTCATCGCCTTTCGAGAGCATGAGACCACCCATCGTTGCAGTCACAAACTCCGTACTTAAGGACGAGGCCTGTATATAGCGTTTTTTGCATGATGTACATCCTGAGTTTCAATATACTTACTTACAACCTCCCATCCATTCCCGACACTTCCATGAAAGCAACTCGGCGCCCAGAGATGGTCTCCGCACCATTCCTTTAAATGCGGGAATTCATCTCTCAGTCGCTTGCTCGAAACTCCTTTTAATTTCTTCGCTATGTAGCTCAGGGAATATTTTGGAGGATACCACTCCCTCCACAGGCACGGCTCTGGGTGCCTTCATCTGCGGTTTCGTTTTCTTCGGAAGCGCCGCACATTAATCGTACTGAATTTATAAAAATCAAAGCGTCTCAGGAAACTCATGTCCGCAATTAGGGCAAAGTACAAGACCGCATTTCATGAAACGCGGGCATGCCTTGCATCCTTCACAATCCTTTGAATCAAACCTGGCTCCGCAAAGAGGGCATTGTGTTTTCATAAAGGGTTACGCCCCTTGCGCCCATAAACCGAAACTTCGGTTTACGCAGTGTTGGGGTATGCTTTGCATACCCCTCGTTTGATAAACCTTTCCTAAAGGTTTATAAACAGGCGCGACGGTTTTTGATAAAACTTTCATAAAGTTTTTTCATAGCAGGTGGTAGTATCCGATGACCCTGAAAGCAATTCCACCGATAAATATTGCAAGAAATATCGTGAACGCCATGATGCCGCCTGCCCGCTTCCAGCCAAGCTCGCGCCCGAGCACAGCGATTGTGGCAACGCACGGGATATAAATTGTG
>JAHFCV010000156.1 GCA_023249275.1 Candidatus Methanoperedens sp.
TATATGGTCATTAAGGCGCTTCTCATATTCTGAACGTAAGCGCGGGCTTGTGTAGATATCCATTTTCTTATCGGTTTCAAGGTCAATCAATCTTGCTTCCCCGCCAAGGTCAAGTTTTCTCTCAACAGGGTCAAGCACCTGTATGAGTACCAGCTCATTATCCCCGAGCCTGAATATCGCATTTTTGATAGCATTGGCATCAGCCATGAAATCCGAAATAATAAACACAAGCGACCTTGATTTTATGATACTCGCATACTTTTCCATGCAGTAATCGAATTGTGTTTTCCCGGTGAGCGTGGCGCTATTGAGAAGGTCAATGGTCTGGGAGAGGTACTTCCTGCCGCGCTTGGGTTTCGTGATCTTTATTTCCTCGGCAAACGTGGATACCCCGAATTTCTCATTATCCTTGGTCACAAGATAGGCAAAACCAAGCGCAAGCATCGCCGCATACTCGAATTTGTTGCGAAAATCCATGCTCTTGCTGGTGTCAAGAAGTATGTGCGTGGTCAGGCTCTTTTCTTCTTCGAATTCCTTGACAAAGAGCTTCTCTGTGCGCCCGTAAACTTTCCAGTCAATTGTCTTGAAATCGTCTCCCTGCGTGTATTCCCGGTAGCTCACAGGCTCCATGCCCCTGCCTTTCAGGATAGAGCGCCTGCTTCCGCTGTAGGCTGTGGATACACGCTTTCGCACCATGAATGAGAAGCGGTCAAGCTCCTTGAAAAACGAAGTATTTATCATAAAGCGACACCTCGCTTTATCCGGTCCCGAGTCACGCCTAAACCGAAACTTCGGTTTACGCAGTACCCACGTAAACCGATACCCCGGTTTACGTGGTGTTCAGGTATGCTTTGCATACCTGTCGTTTGATAAACCTTTCTTAAAGGTTTACGTATGGCAAAGCCATACGTGTATGCGCCCATAAACAGGCGCGATGGTTTTTGGTAAAGCTTTCCCAAAGGTTTTCGGGAGGGCGTGTTCGGGTATGGTTCCACCATACCCGTCGTTTGATAAAACTGCGGCGCAACGGTTTTCATTTATTTCACGGTTTTCAGGATATTGGAAACGACCTGGTCTGTGGTCATGCCTTTGCGCTCTGATTCAAACGTAAGAATAACCCTGTGACGAAGCACTGGATATGCCATGGCATCTATATCTTCCGCGCTCACGTAATTCCTGCCCCTCATCAGCGCCCGTGCTTTTGCTGCAAGGATAATGCCTATGGAAGCCCGTGGCGATGCGCCGTATTCGATATGCTCGCCCTTGGCACGAGTCGCCGCTACAATATTGATTGCGCGGTTCTTGATATCATCTGCAATCGGGACATCGCGGGTGAGTTTCTGGAGTTCAAGCACCTCGCTCTTTGAAACCACCTGTCTTACAGAGGGCGTAATATTTTTCGTGTACCTGTTAACAATCTCTTTCTCGTCCTCCAAGCTGGGATAATCCATTAAAATCTTGAGCAGGAACCTGTCAAGCTGCGCCTCAGGAAGCGGATACGTTCCTTCCATCTCTATGGGATTTTGCGTTGCGAGAATAAAGAAGGGTTTGTCCAGAGTATAGGTCTTATTGCCTATGGTGACCTGTTTTTCCTGCATAGCCTCAAGGAGAGCGCTCTGCGTTTTGGGCGACGCCCTGTTTATCTCATCTGCCAATACGATATTCGCGAACACGGGTCCTGGCTCGAAGCGGTACTGTTTCTTGCCTCCAACGTCCTCGATGATATAGGTGCCTGTGATATCTGAAGGCATAAGGTCAGGAGTACACTGTATCCTGTTGAATTTAAGGTCAAGAGCTTTTGATAATGTGCTAATCGTGAGCGTCTTGGCAAGCCCGGGGTTGCTTTCCACAAGCGCATGGCTGTTGCAGAGAATCGCTATCAACATCTGCTCGATGGCTTCATTCTGCCCGACAATTACTTTCCCTATCTCATCAAGAAGTTCCTTGAAAATCCCTTTTGAGCTTTTATATGTCTCATTACTCATGTTTTAACCTCGTTCATATCTTACTCCGTTCAACTGCATAATTTTCGATTAGTTTCTTTTCGGTTTCTGTTTTTTTCATAAGGATGCTGTACCCGCCATCAGAAACATTGGAACCAAGAACATCCACGGGAAACGCTGCTGACCTGATAAACCGGGTTTGATCTGGTTTATATTCACTTGGTACATTACCTTCTCCTAAACCCTGACTAAGAGAAAGGTCAACTGGCTTTCCTATAATAGGTGCAATATTCGGTTTGCCAAAAATGTCGCCGCTACCCGTAATTCCCACTTTATCGGTGTCAACAGGTGGGGGACCTAAAAATATTATAGTCTCATTAGTAGCATTTCCGATAGTTCCTGTTATGGTGTTGGATATATTAATCAAAGTTTCAGGTGGGATACTATATTTTTGGGGGTCTAATGAAACAGTAGTTGCACCTGAAATAAATATAGTAACTAATATAATTTTTGTGACTACTACACTTGTTGCTATGAGTTTTGAAGCTGAAACAACAGTCAATCCACTTAAAACAAGGCTTTTTAACGCATCAACAATTATATTGGTTTCATCCCTGTTATCATATGCGGTTCTGAGTTTTTCTTTCAGTTCAGGATATTTATCTTCAATTAATTGAGGAATGTTTATTTTATAATCGTTTTTATGCATTAATAGAGCACCAATTATGGCAATAATAAAAGCTAATATCGGCGGAGTGATTTTAATAATTGAAATCGGTATAGATAAAAACAATGACGAATGTTCTAAGAAATACTCCATTTGAAAGATTAAAAAACTTGCATAAAAAATGCTGAAAATTGAGATTAAATCCAGAATAAGTAATAATTGTCTACGCCTTAAATATTCTGACTGGATTTTTAATAGCTTTTCCAGGAAATCGTTCATTCAGCCACCTTCTACGACTTTATTGGCATTAATTATATTAAGGCTTGGGGATAATCTCCCACCATGGATGATAAAATACAGCTTCTTACCGGAAAATCAGGTGAAAAAGATGTAGTTATAGACGCCCAGGAACTGGTTACCGGAAGAACCTGTGTAATCGGTCAAAGCGGGAGCGGTAAAAGCTATTTGATTGCAGTGCTCTGCGAGCAACTGCTGCAAAATAACATCGCTTTTTGCATAGTTGATACTGAGGGAGAGTATTTCTCTTTGAAGGAGAAATTCCAGATGCTCTGGGTTGGCGGGGAAGAAGCTGATGTAAATATCGAAATTGATTTCTATGATCTCATAACACAATCAATAAAAAATAACGTTCCCCTGATACTGGACGTATCGGATGTTCTTGATCAAAGAAAGGTTGTTTCCGATTTTGCAGGTAAATTATATGAAATAGAGAACCAGGTAAAGCAGCCATATTTGTTAATCGTTGAAGAGGCTGACAAATTTGTCCCTCAGAGCAAGGACTCATTAAAAGAAATAGAAGAGATTTCAAAAAGAGGCAGGAAAAGGGGTCTTGGCATGCTTGTTGCGACGCAGAGACCTTCGCTTGTAAATAAAAATGTCCTATCCCAATGCGGAAACCAGTTTATCGGGAAATTAACGACAGAAAACGATTTGAAAGCCGTTGATTTGTTTTTTGCGGACAGGAAAGAACTGGAATTACTGCCAAAATTGAATACCGGTGAATTTTTTGTGATGGGGAATGCGGTGAAAGAAAAAACCAGGATGCAAACTGCCCGGAGAATAACGCAGCACAAGGGACTCACCCCGAAACTGATTCCAAAAGCGACGGGAAAAATTACCGAGCTAAAAACAAGCCTGGGTTTTGTAGAGAGTGCAGAGAGATTGGAAGAGAGGGAAAAGGTAAAAGCAGCCGATGAAATTGGTGGAGGAAAATTAAAAGGGGTCGGCGCAAACATTTTAAAAGAGCAGATAGAAGCTATTGTTGAAGGTAAAAGGAAGAAAAAATACTGGCTGTTCGGGGAAAAGGAGCATGTAAAATATATCGAGCTTATTTATCATCCTTTTGTCCGGGTTGAAATAAATGCGCCGGAGGGATTTATAATGAAGAGTCTTGCATCGCATTCATTTATAGTGGATTCCATAAGCGGCGAATTTGTGGATATTAAAAACGGATTAAAATATTCAACAGGTATTTCCAGATTAATAGGTTTAAATGAGAATGAAATCAGGATTCTGCTTGAAATTTTCAAGAATAAAAAAATTACAATCGGGGACCTTGAACTTAAAACCAGACTGTCAGAGACTACAATAAGAAATATCATCCGCCACCTTGAGGAGAAAAGGATGGTAACTTTTTCAAAAGAAGGAAACTTAAAATTATATTCTTTTCTTATTAACTTTGAACTCCCGGATATAAAACAATCCTCAAGATATCCTGAAATACAGCAGATTTCAGGAAAGGCGGATAAACAGGTGCTTACAGAGGAAACCCTTAGAAAAATAATAAAAGGTATAGATGAGGAAGCCGATATAACAAAGTTTGAAGTTTTTTATTACCCTATCTGGTTTGTAGCCCTGGAAAACAGGAAACTGAGAATAGATGGCGCCACAGGGAAAGAAATCTGAGCATGGTTGTGAGCATGATAATATCCGCTAAAACAAAAGCAGTCCTCATCGCAGGCACAGGCAGCGGCGTGGGGAAAACCACAGTAGCAACCGGACTGATGGCAGCCCTGAGCAAATACTATAAAGTCCAGCCATTCAAGGTCGGACCCGATTTCATAGACCCAACCCATCACACACGCATTTGCGGGCGCCCTTCGAGGAACCTGGACAGCTTCATGATGGGTGAGCGTGGAGTGCTTGAAACTTTCAAACGAGGCTCAGAGGGCGCTGATATTTGCATAATAGAAGGGGTGATGGGTCTTTTTGACGGCGTGGATGCCACCGAGGTTGCAAGCACCGCCCATGTGGCAAAAATCCTGAATGTGCCTGTGATACTTGTTATCAATGCGCACGGCGCGTCGCGCAGCATTGCTGCTGTTGTGAAAGGTTTTAGCGAATTTGATAAAAAAGTAAACTTTGGTGGTATAATACTTAATAACGCAGGCAGCGAGAGGCAT
>JAHFCV010000157.1 GCA_023249275.1 Candidatus Methanoperedens sp.
AAACGGCATTTCTCATTCTGGCATACAACATTAATTTCTCCTCTTGGACGAACCATAGTAATCCCAAATATGGGATATGCGGTTCATCCTATATTAAGTATCGTATTTTAGGACAATGGGAAATATTCCTTTAATACTTTTTCGACAACCCCATCTACACCCTGCCTTGCTCTCAGACCCGGATATTCCTGGCTCATTATTGTATATATCGGTATCGGCAAAAAATAAAATAATCCGATACGTTATTATTTTCGCGCCGATTTTCAGTTTTCATCGTAGCAAGCCGCTGAATGTTTGTGTTTAACATCGAAATCTTTATTGATTTTAAAACATTACATTACATTATGTCAGAAATTCTCATAGTCTATTATTCCAGGGCAGGCAACACCGAAAAGCTTGCAAAGGCAGTCGGCGAAGGCGTGCGCGAAGGCGGGGGAAACCCCACTCTGAAATCCGTGGAAGAAGTCGAGATAAATAAACTTCCAGAATACGACGGCATCATTGCAGGCTCCCCGGTCTATTTCGGGACAATGGCTGCTGAACTCAAAAAATTCTTTGATGAATCCGTAGTGGTGAGGAAAAAGATGGTTAATAAAGTCGGCGCCGCCTTTGTCACGGGCGCGCACAGGACTGGCGGCAAGGAGACAACGCTCATCTCGATACTCCAGGCAATGCTAATATCCGGACTTGTAGTAGTGGGCGACCCATTGGAGACAGGCGGGCACTACGGCGCCGCTGGCTCTGACGAGGTTGGATTGAAAGAAGGAAGAGCGCTCGGGAAAAGGGTGGCTGAGCTTGCTGAGCTGGTTCATCGGAAAAAATGAGTTCAAAAAAGCATCAACAGAGAATAAAATCAAAGGCAGCACAAAAGCAATCGTACTTTAATTCAAAAACTATTACTGCCATACTGGGCGTTTTTTTTCTTCTCATTCTCGTTTATTATTTCATCCCGCAGGGAAGCGATAAATGGATTGTAAGCAAGGACGGGATTCTCTCCTATCCTGAAAACAGGGGCAAGGTCGAAGTCAAACTGCTTAAAACCGAACAGGGCAGCAACTACACTCTTGAAACCATCTCTTTTCCGAGCAAGGACTACACCGTAGAAGGACTTCTCCACATCCCGCTCTCAGCGAAAAAAGTGCCTGCCGTGGTCATCCTGCCAGGCGCCACGGTTCCCAAGGAAGGAACGCAGGGGCTTGCTGAGATACTATCAGGCATGGGTTATGCGAGCTTGGGCATCGAGCAGCGAAACCGCGGAGGCGTGGATTTCAAATATGATTATGAATTGTTCAAAGCTGGCAAAGAACCAGTAGAACATAAGATGGTGTTTGATGCCCTGCGCGCGGTGGATGCATTAAGGCAGGATTCAAGGATTGACGCAAAAAGAATCGCCATTATCGGGGAGAGCAACGGCGGGCGTTTTGCGATTATTGCGGCTGCGCTTGACCCTGATATTAAAGGCGTTATCGGTATCAGCACAAGCGGTTATGACACGGAGTCCGAGATTGTCAATATCAGGGACGAAGTTGCTATCAGGTTTTATCGTTCCATCGACCCTGATACGTATCTGCAATTCATCCCTCCGCGCAAATTCGTGCTGATGCATTCAGTAAATGACAACATAATTCCTATCGGGCTTGCAGAAAACACATTCAGGAAGGCAAAAGAGCCAAAACAGTTCTATGAAGTAACAACAGGGACTCATGGATTCAGCGAGGGCATGAGGGAACCTTTTGAAAAAGAATTAAGGCAGATGCTTGGATAACCGGCACACGCAAAACCTTAAAATAGCATTGCCTCCAACATAAATACAGGGTGAGTCTTTTGCAGGAATATAAGCTTTTCATAAACGGAGAATGGACAGAATCAGGCACCGGAGAAACATTCGATGATATTAACCCGGCGACGCTTGAACTAATAGGAAAAATACATAAAGCCTCGGATGAAGATGTAAAAAGCGCCATAGACAGCGCGCAGGAAGCTTTTGACGCGTGGAGCAGCACGCCAGCGCCCCAGCGCGCAAAAATACTGTTCAGCGCAGCCAGGATGCTTGAAGAGCGAAAAGAAGAGCTTTCGCGCATTCTGACCACCGAGATGGGAAAAGTGTTAAAAGAAGCGCGCGGGGATGTGCAGGAAGCCATTGATATAGCGTACTATGCTGCAGGTGAAGGAAGGCGTCTTTTCGGTGAAACCACGCCATCCGAGCTGCCAGACAAGTTTTGCATGACGCTCCGCCGCCCGATAGGCGTTGTTGGTTTGATAACGCCGTGGAATTTTCCAATCGCCATACCCGCGTGGAAAATAATGCCAGCTCTGGTAGCAGGAAATACGCTTGTCCTGAAACCCGCAAGCGACACACCCATTATGTCAATAGAACTGGTGAAGATACTTGCAGAAGCAGGGCTTCCAAAAGGCGTTTTAAATTTAGTGATGGGTGAAGGCGGTATTGTGGGAAGCGCGATAGTCCACAGCAAAAAAATAAGGGCTATATCATTTACAGGCTCACTTGAAACAGGTAAACAGATACTTGGCGAAGCTGCAAAGGATATGAAAAGAGTGTCGCTTGAACTTGGAGGAAAGAACCCAATTATAGTTATGGATGATGCGAATCTTGACCTTGCCATCGACGGCATTATCTGGGGAGCCTTCGGAACCACAGGGCAGAGATGCACCGCAGCCAGCCGTGTCATCGTACATGAAAAAATCCTCTCTTCTCTTCAAAAGAAACTTATCGAAAGGGCAAGGAAGTTCAGGCTCGGGAACGGTCTTCTTGGGAACACCGATGTCGGACCTGTAATTAACAGTTCACAGCTCCAAAAAATCGCAAAATACGTGGAGATTGGAAAAAATGAAGGCGCGCGCCTTGAGCTTGGCGGAAAAGCTGTTAAACCCCTGCCAGGCTACTTTTTTGAACCCACAATATTTACTGACGTTTCCCCGGACATGCGGATAGCCAGGGAAGAGATATTCGGTCCTGTCGTGTCTTTGCTCAGCGCCGGCAGTCTTGATGAGGCAATACTGATAGCCAATTCCGTGGAATACGGGCTTTCCTCTTCGATATATACGGAGAACCTGAAAAACGCCTTCAAAGCCATCGAGAAAATAGAAGCAGGAATCACATACATAAATGCTTCAACTATCGGCGCAGAGATCCATCTCCCCTTTGGCGGGGTTAAATCCACAGGGAACGGAACGCGCGAAGCAGGTACAACAGCGATAGAAGAATTCACCGAGTTAAAAACAGTGTATATAGATTACAGCGGGAAATTGCAGAAAGCCCAGATAGATATTGAATAGGAGGAACTATGAAAAACTTTGAGAAAGTTTTATCAAAAGAAGGGTATGCGAAGCATACCCTATACCGCAAAACCGTCGCGCTGCTTTACTTCGCAGACACGTATGGCTTCGCCATACGTGGATACCGCATAAAGCGAGGTGTCGCTTTATGAACAAAACAAACCAGAAATCAAGAGAAATCATAAACCGCGATAATAAAGTCGTCTCCCCGTCCCTCACCCGCCCTTATGACCTGGTGATTGACCACGCCGAGGGGTCAACCATATTCGATGTCGATGGCAGGAGCTACATCGATTTTGCCGCAAGCGTGGCTGTAATGAATATCGGGTATAATTGTAAAAAGGTAAAACAGGCAGTGTGCGCCCAGATGGAAAAAATGGTTCACTGCGGATTCTCGGATTTTTACGCTGAAATCCCTGTAAAGCTTTCCGAAAAACTGTGCGAAATGACGGGTTATGAAAAGGTGTTTCTCTCGAATTCAGGGACAGAGGCAGTTGAAGCAGCCATGAAGCTTGCATTCTGGTACACAAAGAAAAACAGCATGATAGCATTCTACCGCGCCTTCCACGGAAGGACATTGGGCGCGCTTTCGCTCACGAGTTCGAAAATCAAGCATAAGGAGCATTTCCCATCGCTTCGGGTTTTGCATTCGGATTATGCATACTGCTACCGCTGTCCGCTTAACCTTGAATACCCGGAATGCGGCATCTCTTGCGCCAAAGAGATAGAGCGCACTATTTTCAAGAGGGAACTCTCGCCAAAGGATACGGCGGCTATAGTGACAGAGCCCATACAGGGGGAAGGGGGGTTCATTGTCCCGCCGCCTGAATTCCATAAGGAGATTCGAAGGATATGCGATGAAAACGATGTGCTTTTGATTGCAGACGAAATCCAGAGCGGCGGCTTCCGCACAGGCAAATTCATGGCAATGGAGAATTTTGGAGTAAGGGCTGATATCGTGTGCATGTCAAAATCCATTGGCGGCGGAATACCGCTTGGCGCCACATTGTCAAGCAGCGAGATAATGAGCTGGTCTCCGGGCGTTCATGCAAACACCTTTGGCGGCAACCTGCTTGCTGCTGCCGGGGGACTGGCGACGCTTGAATTCATGGAGAGCAGCACGCTTGGCGAAAAGGCGGTTGAAAAAGGCAATTATCTTATGAAACGCCTGAATGAATTAAAAGATAAATATCCCATTATAGGAGATGTGCGGGGCATGGGTCTCATGATTGGTGTTGAACTTGTGGAAGAAAATAAAGCTCCTGCGGCGCAAAAGCGTGAATTGATTGTGAAAACAGCCCTTGACGGCGGATTGGTTTTGCTTCCTGCCGGGGATTCGGTTATCAGGTTCGTTCCGCCTTTGATAATTAAGAAGAGCGAGATTGACAGGGGTCTTGAGATATTCGAGGAGGCGCTAAGAACCGCCTGAATTTACACCACCCGTAAACTATAAATACTTTCGTTCGCATATATACGAATTGTATAGTGGGCAGCAAAATACTTTTTTACATACCACCATAATCCCCGCTGCCCACTATCCTCCTATTAAAGTTTTTCAAGCACGGAAATGCGCCTTGTAAGACTCTTATGCACCCTCTGCAAATGGCTTTCCGCCACATTAAAGCCAGCTTTTGTTGCGATACTTTCTATTTCCCGTTCAGAAACAAA
>JAHFCV010000158.1 GCA_023249275.1 Candidatus Methanoperedens sp.
AAGGGCGCAAAGAGCACAAAATGAAGGCATCGTTGCACCATCAATCTATCTCAAAAAGATAATCAAAACATTTCCATGCCCTGCAAAGCGCGCAGTTTTCTTCAAAATCAGGACAGCGGCTACCCCAATTTATATTCATCCACTCTATCACTCTCTCCTTCATGTATCCGCTGCAATATTCACACTCCCAGTATTCTGTTTTCTTGCCTGTCAGGGCTTTCCCCAGTTCTTTTGAGAAAAAATACTGGATAGGGATTACATTGCCTTTTTCAAGTTTTACATCGAACTTGCGCCCGCATACCACACACATTCGGTCTTTGAGGATTTTCATTATAACACACTCCCATTGATTTAAGAAATCAATCGCTGAAGCAAAAATCCTCTTCTTTCCTGAAACTTATCTCAAAATTCTTGAAAATGTCAAGCCTGCCAAGTAAATTGGGTACTTCAGAGAGGGCAAAAGCAACCCTCGTCTCAAATTCCTTTCCATTTATGAATAGCGGTATTTTATGGACATAAGCTATCATCTCCCCCACAATTCCCCGGAATACCTTCGCTTCACCCTGCTCTACATCTACACCCATGATGTCGCCAATTCTTTTCGAGAGAATTGTTATATCGGCGCCGGAATCAACCATCATACTGAGTTCAAACAGCTCTCCGCTGGCATCTTTTAACCCCACCTTCGCTATCGGTCTATAAACAATCCCAAGGCTCGAAGAATTTTCCTTTGCAAACTTGAAACATTTTCTCAAAGAATCAGAGCCTCCTTTCTTGGGACCTGACCTAAGAATACAATGTTTTTAGGAAATTTACCTTTCGCCTCTTGATAGACTTTTTTTACATCTTTGCCATGAGCTATGATTTTATCTTCAATGATGGCGACATATTCTCCTTCGTATTTGGCAATCATATTCACAAGATTTGCTCTGAAATATTCTAAAGCATCTTTCATAGTATTAATTCTGGTTGAATGACTTAAAAGCTTTCCGACTAAAATCTCGCAACCATCCGATTTCGTGTATTTCGACCCCCCCATCATCCGCTATCCCCAACTTCCAGCTTTACAAGCTATACGAGCACTTCATTCTCAGAGAAAGACCAGATACGATTAGCAGAAGTCTATCGCGAACTCGATAAAAAAGGATGTCTCCTCATGCTGAGTAACAGCTATTCCGACTTCATTTTAGAGCTTTATGATGGTTACAGGATTGAGCAGGTGAGCGCCAAAAGGATGATTAACTGCAAGGTCAAAAGAGAGGGGCGATACCCGAAGCGGTTGAGGGAAAACATCAATATTCCCGATTTCAGCCGCTATAGCAGCCGCTGTTGTAAAACCTATACCTGGAATGCTCATTAGTATTTCCATTTCTTTTTGCATTCCTTTTAAACTTTGATTGATCTTTGAGTCAAATTCTTTAATTTTCTCATCAAAAAATTTTATTGAATCAAGACATTCTTTGATCACAAAAATATCGTTCTGGCTCAATTCTCCTTTTAGAGATTCCTTTAATTCCACTTTTTTAATTTTAATAGTTTTATTCTTGATTTCAACAAATATCTGATCAATGGTTTTTCCATTCAATATCCCGTTTAAGATAATCATTCCAGATTTCCCAAATATATCTGAAATAACTCCTGAGATATGAATGCCAGCTCTGGATAATACTTTATGAACTCTGTTTTTAAAGGAAGTTCTTACCTGAGTTAATTTTACATGAGACCTTGTTAGTTCACGAATCTCTCGAATTTCTTTTGGCGGGACATATGATGGTTTTATTTGCCCATTGAGGCAAATCTCAGCTATCCATTCAGAATCAAGAATATCATTTTTTCGTCTATGAATATTCTTTATCTGGAGTGGATTCGCAACTATTGTTTCAACTTTACCTTCCAATAATGTATATGTTGGAATCCAATAGATTCCGGTTGATTCGATTGCTACTCTCTGGCATTTATTTTCTACTAACCATTCTCTCAGATTCAGTAAATCTTCTACACATGTACTGAATCTCCTGGTATCTTTGGTACCAGCCAGATCAAGCATTGTTGCCATTAAGAACGCTTGATGTATATCTATTCCACAAGCTTTTTCTACACGTATATTCATAGATTATTCACCTCAATATGAGGGTTCTGGTATGAGCAGAGAAACGAATTATGGGAAACACTCTGGTATTCGTACTCTAAGGTACATTCATCTATTCGCAGAATGTTAACCAGACTCTGTGACGAGTTCAAGACCCAGACACAGATTGGTCTACTCTGCTTATACCAGATACATTAATAAAACATGGCAACCGTTATTAATTATTTCATGTTCATCTATGAACAGCAGTTCATAGCCGACTCTGTGGTCGATTATCCTTGCGAGGGGCTCATTTATCCAGAATAAAATAGAAAGTCACAAGAATAATTATCAATGCATCTGGAAAGGAACCAGTGTCACAGAAAGTATTCCAAGTATAAAGGCTAAAATCCCTAACGCGATTCTCCCTTTTCCAAGCGGGACTTCATCGTCAAGCGGTTTTGGATGACCAGCGGCTGCAAAAAACGAAAGGAAAAGTCCCCACATTACCCATAAAAACCCATCCCTGTTCTGGAAATAAGTAAGGTAAAATCCCAGCGAGATTAATAAAAACGGCATAATTGTGGATACATGCCGGGCTTTTTCGCCAAGCATTGCACGAAGAACGTGTCCGCCGTCCAACTGCCCGGCTGGAATAAGGTTCAAGGCTGTTACAAGCATCCCCACCCAGCCTGCAAACGCAACAGGATGCAACGGCGCAGCTTCATCAACATGGATAAAACGCGTTATAAAATCAAACAGGGGCGGAATGCCCAGTTGAATCTGGAATCCTGCTGTGGTCTGGGCAACAGGAGGCAGGAGAAGCCCTATGATGGTTACAACAATCGACACGAAAAGACCGATCAGGGGACCTGAAACTCCAACATCGAAGAGAGCTTTGCGGTTGGGTATTGGACCGCGATGTTTGATTATGGCGCCCATCGTCCCAATAATGCTCGGAAACGGGATAAAATAGGGTAATGACGTATTCATGCCGTGTTTTCTTGCAACCAGGTAGTGCCCTGCCTCATGCGACCCAAGCACTGTCATAATCGCTATGGTAAACGGGATACCCTTCAAGACATGAGAGGGATTGCTTACCGGGTCTGCGCCGAAAAGGAACGACCCCATCACCATTGTAGTGATAACCGTAGCAAGCGCAAGCACAACATTTATCCAGCGCTTCTCTCCTGCCTGTTTAAAAGGTGAAGCTATGATTATGTGCTCGCCCAGTTCATACTTAATAGAAAAATCATAACCCTTTTCAGTAAAAACCTGCCATAATTTTTGATAGATTATCCTGATGTCTTCCTTTGGGATTCCAAAGAAAAAGATATTACCATTCTCATGCTGGATATCATAAATTGAGAAAAACTGGCTTATTTTCCCTGCCAGTTCATCATCTACCTGGGACTTATGAAGAAGATTATTCATTTATATAATTCTATTTTACTTAACAGTCTCAACAGGGATAAATTTTGTCCCGTAGTATATCATTCCCTTTTCGCTTTCCTCGCCCAGTCTCCTGAATGCTGATTTTACCTTCATGCCGATATGAATATCCTCATGAGCGCAAATTACCTGTGAGGTGAGGCGGGGACCTTCATCCAGTTTGATTATTGCAAGTATGTAGGGCGTGTGTTTCGCATAGTCCTTTGCAGCGCTGTGTACTATCGTATAAGTCAGCACTTCTCCCTTCCCGTTGAATTTAAACGGGACTATTATCCCGTTCCTCCTGCATCGCGGGCACATGTTCCTGGGCGGATAGAAATAACCGCCGCATTTTTCACAGTGCGTTCCGATGAGGTTGTACAGGTTTTTAAGTCTCCTCCAGAATCTTGGGACTGACATAATTATCTCTCCCTTGAAAAGATATGGACAACCGCAGTGCCGCCAGAGCCTCCCACGTTATGGGTAAGACCAATCTCAGCGCCCTCTATCTGCCGTTTGCCTGCATCGCCTCTCAGTTGAAGCGTAGCCTCAACAGCCTGCTTTACTCCAGTCGCCCCGACCGGATGACCGCATGCTTTTAACCCGCCTGATGTGTTTATGGGGATATCCCCGCCAAGCGCTGTCATACCGGATTCTGAAGCCTTCCCGCCTTCGCCTTTTTTCACAAAACCAAGGTCTTCTATCGCGCATATTTCCGCAATCGTGAAACAATCGTGCACTTCTGCAAAGTCAATATTTTTCGGTGTAACCTTTGCCATTTTATAAGCCCTGTTTGCAGCAGCCACGGTTGCATCAAGCGTGGTTATATCAGGTCTGTCATGAAGCGATATGGTACCGCTGGCTTGCGCCGAGGCTTTTACATATATCGGGGTATCAGTATATTTGTGAGCTATATCGGCAGGCGCAAGAACAACGGCAGACGCGCCATCCGTAATCGGCGAGCAGTCAAAGACGCGGAGAGGGTCTGCCACCATGACTGAATTAATGACAGTTTCTATGGATATCTCGTTCTGGAACTGAGCTATTGGATTCATGGTGCCGTTATGGTGGTTCTTGACCGCAACAGATGCCAGTTGTTCCTGTGTTGTCCCGTATTTATGCATGTGCAGCCTGGCAATCATTGCATAAAGACCGGGAAACGTGGCGCCCATTATACCTTCCCATTCCCTGTCAGCGGCAGCGGCAAGGGCATCGGTTGTGGTCTCAACGCCTACATCGGTCATTTTTTCAGCCCCGCCTGCTATTACAATATCATGATAACCAGAGGCGACTGCAAGAATTCCCTGCCGGAGCGCCAACCCGCCTGAGGCGCATGCTGCCTCCACACGCGTTGAGGGCACATGCAGGCTGGCTAATCCTGAATAATCTGCAATT
>JAHFCV010000159.1 GCA_023249275.1 Candidatus Methanoperedens sp.
GGCGAAATTGGTAGTTTCGAGGAAAATAATCGAAGAACTTGAGAGGATACTTTTGACTGATGAAAAATTCAAGATGGCAAGGGAAGATGTGGTGCTAAATACTGAGATTATATTAAGTAATGCTGAATTTGTAGAGCCAAAGGCTACCCTTAATGTAATAAAGGAAGATCCTGATGACGACCGGATATTGGAGTGCGCAGTTGAAGGCGAGGCAGAGTATTTAGTTTCCGGAAACAAACATCTTCTTAATCTTAAAGAGTTTCAGGGGATAAATATTCTAACCGCAAGGCAGATGCTTGAAATTCTTGAGCCTGTCAGGAAGTTGATTTGAAGAGATGATTACACACATAGTCTTTTTTAAGTTGAAAGACAGAAGCCTGCGAAGCATTGGGAAGGCAAGGGATATCCTGTTAAGCATGAACGATTATGAATCGGAATAAGCGGATGATTCAGCCTTCAGGATGATGAAATTTTTTCTATCAGTATAGATTATCTCAAATCCAAATTGCTTTGATATCCACTCAAATGTTCGCATCCCAAAAAAACAGATGTGAGTGGGGTCGCTTGGATACCACCAGTCGCTGAAATCCGAGGCTGCATCATGGAATGAGGTCATAACCGCAAGAAAGCATCCCTGCGCCATAAGGGAGCGGATTTTGTGCAGTTCCATTTTTACATCCCTGAAATGCTCAAAAACTTCTGTAGAAATTACAAGGTCATACGAACCTTCGGGAAATTCAGGAAAGAAATACGGGTCAAAGACCTGGCAATCAAATCCTTCTCTTTTTATCAACTGCGCCAGCACGGGTTCGGGACCGCAGCCGTAATCCAGGACTGAATGGATGTCGGGACAATACTGGCGTATAAGTTCGATTTTTTCCAGGAACATCCTTACATATCCTTCATTCAGAAGCGTATTATCATGAAGCCTGTAACGTGCGGCTTCATCCTGTGGTAAGAGATGGAACTTTTCAGGTACGAAAATCAGGTCGCATACAGGGCATTGTACGAAACAGCGGTTTTTCTGCGCTTTGCGCGAGCTTAAGAATTTGGGCGGGGAAGCCAATTCGCTGTTACAGAGAGAACATTTTAAGCCTGGCATAAGGATTGGAATAATATCTCCTTATGTCTTAAATGCTGCTCCTGGACGGATTTACACTGATTTTTATAGTCAAAAACTAAACAATTTTAACTATCTTTACGACCTTCACGGCTCTGTGGTGAATAAAATCCACAACAAAACGGACGGTAACAGCGAACTAATACGAACTCGTACGAACTCCGGCGGCATGAGTTCGTATCAGTTCGTACGAGTTAGTTGTTGATTTTTTTTCATACCAGGCACCAAGTACGCGAAGTATTCACAAAATATGTTTGGAAAATTAGGTTCTCAACTATATTATCCGTGCGAATCTGTGTTATCAGTTGAATCCTTCTATAACAGGTAATCCCCCTGTATCCTCACAACCTCGGTGCTGTCCTTTGCCTTGGAGTACCTTTCCAGGGGTTCCCGGTTAAGTTCCAAAAATACCGGTCCCCACTTGAACTTGTTAAGGATTAGCGCAGCCTGCTCTTTCTCCCCCAGTATGTAGAGAGCTGCCGCAAAAGCCTCCACAGTGCTCAGCTTGAAAGGCTTGCCGAAATTAACAGCATTGGCAGCCAGCAGGTAAGGCAGGGCGCGGTGTTTGAGCCTGAGTCTTTGAAGTATCGGGAATACGCGTTCCACTTCCACCCATGAGCAGTCAAGCAC
The DNA here is from genome assembly GCA_023249275.1 of Candidatus Methanoperedens sp. Lineage (GTDB taxonomy): Archaea > Halobacteriota > Methanosarcinia > Methanosarcinales > Methanoperedenaceae > Methanoperedens. The sequence continues at coordinate 1,751 of JAHFCV010000159.1, forward strand.
AACGATGCCCCGCCTTGCGTCGTCGGCAGGAGAGAGCGCCTGCTCGGAAAATGGGTCAAGGAATAGCGCTTCACCGGGAAGCTTTCTTGGGTTATCATGCAGCGTGGCGAGGTTGAACCGGGCAAGTTTTTTTCCTGTGCACTTCTTGGGGTCGCACTGGTTGGCATGATAAAAATGGAGGGGGATCATAGAGTATAATTGATGTTACAGGTTATTATCATTTCTAAATCCAGTCAGATTGAGACGACACACCCTGCCGTAGAGCAGCGGAATAGTGTAATCAAAATTAAAATTATAAAAAGTTGGGCTTTTGCCCAACTGCCGTGCTATTTTAAAACTACTCGGTTACCAGAACGTCCGGCGCGCGATGGCTGATTTTCAAGCCCTTGCCCATGCCTTTCACACTTGCGCCCATGATTTTCTCATGCGCAAGCTCAGCAGCTTTCTTTCCTGCAAGGAGCATGCCGCCGAATATCGGTCCCATGCGCGGCGCGCCGTATGTGGAAGTCGCTGACATGCCAGCCACGATAAGTCCGGGATATATCTCATGGGTAAGCTCAACAGTCTGTTTCTCGGCTTCATCAACCCAGAGAGAACCGCAGCCCTTCGGAACAGGTATGCCAGACCTCTGCTCGCTCAGGCGCTTAACAAGGACTGAATCATGTCCTGTGGCGTCTATTACCACTTTTGACCTTATCGCAATCGGGTCCATGCATGTCATGAACGATGGCATGTGCTTTGCCGGGAACCACTGGATAACCACGCCTTCAACATGGTCATCTTTGAGAATTATATCATCAACGTTTGTAGAGTTGAGAAGCTTCACTCCTGCGTTGCATGCGCTGGCGAGCATCTTTGAAACCATCTCAAAAGAATCGCAAACATAAAGCCCGTTTCCAGCGTCTTTGAGGTTTACTCCGCATTCTTCAAGTATCTTATTCGCGGGCGCTCCGACCGTATTCTTGGGCATAAGGTAGCCGCCCTGCCACATCCCTCCGCCTGCATAGAGATTTCTCTCTATCATAACGGTCTTAAGTCCAAGTTCTGCCGAGTATTTTGCTGCTGCGACACCGCAAGGACCTGAGCCCACAACGACTACATCGCTATCAAGAATGTTCTGTGTAAAATCATCCAGGAATTCATTAACTATCGTTTTTGTGACATGTATCTCGCTAATATTCGTCATAATTTCACCCTGCTTTAATAGTGATTCTGTTTATTATAAACTTTTCTGAACATGAATGGAAAAGGTTAAGTAAAAAAAATAACATCATTACGGTTATAATAATGGAAAATGAAATAAATATCCTGATAGTAAGCTGTTCCGTTCTCATCTCACTCATAGGGTTGTTTTTCGTCTTGAAAATCTGGCTGGTCTGGAAGAACGTGGATAAAACCGTATTGAAAGCCAGGGTCTTCCTGGATAGCAGTTTTCTCACAAAAAACTGGATATTCGTTTTTATGGCAGGCGCTTTTATTGCCATACGAAGAGTAATGCAGCTTCTGGAATTATTGGAGTCGCCCCTGATAAGCACACCTGTAAAAATCATCGGCGATTTAATGGGGCTCGCTGTAATAGTCCTATTAGTATTACTGGCATATTATTGGTACAGGCTGGTATACTCCACGATTAAGTAGCGCCCCGCCGTCAAAGGATTTATGCTCATAAAACCTAAAATATAACTGGTCAAAAATGGAATATTATAGTCTATACACAATACTCGCTGGCGGTTCTGTCTTATTTGCACTGATAGGGCTATTCTTTGTAATCAAAATCTGGATAAGATGGAATGCTTTGGATGTGGATATTATCAAGGCCCGGGTTTTCCTGAATAAAAAGTTCATAGAAAGAAACTGGTTATACGTTTTTCTTGCCGGGGCTTCCCTCACAAGTCACCAGTTAATAAAATTCCTGACGTCTGAAAATTACATCACAAGTTTTTGGCTCAGCCAGTTGTCCTATATTGCAGAGTTCCTGGTACTCGTATTCCTTGTTATGCTCTCTTACGAATGGTACATGGTATTGCGCATAAGAAAATAATTCATTTATTAATCACAATAGTAGCGCTTCCCACTTCAAGGACATCTACCGCTTTTCCTTTTAAGAGCCTTTCCTTTTCCACCGTAAAGCTTGATGGGTCAAGAGTTATATCCTCACCTTCAACTGATAGCGTGATGCTTCCTGAGCCAGCCTGGTTCATAAACTCTTTCGGGTCTGCATTCTTAAGAGCGTCTGCGATTGACTTTGCCTTGCCCCTGTACGTCTTGCCAAGAACCTTCATATTTGGCTTGATTTCTGTGGGAACAAGCTCAAAATCAGGTATTCCTGTATTGAATTTAATTGCAGAATTAGCCGCGCCTGCAATATCGGATGCGTCTGCCAGTGAGGAATAAATCTCAATATCCTTAAGCGGCGCATTTAAAGCCATGCCGTGTTCTGATTTATATCTCCTGACGGCTGCGGTTATCTCTTTTATCATTTCGCCTGTGGCTTCAGCCTCTGCATCGATAAGTGACTCATTTACCTGAGGCCATGCCTGGAGATGAACGCTTTCCTGCTTTATATGTGAATAAATTTCCTCTGAGAAATATGGCAAAAACGGCGCCAGAAGCCTTGCAACTGTTTCGATTGTTATGAAGAGCGTGTACCGGGCTGCCTGTTTTCCTTCGGCTTCACCATATAGCCTTGATTTTACAAGTTCTATGTAATTATCTGCAAGAATATCCCATGCAAATCCGCGGATTAGTTTAAAGGTCTCGTCAAACTGGTAAGCGTCCATCTTCTCTGTCGTTTCTTTTACCAGCCTGTTCAACTTGCTCAAGAGCCACAGGTCAATAGGCTTAAATTCCGCAGGTTTGTCTGAAATGTGGGGCATGGAAAAACGTACAATGCTCCATAGTTTCTGGAGGAAGCGCGAACCTGCGACTACATCTTTCCATGAAAAGATGATGTCCGAGCCTGTCGTGCCCCCGATGGCTGCCCACTGCCTGAATGCATCTGCGCCGTGCTGTTTTATCACCTCTTCAGGTATCACGAAGTTGTTGCGCGACTTGCTCATCTTGTGACCGTCTTCGCCAAGCACCATCCCGTTTAGCAGTATTGTGTCCCACGGTTTTGTATCAAGGAGAGTTTTTGCTCTC
>JAHFCV010000160.1 GCA_023249275.1 Candidatus Methanoperedens sp.
CACATCAAAGATAGCCCGGTTGGAATGCGAAGCCTCGCTTCCGCCTTTGAAGATGGTGGCATTTCCGCTTTTGAGGCATAGCGACATTATCTGGGGAACCACGTCCGGGCGGGATTCGAAGATGACGCCGATTAAGCCAATCGGGCAACTGACCTGGTACAGTTCAAGACCGCTGTCAAGTTCGAGGGCTGAGAGTGTCTTCCCCACAGGGTCTTCGAATTTGATAACGTCTCTTACTCCTGCTGTCATCTCGTCTATTTTGGTATCGTCCACTTTCAGCCTATTGAGGAGCGCTTTTGAGAGCCTGCCGGCTTCTACGAGTTTTTCAGCCGCAGCGATGTCTTTTTTGTTGGCTGAGATTATTTTTTCCCTGTTTGAGTCTAAAGCCTCTGCCATTGATGCGAGTGCGCTGTTCTTGGTGGCGCCGGGCACGCTGGCTAAGGGGATGGAGGCGGATTTTGCTATTTGGACTTTGGTGAGGAGGGGAGTAGACATGATATTTTATTGATGGTTCTTTACATCATTTTACTTATTATAGATATTGTCTTTGATAGAGCTATAGAATCGAGAGATGTAAATAGAAAAATTAATTAGTTATATTGTATATTTAGTAGGATTATGGAAAAATTAAAAGGATTTTGGCCTTTACCGGGTGGGATTAGGAATTACGTTACGACTTTATCCAAAATACTATCTGTGCTTAGTGAGCATCAGTTTGATGAAAAAAATCTTATCCGATGGTTAATGAAGGAATATTCGTTGCAGAGTCCTAGCACATCAAAACATTATATCGATATTGTAAAAAAAATAGGTTTTGCTGATATTAAAAATGATTATTTTATAATTACTAATGATGGTAAAAAATTCTTAGAAACAAAAGACAATCTTTTAGTCTTAAAATTATTAATAGAAAAAATTTTTGGTTTTGAAGAAATATTAAAACTTTTAACTGATAAGCAAACTTTAGATAAAACTGAGATTTATAGAGAAATAGAACATAAATATCATATAGGCTGGGAAACAGACAATCAGATACTATGGCGCCTTTACTGGTTATTAAGTTTGGAATTTGTAGATGTTACTTCTGGTAAATATTATCTTACTGAAAAAGGCATCGAAGCATTAAATGAAATACTGAAAGTTGAAATCCGTAAGAAAAAATTGCCTGAAAAGGACATTAAAAAAGATTTGGAGGAAATTTCTCACGCAGATTTAGAGGATAAAGTGAAATATATTGGAGAATTTTTTGAGTTTGAAGCAATCAAAAAACCTTCAATAAATACAATGCTTCCACCCGAACGACAATTAAAAAGCTCAAGTAAAGAATTAGATGGCTTATGGATAAAGAAAATACCAATGGGTGGCAAAATATATTATCCTATTGAAATACAACTAAGCGGAAATTTATCTGATACTATTGATAGATTAGAAACAATCTCTGACTTTGCACAAAAGGTCATAATAGTTATAGATGAAAAACAAGAGAAAATAATGTTGGAAAGACTGCAAGCAAAAAGGTCTAAGCTTTTAGATAAAACAGTATATATAAGATATGAAGATATTTATAAAATGGTTAGCGCTACTAACGCATTGAAAGGTTTTTTTGAGAAACTATTTTCACAATGATCAATTTCTGCGAGAATCGTTAAGAAATCAGATAAAAATTTCATCTAATTAGATAACTATGGTGGTATAAAGATGGGCAAACTATACATAGATTTACCAAAACAAAAAATCGCCGAATTCTGCAAAAAGTGGAAGATACGTGAGTTCTCCTTTTTCGGCTCTGTGCTTCGTGAGGATTTTCGCCCCGACAGCGACATTGACGTGCTTGTCACCTTCAGCGAGGATGCAAAACATACCTTATTCGATCTTGTCCACATGGAAAACGAACTCAAGGAGATTTTCGGACGTGACGTTGATATAGTGAGCCGCAGGGGTATCGAATCCAGCCGGAATTATATTCGTCGAAATGCCATTATAAATTCAGCAGAGGCGGTCTATGCAACGTGATAGGGAATACCTGCTTGACATTCTGGAAGCTGCAAAGCTCGCTATTGACTATATTGGCGATAAAAGCAGGGAGGAATTTTTCGATGACCTCCAGTGCCAGGATGCCGTCATCCGGCGCCTTGAAATCATAGGAGAAGCGGCGCGGAGAATCTCAGAAGAAGCACGAGCAGCTTATCCCGACTTGCCATGGAACGACATGGTCGGTATGCGCAACGTCATGATTCATGAATATGATGACGTCGACCTGGTAATCGTCTGGGAAACTGTCCATAACGACCTGCCGCCGCTGATTGATGCGCTGGATAAGATACTTCAATCTTTGTAACAAAAAAAAGAAAGCTCACTTACTTACCACGCGAACTTTACCCTTAGACTTCTTCGGAGGATAGCGAACAGACCTCAAATGCGCCTCGATTGGACATTCCCAGCCTTTTAATATTTCAGTCAATCCGAAGTCATCAAACTAATACGTTTTAGCCATTATAGCGATGTTTCCAGTCTCTTTCTTACATATCGGGCAACTTCCAGCGCCTCTGCCCAGCTCTCCTTCCGGTATTCCCAGAATCCCCGCGCCCACCGCTTCCTCCATCGAAAGCCCGCATGAACTCTCGCCGCACCATGGTACGCGCGCAATCCCGTCAGGGATTTTATTTTTAACTTCCTCCAGGGTATTGCAATCGAAAATACGTTCTTTCAATGAGCTTTCAGCTTTATTAAACAGGCTATCTCGGATATCTTCAAATCGCCTTTTGACTTCTTCCACAATATTATCCAGCGGAGCTGTTTCCTTGCTTCCGCTATCCCGCCTAACAATGGTAGCTGCATTATTTTTCAGGTCGCGCGGGCCTATCTCAATCCTTAAAGGCACGCCTTTCATCTCCCACTTGTAATACTTGGCTCCGGGGCGCTCATCGCTCTCGTCAAGAGTTACCCGTAAGCCTTTTTCTTCAAGGCTGTTTGCAACATCGCGGCATGCCTTTGTTATCTCATCGCTCTTCCCGAAAAGAATCGGGATGACCACGACCTGGATAGGCGCGACCTCAGGCGGAAAAACCAGTCCCCTGTCGTCCCCATGAATGGAAATCAGCGCCGCAATGCTCCTTTCGGATATTCCATAGCACGTCTGCTGTGCATACACCTGCTCGCCGTTTATGTCCTCATATTTTATATCAAAAGTCTTCGCGAAATTGCTGCCCAGATGGTGCGCCGTTCCTATCTGCAATGTTTTATTGTCAGGCATCAGTGTGTCCACTGCCATTGTATAATCAGCGCCAGGGAATTTATCCCATTCAGGGCGTTTTGATACTATGGTTGGAATCGCAAGCCTCCAGTAGAACTCCTGGTAAATGCGCGTGGCTTCCTTCACCTGCTTCGCTGCATCATCCCATGTGGCATGCACTGTATGCGCTTCCTTGAAGGATGTTATCTCGCGCAGGCGGATGAGGGGGCGGGTGTGTTTTGTCTCGTACCTGAAGGTGTTCACTATCTGGTATATCTTGATTGGCAAATCCGCATGGGAGCGCACCCATACCTTATACATGGGATAAATAGCGGTTTCACTCGTGGGGCGAAGCGCCAGCTTGACGTCCAGTTCGTTTTTCCCGCCGTGTGTAACCCAGTAAACCTCATTCTCAAAGCCTTTGATATGTTCCGCTTCCTTCATGAACTCGTTCTCAGGAATGAGCAGGGGAAAAAGCGCTTCTTTGTGGTCTTTATCAAGCAGTTCCCTGATGATTGCGTATGTGCGCTTGCGTACATCAAAGCCAAAGGGGAACCAGACGTAAAGCCCCTTGACTGGATAACGGACATCCATTATTTCCCCCATGAGGAGAAGTTCGTTATACCATTCGCTGAAGTTTGATTTTGCCGGAAGCACTGCTTTCTTTTCTTCTGTTTGCTTTTCTGCCATGAAGTTCACCAATATAAATCGGTGCTACTATTGTCTTATTGGGTATAAGTATTTTGAAAGGAGAAAGAAACTCATCTCCTCCTTCGTCCAAACAGGTAAACCATGCAAAGCGTACCCATAGCAAGTATAACTCCAAATCCCGAAGCCTTCTTTGTCTGAACTGCTATGGGTGATGTGGTTGCTGTTAATCCGGGGGAAACGTCAATTGCAGGCGTTGCAAGAGCCTTTAATCCTGTTATGGCGAAACTTGAGAAGCCGCCTGTCTTTGCTTCATAATACGTGACTTTTCCATCCCTGTTCCTTTCCGTGGTTTCAAGCGTATTCCATTTGCTTCCGTCCCATTTAATCATCCTGACGTCACTGCCTGCAAGGTTATTGCTGGCGAGCCATGAGTTCTCGACATTGAACTTGATAACTGCTTCCTTAATCTTCGTGGTACCAACTACAATGTTCATGTTTTTATATACGGCTCCAGGCGGCTGTTCTGATACACCCTTTGCCGTACTTTTGAGAGTCTCGATCTTTATAGAGATATCATCTTGGTTCGCCTTGCCTGTAACCGTTATTTCAGAAATACCATGCTCAAGCTCTTTGAATGTATATGTAACCGGCGTATTTTCAATCAGGTTCTTACTATCTTTCTCTACCTTCACGATGTTCTCAGGAGGCTCGGTTGGTGCTGGCGTAGGAGCAGGCGTAGAGGTAGTGGTAGGAATCGTAGTGGCAGGCGGCGTTGATGCGGCAGATGCAGAATCAATTCTCGTATAGGCTGCCTGCGGGGAAATAAGAGACAGTTGCAGCGTGCTTCCTGAAACCGTGAATGTGAATTGTGCAGTGACTTCCGCTGGAAAAGCATAATTGAACGTAAGAATATTTCCCTGTATTGTGTAAGTTCCATTAAGAACGCCCAGTTGTACGTTGTTTTGGTCAAACCG
>JAHFCV010000161.1 GCA_023249275.1 Candidatus Methanoperedens sp.
CCTGCTCGCGGTACTCCGCAGGGTTCCCGCAAATGCGGCACTTTGCATTCTTTATCTCACCGGGTTCAAGATGCTTCCCACACCCCTGGTCGCATTCATCTCCCCGCGCAAGTTTTCCGCAGTAAGGGCAGATGCCTTCCACGTACCTGTCAGGGAGGAAGCGTTTATCATGGGGACAATAAGCCAATCTTATGACCTGCGGGTAAACATATCCGCGCTCGATAAGCGCCTCAACGATGCTGTTTGTCCTTGCATGGTTTGTTGGCGAATCCGTGTTACCAAAGAAACTGAAATCAACTTCCATCGCCTTGAAAATAATCTCAAAATGTTTATGGTACTTATTGACAAGTTCTGTCGGGGTTATGCCGAGTTCCTCTGCGTTCACCACGATAGGCGTCCCGTGGGCATCGGAGCCGCATACGAATACAGCGTTCTGACCCTGTTTCCGAAGAGCCCTGACAAAGATGTCCGCAGGTACATAGGTGCGGAGGTGCCCGATATGGCATTTGCCGTTAGCATACGGGAGCCCGCAGGTTACAAGCACCGGGTCTTTTGATGGGAAGTTGGACATGGCTTTCTAACATGGAACTTCCATATAAAATACATTTCCAAAGGCGCACTTCTTTTTGAGCTTCACCTTCGATAATAAAAAACACAGGAAGGGAAAGATATTTGCTGTATTAAGCACTTACTTGTAATTATGGTAAAAACGAAGCCATTTTACACAGCTTCTGCTGCAGCAGTATTATATTTTATTATAGTTATTTTGCTACAATATTTCATGGAATATAAAACGGATTGGCTGGGTGCAATACTGGTTGCTGCTATTTTCTGGATTGTAATTTTTATGGTGCACCATTTCCTTGAGAAAAGATCTTCTGATTAATGGCTTCGTGTCAAAATAATTTTTTCAAAAACAAATAGACTGTATATGCAACTATTAAAAAAAGGAATATTTTAATAATAAGGGTAGTTATCATCCATAAAAGCTTAAACACAAAAACAGCAAGAACCAGAGCTATGAGCGCAATAACGAAGTCTTTGGGTTGCATAATGCTAAAATCATCCTTTGATACATAAATCTTATGCGCATAGGGATAATACTTCACGGTCCTGAAATTGTAGATGTGGGCTCAGCAAAGCAGGTAATCGAGCTATTCAAGCAGGAACATGAAATCATCGCGAAGCTTGGCGGGACTATGGGGCGTACTGCGGTAATCGATGCAGGTCTTGAAGATGTTATCGATATATCAGAGGGGCGAACGCCCAGTGAGACCATCCTCTCAATTAAGAACAGAATAGACCTGGCAATCCTGCTCAATCACGGAAAAACACTGAATACAGGACGGCATTTCGGTGCAATCGTAGCATCGAAAATCCACTGTTTCCCACTTGTTCACATCGAGCGCCCGGACTGCGACGGAAGGATAATTTACTATGAGCCACAGGCGAAACGGTGCGCTGAATATGTTAAGAGCATACTGCACGGAACCTACGACCTTCCCATTGAACCGGGAAAACCCGCGCCATTTAGTGTCAGGTCTGAAGGGGAACTCGTTATTCGCCGTGTATCAGGCGCATTTTGCGGTGAAAACATCCGTCTTGACGGAATAGTTATCGGTGAGGTGATGCGTCCCGAACCTGAAATTGTATGCAGGGAGGGAAATATTGTCGAGCTTCGGGGTATAAACATAAAGCCGCACGGTCTTGAAAAACTAAAAAACAGGCAAATCGACCTTTTCACAGCAAAAGTCAAGACAGGGAACATCAGGCGAAGCCTGCACGAGCCCAGGATAAAAAAAGTGAATCACGGAGAGAGAATCGCCATCATTGACCATTGCGCAGAATCCACATTTGAACTCGTAAAGGAGGTGGGAATGGTGATAACCGTGGGAGATGACACCACAACCATTGCGGCTGACATACTGGCGCGCCTTGGCATTCCTGTTGTGGGGATTGTGGACGGGGATATGGATGGCGTGCTTGTGAATACAGTGGTTCCTGCCGGGTCGGTTATCATCCGTGTCAAGCCCGGATTTGATGACATCGTGGGCAGGGAAGTGTTTGAGGAGTTAATGGGAAGCAGGCAGGAGATTAGCATGGAGAGGAGTGAGTTGCTTGCAAGGATACTTGCGCTGGCAGAAAAATATGTGGTGGATGTGGTGTATTATTAGATTATCAGAATTTGTTAAATATATATTGAGTAAAGTTATTAGCTAAGAGGAATATTGATTAAATTTAATTAAGCAGGCAAAGAAAATGAGCAAAGACTTTACTTCCCGTCTAATCGAAGCATATAAAACACATCTCGGAGCTAATCTTATCTCCATCGTTCTCTTTGGCTCCCGGGCAAGAGGAGATTATACGGAGTCAAGCGATTTCGACATCCTGATTATTGCAAAATCCTTGCCTGAGCGCCACCTTGCAAGAATCGGTTATGTGAGGGCGCCGCTGTCAAAGTTTGAAGAAAAAGTCTCGATTATAGGCAAGACCCCAGAAGAATTTGATTCATGCTTTCCTCCCCTGTATCTTGATATGGCGATGGATGGAAAGATTTTGATGGACAAAGACGGGTTTATGGAAAAAAGGTTAAAAAAGATAAAGAAAATCATCGAGAACTCTACCCTGAACAGAATTAAAAAGGATCATGTCTTCTGGAGATGGAAATCACCAAAGAAACCTGGATGGGAACTTGACTGGGGTGGTATAGTTGAAATCGAAGGCTGAATCCAGATTATATGTTCCATGCTTATCTTTTACATGAAAAATTATGCCTAAACCAATATCTATTAACATCGGTCATCTTTCCACCGTTTATCACACTTCCTTCATCCTGATGGGCACGGACTGGCTGGAAAAAGCAGGCATCCACGCGAACTGGAAACTCTATGCCTCGGGTCCAGATATCGTAAAAGCCTTTGCAAACCAGGAAATCGATATCGGATATATCGGTCTCCCACCAGCCATTATCGGCATAGACCGGGGAGTTCCCATTATATGCGTGGCAGGCGGGCATGTGGAAGGTACAGTGATGGTAGCCGGGGCAGGATACAGCACTTTTGGTGAGACTACGAAGCTTAATGCCGTGCTGGGGCAGTTTAAAGGAAAAGTTATCGGTTCACCCCAAAAAGGCTCTATTCATGATGTGATTATTAATAATGCCATACAGGAATCAGGATTGGATATCAAAGTAAAGAATTTCGCATGGACAGACTTTGTGCTTGAGGCGCTGGTGGACGGGGAGCTCGAAGCGGCTGTGGGCACGCCATCTCTGGCTGTGGCTGCCTCGCGCGCCTGCGGCGCGAGAATTATCATTCCGCCGCATGCTCTCTGGCACGATAACCCCAGCTACGGGATAGTTATCAGGAAGGAGCTGGCGCAAGCTCCCGATGTGATTTTACGATATTTAGAGATGCATGAAAAAGCCAGTAATTTCATCAGAGCAAACCCTATGAAAGCTGCAAGGATAGTCTCGAAACTGACCGGTATCGTGGATGAGAGCTTTGTTCTTGAAGCGTACAGGGTCTCTCCCAAATACTGCGCTTCGCTGTCGCGAGAGTTTATTGCCTCAACAATGGCTTTTGTGCCTGTTCTTCACAGGTTAAAATACATCACAAGGGAAATACCTGAAAGCGAGATATTTGAATACGGTTTTATAAATAAAGTCCACACAGAGCCGCCGCATTATAATCAGCCTTTATAAAACGGCTCCCGCTTATCCATTGCAAGCTTCAGCAATTCCACGATTTCTTCAGGCTCTTTATTATTCACGTCCACCAGGTTGTCATTCCTCAACAGGCAGGGCTTGAGCCTTCCGTCTGAAGTGACGCGCAGCCTGTTGCAATTGGCGCAGAAATGCGAATTATCAATAGGGCGGACGAGTTCGACCTCAGCCCCGTCTATATAGTATTTCTTTCTCCTATGCATCTCCCGTTCTTTTATCTCCGAGGCGTTTGATTCAAGGAACTGCTCTATTTCATTGATATTGACCTTATACTTCGCTGTTTTTTGAAAATCCATCAATTCTATCAACTGGAGGATGACTTTGCCTTCATACCTGCGGATAAAATCCATCATTTTTAGTATCTCAGTATCATTTATCCCTTTGAGAAGAACCATATTCAGTTTGACAGGCGCCAGGCACTCAACTGCCGCATCGATTCCTGATAATACCCTGCTGACATCCCCTCCTGTGACCTTCCTGTATTTTTCAGGCGAAAGGGAAGGAAGACTGATGTTGATACGTGAAAGCCCGCTGTCAGCAAGACTTTGAGCCCTTGACGCAAGATATATCCCGTTGGTCGTAGCCGATATATCCTTCAGCCCAGGAAGAGACCGGATAATATTTTCAAAGTCATCCCTCATCAGTGGTTCCCCGCCCGAGAATTTTATCCTGTTTACGCCAAAAGTCTTTGAAGCTCTGACTATATTTACAATAGTCTCAATGCTCATTTCATTTTTTATATCCCGCGTCTCTCCTTCACGATGGCAATAAATGCATTTCAGGCTGCACCGGTTTGTCAGTGATATTCTGAGGCTCTTTATTGCCCTTCCATAAGCGTCTGTTAACTGCATGAGTGCCCCTATGGACTATTATTTAAAATTTATCCGCCGGTCACGACCCTCAGGATTTCCACACTATCCCGGGACACTTTCTCATCCAGCGGCACAGGAACTCCATTGCTGAATACCAGTACGATTTCAGGGTTTATATGAAGAGACTCAAGCAGTTCTTCATATGTAGAATCCGATGAGACCTCCATGTTTTCCTCTTTAACACCCCCTGAAAAGATTTTCACTTTTATCTTCACTCTTTTTCCTCGGGCAATTCCTCAAGCTCCCCTTTT
>JAHFCV010000162.1 GCA_023249275.1 Candidatus Methanoperedens sp.
CATGGAGTAAGTGCATGACAACATCGCTTTGGCGTAATCCTAAAGTCTATGGTTTACTGGGTTTCATCCTGGTAACAGTCCCAATGATTTTATTTTTTTTTGCCGGAATGCCGGGAACACGAGTTACAGAAACACAAATTGGTTCTAATGAAACCAGCGTCACAGAAACAGTCTGGACAGGAGCATTTAACCCATTTTTCCTGGTTTTTGTTATCGGGGCTTCAGTAGCTGTATGGGGATTTTATCGAAGCACGCTCATGGCATGGATTGGAAGCCTTTTCGTCCTTGCTTACTCGATACTTACAATATTTAGCGTGGGATTACTCACTTTGCCGGGTGCTGTGCTGCTTGTGATAGGCGTTGCCTTAAAAACCTTTAACAAGAACGTATAGATAAAACTAATTACATTGCAGATAGAAGTAATGTCATCATACATATCGAAAAAGGAAAATATGATTAAAACAATTTGTGTCTTCAGTTCATCAAGTTCAGCCGTAAATTCCGTATATCGCGACACAGCCATAGACTTGGGAAAAAGGCTAGGTCAGGAAGGTTTAGATTTAATTTTCGGCGGCGCCGATGTTGGTTTGATGGGAATTATTGCAAGAACAGCGCAGAACCACGGAGCCAGAGTTACCGGCGTTATTCCTGAGCCGTTAGTAGGAAAGGGCATTGCCTATCAAGCTGCCGATGAGCTAATAATATCAAATAATTTACGTGACCGGAAAGAAATTATTGAATCGAAGTCTGATGCTTTTATTGCGCTGCCCGGCGGTTTTGGGACGCTTGAAGAGATTATTGAGATACTCACCTTAAAGCAGCTACAGCTTCATAATAAGCCGATTGTTTTTATCAATACGAATAGCTATTATGACAACTTAATGGCTCAATTTGAAATAGGGTATCAGGAGAAATTTGCAAAAAGAGAGTATAAAGAGCTGTATTATGTTTCAGAATCTGCTGATGCTGCGATAGATTATATAAAACACTATACACCAAAACAATTGCCGAGCAAATGGTTTTGAAAGAATGAGGTGGATTAACAATATGAAAATTGAAACTACCATCGATAGCACTGTTTTGTGGCTCAGCAGGCTTTTTGGCGTGTTGAATCTTCCAATATCTTTTATTGCCGTAATCGACCTCTCCGCTATTTTTATCGGGGATATTCCTCATACATCGGAGCAGTGGACAGGCTTCCTTACAGCGATAACAGTATTGGTAGGCGCTGTCGCAGGATTGACTATAAGGCGAAGTAATTCGCCGAACAGGAAGATGGCGCATCTCCTGATTGCAGCGTTCGGGTTAATATTGACCTATGGTTCTCTATTGAGGCTTGTTAAAACTATATTGTTTGCAGGTTGGCTTTCTTAGAGGTAGGTAAATGGCATGATGTTTGGAGCAAAAAGTTTATCTTAACATGTGTAAATAATAACAAACACATGTTAAGGCTCATAATCAGTTCCATCCCAGAGCTTTCAAAGCTCCTCCGCTTCCTCGGAAACGAGCAGCGCCTCAGCATACTTAAAGCAATATCAGTGCAGGAGAAGTATGCAAGGGAAATCTCGGAGGAGCTTGGCATATCAAGACCGCTGGTTAACATATACCTGAAGCAGTTCGAGAAGCTTGGGCTTGTAACAGGCAGGAGCGAGGTCTCGGAAGAATCGCCGTATTTCAAGAGGTACTATAAGTCAGTGCCGTTTGAGCTGGTTGTGAGTCTGGAAGTGATTCAGAATATGAAGGAGGAATGAAGAATGAAAATAAACTACAATACCTGGATACCACTCATTGTTGCATCCCTTGTTCTTGCAATAATCTTGGCGTCTAATTTAGGAATTATATATGGAAATACGAATGAATTTGTGATAGTCCCGCTTGGAATTAAAATAAACGCGTTTTGGTTTTACATCTTATTTTGGGTGCTTATAGTATCCGCAGTGGCAATAATAATAGATTATTTATTCAGTGGATTGCAATGGGTGAGTCGTATAGCAGAGCAAAAGATCAAACAACAGACATTAAGAGAAGATGAAGTAAAAGCTAAGATAGATTTGTTAAATGAACGAAGCAGAATAATCGAAACCAAGATAGACAAAATAGATGGGATACTCAGAAAAGTATCGGATTAGAGGAGGAAACGGAAAATGGAAATAAACGAAATAACTGCGGCTATAGCTATTGTTCTTGCAATCGTGATGTTAAACAGTATTGGAATTAATATAGCGCCATTATTGTATTATGCAATTATCGTCATACCTATCGTGTATCTGTTAATTCTGGCAAAACGCTACGTGGATGCAAAGGCATCAGAGTCAAAAATTTCTACAGATTTGCATGCAAAAATAGTTTTGTTAAACGAATCTATGGATAGAATTGAAAAAAAAGTTGAAAAAATAGAGAGTATACTTGAAAAGGTTTCTGAGTAAACGATGGTAGAATTGTGACTTCCACCGCTTCATATTAAGATTTGTTAGAGGATTATCGCAGAAAATATATAATGTTCGTTATCATCAAGAGATAAATCAGGTGGTGAGTTCAGAAGTGAGGATACTACCTTGAATGGAGGATATTTGAATGTCTGGAGATATCAAAAAAATTGCACTACCTTTAGTAATGTTGGGATTTTATCCTTTTGTAAAGTTGTTAAGCGAGATTACAATAAATCTGCCAAGACCTGGGATAGATATTAACGTGTCGCTTAAAATCATTGAGTATTTATGGGCTATTGGCTTAGCGGTAGTGATGTTACGTTTCTATAGAAAAGTTATGAAATCAGAGGAGTAAAATGATACAGACCACCATCCTGTTCTTCATTTTAGCTCTCACAATCATCTATGCCGCTTATACCACCTTAAAACAACTCCGCACCCTTGAAAGCTCCCAATCGCGGCGTAGCCTCGACCTCATGATTATCGGTGCAATTCTTTACCTGCTGGATTTCCTTATGCCTCAGGAGCGCGGCGGGCAGACGATTATCCTGAGGACGGCAGGCTTGTTGATTTTCCTGTATGGATATGGGATTCTACTGCTAGAGAAGTACCGTGAGGGCAGGCGAGAAGCAAAATCATGACCGTACCGCTCTGGCGCAATTAAAAAATCTACGACATAGTAGGTTTCATGGAAAGTCTATCTCGGTTGCCAACTCGATACATTAACTGTCCCAATTGGCTGACAAGGAACCTCTTGTCCATTAAGCCCACATTTAGAAGCCGTGTCGTAGGTTACAATTCCTATGACTTCGATATGCTGACCGAAACTTGGCACTCTGGTCAAGCATGGCTCCTGAAGCGCAATCGAGCCTTCACAAATCTGCTGACTACCATCTGGTAATCTGGTACCGGAACTTATTCGGAGATGGTAAGTGTTTCCATCTTCTGCATCTAACCAAAACTGCGGATTACACTGCCAGTTAGAAGGGCATGGAATGGTGATGTCTTCAATTGTACCGTTCATATGAAAGTTTGGCTTTTGAGTTTGTGTTGTAGAGAACCACTGAAGAAAGAGAATAATCACAATTCCTATAAGTACCAAAATTCCTGCAAGTACAGCTTTTTTACTATCAGTCAGTTTCAATGAATTCACCAGTATTTCCCGAAATCATGGTTTACTGCTTTCAAATCAGTGTTACAATTTAATACTTTAAGTGATGTTTTTTGCAAAGATAAAATTATCGTCATTTACCTTGCTTCCAGCACAACATAAAAAAATTCAAAAATTAGTGTTAAGAATACGGTGGAGATTAGAAATATTATTTTGTGGTCTAATCTGGCACAATGCCTATTTTTGTTTTACGAGCCGTTTCCGTATTTCCTGCGCCGCAGCCGCCGGCTCCTTTTTCTCCCAGGCACGCCTCACCTGTTTATTGCCCATAAGCGAAGACACCTTTGTAATCCTTTCATCCACCAGTTTCCTGAACCCATGATTCACATCAGGTCTAACAATCACAGGCTCAAGCTTCCTTTCTGCTTTTTCCACATGCAGCGCACGCGAGACATCGGGACGGCTTCGCTCCTGTGTGGTCAGGCAGATTATCGCTTTCTTCCAATCCTCTGCCCACGGCGTATCCGCTATTTCAGTGTGTTTCGCTGCCGTTCTTTTCACCCCGATAGCTTTTACATGGCACGCTTTCTCGCATGCGCCGCAATAGGTACAGAAATCCCGCACCACATCGATTTTTTTATCCGCAGGTATTATCCATGCTTTTGATGGACAAACATTGAAACATCCATGGCAGCCCACAGGGTCACAACCTTTGAGTTTTGCATCAATGAGTGAAATCTCGCCCTCGAATGGTTTTGTTACCTTGGCAGCGTCGTACGGGCAGACCGCTTCGCACCAGCCGCATCGTGTGCATTTGTTATCATCAACTTTGATGGTTCCTGTAAGCTTGGGCGCTATTTTTTTTATTTCCTCCTCATTAAAATCTCCTTTAACTTTAATGGCATTCTCAGGGCAGAACGGCACGCAAATACCGCAGTAATCGCATTTTGTCTTATCAACAAGCAGGTCATCAAAAGGCATGAGGTCATCCGCTTTTGCCTTTTTCTCCACAAGTATGAACGCCGGGCAAAGCTCTGCGCATGCCCCGCAAAGTGTGCATTTCTCCATATCCACGGTGATTTCACCGGTCTTACCTTCCTTGAACGGCGCCAGAATCTCTTTTTTCGGGAAAGTAAGCTCAACGCTAATAGCCTCTTCAGGACATGACTTCTTGCATATAAGGCAGGGAAGGCACTTATCGTTAAAAACCACGCCTGAATCAAGATGCGGGAACTCCTGCAAATCGAGAATATCCTTATCGTTCACCGCCATCCTGATGGATTTCACAGGGCAGAATGCAGCGCA
>JAHFCV010000163.1 GCA_023249275.1 Candidatus Methanoperedens sp.
TCTGCAATCTCCATCCTGTGGTCGTTTTTGCCTGTGAATTTCATGCCTTTAGCCTCGATTTGCTGTATATACTTCGGGTTAACCTCATACCTGTGCCTGTGGCGTTCGATAAGTGTGGTGCTTCCGTACAACTTGCTTGCAAGCGAACCTTCTTTAAGTATAGCCTCGCAGTTCCCGAGGCGCATGGTGCCGCCCATGTTTTTGACATTCTCCTGTTCAGGCAGAAGGTCTATCACCGGATGCTCTGTCCTTGCAAGCTCGGAACTGTTTGCATCTTTTAATCCAACAACGTTTCGCGCAAACTCGATAACCGCAAGCTGCATGCCAAGGCATAAACCGAGGTATGGCATATTACTTTCCCGCGCGAATTTTATCGCAAGTATCTTGCCTTCAGTCCCCCGCACGCCGAAACCCCCGGGGACAAGTATGCCGTTATATTTCTTTAGCTTTTCAATCGATTCGGGTTTTTTCTCAAATTCCTCTGCATCAATCCAGTCGGTTCTCACCCGGCAGCCGCATTCTACCCCGGCATGTTTGAGCGCCTCGTTTATACTGATATAGGAATCCCCCAGATGCGCATATTTCCCGACAACAGCGACGCGTATCTCACGGTCGATGGAAGCCATCTTTTCTATCAGTTCATCCCACTCATGGGAGATTTCCATCGGGGTGAGTTTTAGTTTCTCCATTAAATAATCGGAAAGCCCTTCCTGTTCCATCAGGGTTGGAACGTAATAAATATCCTTCGCATCATGCGCGCTTATCACTGCGCTTGCAGGCACGTCGCAGAATAGTGCGATTTTTGATTTGGTATCCGCAAGCACGGGTTCCTTGCACCGCACGACAATCGCGTCGGGCTGGAGACCCAGGCTCCGGAGCTCCTTTACCGAATGCTGCGTTGGTTTTGTCTTCTGTTCACCCTGCGTATCCAGCGGCACAAGCGTCACATGCACGAAAACAATATCCTCTTCTTTTTCTTCACTGTGCATCTGGCGCACTGCTTCGAGGAAGGGCATGCTTTCTATGTCGCCCACGGTGCCGCCCACTTCTATTATGCATATATCAGCGCCGCTTTTTTTAGCCACTTTCCTGATGCGCTCTTTTATTTCGTTGGTTATGTGAGGAATAATCTGAACAGTTTTGCCGAGATAATCCCCCCGCCTCTCCTTCTCGATAACTGTCTGGTACACCTGTCCAGTGGTAATATTATGCTCGCGCGTGAGTTCAATGTCAAGGAAGCGCTCATAATTGCCAAGGTCAAGGTCAACTTCGCCCCCGTCTTTCAGCACAAACACCTCGCCGTGCTGGTATGGGCTCATAGTCCCGGCGTCGATATTGATGTAGGGGTCGATTTTGATGGCAGTTACATCGAAACCCTTGTTTTTTAGAATCCTTCCGATTGAAGCGGCTGTTATACCTTTTCCCAGACCGCTCATCACACCGCCAGTGACTATGATGTACTTCATGCTCCTTTTCATTGGCAGGCATTGAAATATAGTTAATGGATTAAAGTAGTAAACCGATATCCCAAATTGGGCAAAACTTAATACCTATACCTGCTAAGATAAAGCAGGTGATTTTAATGAAGATATATATCTGTGATAAAAGCTGCTGCCCGGCAGTTGAAATTCTTGGAGATGAGGTTTTGATTGGCGAAGCGGCGAATACAGTCAGGTTAAAAAAGAACGAGTGGAACAGGCTTGTTGAGAAAATCCAGTCAGGCGAGCTTGGTCAGATTTAAATCAAGAAAAACCCTTTTTACCCACAAGGGGCACGAACACAACGCCCCCCTTTGCTTCTTTTTTCAAGCCGTCGATTTTTGTCACAAGATAGAGTTCCTGGAAATACCTGCCCACAGGAATGACGAGTTTTCCCCCAACCTTGAGCTGGTCTGTTAAAGTATCAAGAATATCGGGTGAGGCGCATGCAACGCTGATTCTGTCGTATGGCGCATAACCGGGAAGTCCGAGAGAGCCGTCCTCCACGATTACGGTTATATTGGTGATGCCTGCTTTTTTCAGATTGTCGCGGGCAAAGGAAGCCAGACCATCTATGGTTTCAACAGCATACACATGCCCGCTGCCAGCAAGTACCGCCATCACTGCGGCATGATAACCCGAACCGGCTCCTATTTCAAGAATTTTCATGCCGTCCTGAATATCGAGAAGCTCGCACATTATGGCAACCATGTGAGGAGCAGAGATGGTCTGCCCCCATCCTATGGGTAAAGGGTAGTCAGCATACGCATTCCTTTGTTCCCTTTCGGGTACAAACAGGTGTCGCGGAACTTTACGCATGGCATTCAGCACCCGTTCGCTTATGCCGTGCTGCCTTAACTCCTCTATCAATCTGCTTTTTTGGACTTCAAACTCCATACCGACTCCCGCTTTTTAATCACAACCCGCTCGCCGCCTGCTCTTGAAATCCTTTTTGGCATCTTGAATCCGGTGTCTGCATAGATGCGTTTAATATCTTTCGCCCTGACAGCAACGCCTTTCCTGCTTTTAAAACCGCCATCCCTTATTTTTATCCGTATAATCTTTAATTTACGGTCATTTATCTCTACTTTATCCCCGATAACAAATTCACGATCACCGGGCACACGCATCTCTATGGATTCTGTGGTCTCCCTGTGACTTACGGCTATTTTCACGAGGACTTCATCGATTGCGCGCGCCCATACGGTATTAATGTCTTCAGCCGGGGCTTCTTCCATTCTTTTGTCCCCGACCTCAAGAGAAATAACCTGTACAAGTGAAGCCTCGCCTGTTGCTTCATCGTCTATAACGAGTTCATCGCCTTTCCTGATTGTACCTGAGAGCATGGCTCTTGTATGAATTGACTCCTTTCCTTTGCTCACGATAACCCTTACCAGCACGTTTACTGGTTTTTTCTCTTTATGTACAGACCCGCACTCTTCGCATTGCAAAAGCACATCCCTGGCGCCTTTCAGGATAATATGGGGTACGGGGATAACCGGTGAGCATGAAGGACATGGGACTTCGATTTTTTCCATATTTTTTAAATAGGGGTATGTCTACATATAAATATCCTATAATCGGGGATAAATATAAACCCAGGTAAGATATATTTAAATAGAAAGATAACCAACAAAGAAGAACTGGAGGTAAAAGGTATGAGGCTGAGCAAACAAAGTTTAATTCTCGCAACTATTGTGCCGCTGATATTTGGAGTTATTATAATTTCAAATTACATGGATGCATTAAATATATTGCAGCCGCTGGGACAATCCACAGCTCTGATATATAATCAAGCAGTAATTATAGGTGTTTTTTCGTTCCTGGCTCTTGCAGTGTACTGGTGCGTAATGATGTACCTGATATATCTGCTTCAGGAGAACCTGATGATACTGGATGCAAATCTTGATAAGGCGGCAGACATTGGTGCAAAGCACCTGACAGAATCAAAGAACCTGCTGAACCAGGTTATAGCCATTCTGAAAAGATACGAAACAAGCCAGTAATATGCGAAAAGCATATTACTAATTTCTTTTTTTATTTTCTGGTTACATGCAGTGATTTGCAAATATCTTTGCGACCTACAACAAAAAGGACATTAACAACGAACTAAAACGAACTCGTACGAACTCCGACGGCGTGAGTTCGTATCAGTTCGTACGAGTTAGTTGTTGATTTTTCATGCCAGACGCCAAGAGCGCAAAGAATAATAAAATCCACTCTTCACTGCACCATTTTCTGCGCATATCCTATAAGACCGCCCGCATCCACGATACCGCGCACGAAATCGGGCAGCGGCGTGGCTTGATACGTCTCGCCCTTTGTGGTATTGCTGATAATCCCCGACTCAAAATCGACCTCGATATGGTTTCCTTCCTCTATTTTATCGGTATCAGGGCACTCAAGAAGGGGAAGCCCGATATTGATGGAGTTCCTGAAAAAGATGCGGGCAAAGGATTTTGCGATGATGCATTTGACCTTCGCGCCCCGAAGCGAAAGAGGCGCATGTTCGCGCGATGAGCCGCATCCGAAATTAAAGCCTGCCACGATTATGTCCCCGTCCTTTACCCCGCTTGCGAATTCAGGGCGAACGCCCTCAAACGCATGTTTTGCAAGCTCCTCTGGCTTATTGATGGTGAGGAACTTGCCCGGGATTATCGCATCTGTGTCTATGTCGTCCCCGAATTTCCAGACGTTTGCTGGGAGTTTCAGGTCGGTTTCGAGATTGACTGTGATTTTTTGCTTCATGGTTGGCTGAATTGGTTGGAGGGGTTATAAGATTTATTCCATTCAATGGCACAAAAATGACCGACAATATCGGTCAGAAAAGCCATAAAGTGACCGATAAATTGTTTCTCCATGAGACTTATCCAGTAAAGGCAGACGATATTAATTATACTCCCGCCACGTCTTCCCGCATTTCGTGCACCTGAAAAACCTCACCTCGCTCTCATCAGCAGCCCTCAACTGACGAAGCCACCAGTATGCGGTATTGTTGCCGCAGTCCTCGCATTTGACGCGGGTCGTGGGCAATCCCATCTCGCGCTCCTCCAGAACCGTAACCTCGCGCTCATTTCGTTCAGTCTTTGAAACGTAACTTTCTTTGATTTTTATTTCATGCCCGCATTTTGCATTCCTGCATTTATAGACGTTCTTGGCAGGCATCATCATGCTCTTGCATTTAGGACAAAATTCCATTGATATCACTCCTGGCGTTTTCTATGATTTTATTATGGTCAAATGCCAGTTCGGGTATTTCACTCAAACCGAAAAGCCCTATATCCTTAGCATCCGAACCTGCTTTAAGTTTTCCCATCCCTTTTGCAAGGAAACATACGGAAACTGTATGACC
>JAHFCV010000164.1 GCA_023249275.1 Candidatus Methanoperedens sp.
GATAAAAGCCATCCATATTTGCCGCTGACCATGCTTGAAGGATATATCACGGGTGTAGCGAAAAGCCACAACTGGATGAAAAATGGTATGATATAGCCGATATCCCTGTACTTAACGTTCAGGGCTGAAAGCCAGTAGCCAACACCGGCTGCTAACATCCAGGTCATGAACAGTATGACAGGAAGTAATAAAATTGTAATTCCAGGCATAAAATTATAATATGCCATCAGCAAACCCATAACAATAAAAGCCATAACATAATCAACAAGTCCGAATAGTGTCGCTGAAGTGGGAACAAGAAGTCGCGGGAAATATACTTTGGAGATTAGATTTGAACTTGAAACCATACTCGTACTTGAAAAGGATATCGCATTTGCAAAATAGACCCACAAGATGAGCCCTGAATATGAAAAAATCGGATATGGTATGTCGTCCGATGGGATCTTTGCCATCTGTCCGAAGAATAGTGTAAAGACTACCATCGTGAACAGAGGCTGGATGATAGCCCAACCTGCCCCCAGAATAGTCTGCTTATATCTGAGCTTTATATCTCGCCATGCAAGAAAGTATAGAAGTTCCCTGAACCGGAATATTTCATGTAAATCCACAGGTATCCAGCCTTTTTTCGGCTCTATGATATAAACTGAAGTGTCTTTCTTATCCATATTTTCCTAATATTTATCAATAGTATATCTATAATTTTTTCTTCACCGTGCTACGCTTATACCACTCCACTGTCCTCTTCAACCCTTCCTCAAACCCCTTCTTTGCTCTGAACCCAAATTCCTTCTCAGCCCTGCTCACATCCAGCATCCTCCTCGGCTGCCCATCAGGCTTTGTCGTATCCCATATAATATCTCCTTTAAATCCTGTAAGCTTAACAATTAAATTAACCAGCTCCCTTATCGATATCTCAAACCCTGCGCCTATATTCACAGGCTCGCTCTTATTATATTTCTCTGCCGCAAGCACAATCGCCCGGGCTGCATCCTCCACATACAGAAATTCGCGAGTCGCTTTCCCTGTGCCCCACACGGTAATCGAATCCGCGCCTGAATCGATAGCATCAACGCACTTCTTGATCAACGCTGGGATAACATGCGAACAACACGGATCGAAATTGTCCCCAGGACCATAAAGGTTCACAGGTAACAGGAAGATAGAATTAAATCCATACTGCTGGCGGTATGCCTGCGACTGCACAAGCAGCATCTTCTTTGCCAGACCGTAAGGTGCATTGGTCTCCTCAGGATATCCATTCCAGAGATTTTCTTCCTTGAAAGGAACAGGCGTGAATTTGGGATAACAACATATCGTACCCAGTGCAACGAACTTCTCTATGCCGTTCAACCGCCCCTGCTCCATCATCTGCACGCCCATCATCAGGTTATCGTAGAAAAAGCGTCCTGGATTCTCGGAGTTTGCACCGATGCCGCCAACCACAGCCGCAAGGTGGATCACTATATCAGGTCTGGCATCTTCATAAAGCCTTTTCACAGCCTCCATATCCACAAGGTCGTAATCTTTGCTCCGCGGGATAAAGATGTCTTCACGTCCGTATTCCTCTAGTTTAGAAACAACATTTTTTCCAAGGAAGCCGCCACCTCCTGTTACTACTATTCTTTTACCTTCAAGGAACGACATAATTTTTCTCTTTTTTATAATTAGAAGACCCATTTATCAACATCTTTTCCTTTTCGAGGTCTGCATCCACCATGATTTTCACCATTTCTTTGAAGCATACTTTGGGTTTCCACCCGAGCTTTTCCTGTGCCTTGCGCGAATCCCCCATCAGTACATCGATCTCGGTAGGTCTGAAATATATGGGATCGATCTCCACGTAATCCCGCCAGTCAAGACCAAGGTAGCCGAAAGCTTCGGTCAAGAACTCTTTCACCGAATGAGCTTCACCAGTGGCGATAACATAATCCTCAGGTTCATCCTGCTGAAGCATGAGCCACATAGCCTCAATATACTCTTTTGCATAGCCCCAATCTCTTTTCGCATCAAGATTGCCAAGATACAGTTTATCCTGAAGTCCAAGTTTTATTCTTGCAAGCGCCCTTGTTATTTTTCTCGTCACAAACGTCTCGCCGCGCCGCGGGGATTCATGGTTAAAAAGGATTCCGTTGCAGGCAAAAAGACCATAAGCCTCACGATAATTGACTGTCATCCAGTAAGAATATACTTTTGCTATCGCATATGGGCTCCTTGGGTAGAAGGGAGTTTTTTCATTCTGCGGGGGTGGAGAATTCCCGAACATTTCGCTGCTTGAAGCCTGATAGAATTTCGTCTTAATACCGCTTCTTTTAATTGCCTCTAAAAACCGTGTAGTGCCCAGTCCCGTGATGTCCCCTGTGTACTCGGGGAGGTCAAAGCTGACCCTGACATGGCTCTGCGCCGCAAGATTGTATATCTCATCAGGCTGAATATTGTATATTATATTCGTCAGTTGCCCGGAATCCGACAAATCCCCGTAATGCAAAAACAACCTTGAATCGCCTTCATGAGGGTCCTTATACAGGTGATCGATACGTTCCGTATTGAACGTGCTCGCCCTCCGGATCAAGCCGTGGACCTCGTATCCCTTGCCCAGCAGCAGTTCTGCCAGGTAGGAGCCGTCCTGTCCTGTTATTCCTGTGATAAGTGCTTTTTTAGTCATAGTCCTGTTTAATATTTTTCATTTTAAACCACCCTGTTGTTTCCTTCAATCCCTTTTCCAAGCTATATTCAGGTTTATAATTTATCTTTCGCGCTTTTTCTATGCTTGCATGTGAATATTTAATATCCCCTTCCCTTACAGGGGCATATTTTAATCCTATATTCTTTCCCGTTAGGCTTATTACAGTGGCTGCAAGCTCATTTATGGATATCCCTCTGCCACTGCCGATATTAAAAATACCTGTTTCCCTGCTCTCGGCTGCCACTATGTTCGCTCTAACCACATCCTTAACAAACACAAAATCCCGCGTTTGAAGACCGTCACCATATATTACCGGCGATTCGCAGGACAATGCTTTCACAATGAACTTCGGAATAACCGCAGCGTACTCAGAGTCTGGATTCTGCCGAGGCCCATAGACATTGAAATATCGAAGCGATGCTGAAGGCAGATTAAAAAGCTTATTAAATACGCTGCAATAATATTCACACGCCAATTTTGCGACAGCATAGGGTGATCCGGGATCCGGTTGAGCAGTTTCTGAAATGGGCGGAACCGTAGAATCGCCATAAACGGCACACGAAGTGGCAAATATCAATTTTTTAACTCCGTTATCCCTCGCTGCAATCAGCACATTCAGAGTCCCATTTATATTAACACTGTTGCTTTTGCAGGGATCTTTTATGCTGTCAGGCACACCGGGTATTGCAGCCTGGTGGAACACATAGTCGATTCCAGTAAAACTCTCTTGAAGCAGATTGAGGTCGGTGATGCTTCCTTTTATGAACCTGACGTTATCATTTTTTAACAATTCTTTTATGTTCTCTATCCTGCCAGAGGACAGGTCATCGAGAATAACAACATCGTTTTCTCTTGCCAGTTCATCTGCAAGGTTCGAGCCGATAAAACCTGCACCGCCTGTAATCAGAACTTTTTTGTTTCTCATTTAATATCCTGTAGACAATATTATAGAGTCGCACTTTTATTATTGCCGCATGCTGTGTGAAAGAAGTGTATGAAACCTGCTGTCACCGCCAGAGAGCGGCGCCACCGCGGGGTCTGGGGCTTGCCCCAGCGCTGATAAATATAAATCCGTCTAATGATCCAAACCCATCAATTCATGCTAACCCAGCCGCCTCATTTTCCACGAATCATATCTTCAATTAGAAGCTTCCTGGATTATTTTCTCACGTATCCATGAGCCAATCAGCTTGTCATAACTCTTTTTTTTCTTGTGGGCAATTTTATCAAGCTTTTCAGAAAGATCGCTATCTATTTCCAGCGTTATCCTGTGTTGAGCAAGATTTACTTCGATTTCAACGGGCTCTGTGTCTGTTATATACTCTGCAAAACTGTGGGTATCCCAGTAGTCTGCCGCTTCTTCCAGTGATTTGAAATCTGGTATTTTTTTGCTCATAATTTTGAATAGGCCTTCTTGCATTATAAAGCATCCTCAAAGTTCAGAAGAGCTTCATCACTGAGGCTGTCCCATTCTTGAAATTCCCTTTTAAGGTCAAAATCATATTCTTTCTGGCGGGTAATTGCTTCCTTAAATATACGGATTATTTTCATAAGGTTGGCTATTTCCTTTTGACCTGAAATACGCAATTATTTTTGTTTAGTTTCTTTGGTTTATATAGTTAACATATACCACTCAATTGTCTTTCTTAACCCTTCATCAAATGAAGTTTTAGCCTTAAACCCGAATTCGTTCTCTGCTCTCATTGTATCCGGCATTCTCCTCGGCTGCCCATCCGGCTTTGTTGTATCCCATACAATATCTCCTTTGAATCCTGTAAGCTTAACTCTCAACTCAACCAGCTCCTTTATCGATATCTCAAACCCCGCACCGATATTAACAGGCTCGCTTTTATTGTATCTCTCTGTTGCAAGCACAATCGCTCGGGCTGCATCCTCCACATACAAGAATTCGCGAGTTGCTTTTCCTGTACCCCATACTGTTATAGAATCCGCGCCTGAATCGATGGCGTCACAGCATTTCTTGGTGATTTTCTTAATTTCAGGGTATGACATTCCCTTAATCCTTTTTAGATGAATTCCGGTAGCGTGAGTTCGTAGCAGTTCGTTTTAGTTCGTTG
Organism: Candidatus Methanoperedens sp.; assembly: GCA_023249275.1. GTDB lineage: Archaea > Halobacteriota > Methanosarcinia > Methanosarcinales > Methanoperedenaceae > Methanoperedens. The sequence continues at coordinate 4,762 of JAHFCV010000164.1, forward strand.
TTCTATATTTTGCCGAAAGTTTTCTTGCGATGCTTGTGGTTGCATCGGCCTCCGCGAAGCGCCGGGACT
>JAHFCV010000165.1 GCA_023249275.1 Candidatus Methanoperedens sp.
CCTGCTGTACAACATGCTGACCTTTAAATGGATTTTTGATTACAGGGATGAGGATATCTACTGGTGCACGGCAGACATCGGATGGATTACGGGTCACAGCTATACTGTTTACGGACCTCTTGCAGCCGGGGCAACAGAGTTGATGTTCGAGGGGGTTCCCAATTATCCCAAACCTGACAGGTTCTGGGAACTGGTGGAAAAATACAAAGTCACGATATTCTATACTGCCCCAACCGCAATCAGGGCTATGGAAAGAAGCGGGGACGAATGGCCTGAAGGAAGAGACCTTTCAAGCCTGCGTCTTCTTGGCACTGTGGGCGAACCCATAAACCCGGAAGCATGGATGTGGTATTATGACGTTATCGGGAACAGGCGCTGCCCCATAGTGGATACCTGGTGGCAGACCGAGACTGGCGGCATCCTGATTACGCCACTTCCAGGAGCCACGCCTCTCAAGCCCGGTTCTGCGACATTTCCTTTTCCCGGTATCGAGCCAATGGTTGTCAAACCTGACGGGACAGAAGCAAACGTCAATGAAGGGGGGGAGTTTGTTATCAAAAAGCCATGGCCAGGCATGATGCGAACGGTTTATAACAACCATAAACGATTTAAGGAGACCTATTTCACGCAATTTCCCGGATTATACCAGACAGGGGACAGCGCCAGAAAAGACGAGGAGGGATATTTCTGGATAATGGGCAGGATAGATGATGTGTTAAAGGTTTCAGGGCACAGGCTTGGGACTGCGGAAATCGAAAGCTCTCTGGTATCACACCCGTCAGTGGCTGAAGCCGCCGTGGTGGGTTATCCCCACGACATAAAAGGGGAAGCCATCTATGCCTTTGTCTCGCTTAAGGAAGGCGTGGCAAAAAGCGAGGAGCTTAAGGCAGAACTCGTAACTCATGTCAGGAATCATATAGGTCCTATCGCAAAACCCGATAAGCTTCAGTTTGCGGATGCGCTTCCCAAGACAAGGTCGGGCAAAATCATGAGGCGGATACTGCGTAAAATCGCGTCCGGCGCAATTCATGACCTTGGGGATGTTACAACGCTGGCTGACCCGTCTGTGGTTGAGGTGCTTGTGAAGGAGAGGGAATGAATTTATAGTTATCCGCATAACATGTGAAAATAAATCACGAATGACACGAATATACAAATTTCATGAATATAAAATGTATCAGGGTTGAAAGTTAATCGTGAACTGTCTGGCTAAATTCGTATCATTCGCACATTCGTGAAATTCGTGATGAAAAATAATCATATGTTTAGCGGGAGACTATATAGCAGAAAAACGTTGGTGCGCACATGGTAAATAAAAACAGCATTGCAAAATCTCAGGTTCTTACCATCGCCGGTGGTTTAATTTCGATGATAAGTGTTTTCCTTCCCTGGTTCGGTGCACGCGCTACTGCCGCTGCGTCAGGTGAGGTATCAACTTTGTCTGTGAACGGGCTTGGAACAATAAACGGAAGCGGTATGCTGCTTGGGCTGGTGAGTGGAAAAATTGGCTGGGAATTTCAGGGAATAGGTGTGCTTGCTTTAGGAATAGCAAGCATTGCAGCGGCATTATTATTGCGTGAAAAGCTCCAGAGCATTGCAATGTCAGCCTGCGGAATCCTGATTATAGGAGGCGGAGTTGTCAACCTCATGAGCATAGAGTCATTCTCCGGGGATATCATGGGAGCGACGATATCTTCAGGCGTCGGGTACGGGCTTTACGTTGTGGTAATCGCTGGGGCTGTGGCTGCTGCAGGTGGGCTTTTTGCATGGAGAGACCTGAACAGATAGAATGGTCTTCATTTATCACAAATACCACCAAAAAAACTTATTACTCACCTGTGCATAGTGGGACTCATGATTGTTTCGATGACACTCGAACTCAAGGATATTCCAGGGCAGCTTGTCCTTGCGCTTGCGCCGATTTCAGAACTCCACGGCAATATCATGAGCGTTGTACACCAGCATGACGAGAAGACACCAAGAGGAACAATCCCCGTACAGATTACTTTCGAGATAGAACATAAGGTACTGAACAAACTCATAGACCGGCTTGAAAAAAGCGGCGTCGGGGTGGCGAGAGTCGGGGAAGAGCGGCTCAGGTCTACCGTTTCTGTAATTCTCATAGGGCATATCGTTCATTCCGATATGGGAGACACCATAGACAGGATTGATTCCACAGGCTTTGCGGAAGTCGTGGACATGTCGCTTTCCATGCCTGCTATAGAGAAAACTTCATCGTCATATCTTGTCATCAATGCAGTCGGGGAGAAGGAATTAAGCATAGCCCTGGACATCCTGCGCGAAGTGGCGCATAAAAAAGACCTGTTAATGATTGAACCAATACGGCAAAACTCGGAGGCGGCATGAAGACAGTCAGAATATCCATCATCGGATTTGGCGCAGTAGGGCAGGGAGTCGCGCGCTCGATACTGGCAAAAAGAGAAGACCTCAATAAACAGGGCATAGACCTTCAGGTTGTGGGAATTTCAGATTCTAAGGGCAGTGAGATAAATGCCGGGGGAATTAATCTTAAAAGCGCTCTTGAAAGGAAAAAAAACAAGGGTACTGTCGCAAAAGGAAAGGAGAACGCACTTGATATTATTCGCGATGTTGAGCATAACATTGTCGTGGAAGCAACTCCCACGAATATCGAAAACGGAGAGCCGGGCCTGGGCAACATGTTTGCGGCTTTTGAGGCTGGAAGGCATGTGGTCACTTCAAACAAAGGTCCCCTTGCATTGAGGTTCAAGGAATTGAAGGAAGCGGCAGAAGATAACGGGTTATATTTCCGGTACGAGGCTACAGTGGGGGGCGCTGTGCCGATATTCAACCTTATACACGAGGCTCTGGCTGGAAACACGGTCATCGGGATTGAAGGCATACTCAACGGCACGACCAATTACATCCTTACCAGGATGGCGGAAGAGAGGATGCCCTATGAACTTGTGCTGAAAGAAGCGCAGGAACTCGGGATAGCGGAAGCCGACCCCACATACGATGTGGAAGGGATTGATTCTGCCTGTAAACTTGTCATTATCGCAAACTCGGTATTCGGGCAGGATGCCACATATCGCGATGTTGAAGTTACAGGCATCACGAAAATCACACCCGAAGCCCTTGAACTTGCGAATAAGAACAATTACGTTGTAAAACTTGTATGCGAAGCAAGAGGGAACGGGTTAACTGTTGCCCCGCGCCTTGTGCCGAAGCGCCATCCGCTTGCAGTGGGAGGCACGCTGAACGTGGCTTCGATATTGACAGACCTTGCGGGAAGAATCACCATCAGCGGGAAAGGCGCCGGTTCTATTGAAACTGCAAGTTCGATACTCAGCGATATATTGTTTATTGCAAGAAATTCATGAAGGCTGTTCTTGTTTGTAAAGAGGACGCTGAAAGGGTTCGGCAAAAACTGCTTCTTGAGGACGTGCTTGATAAAACCAGGAAACTTGTGAAAAGGAACGGGCTTGTCGAGATTCCGGTAAAGGGCTCTTTTGCGTCAGAGGAGCTTACCCTGATAGGACAGGAAGTACCCGAATTTTATTTCCCCAAAAAAACACTGGCAGAAAGCCTTGACATTCCGGGCAGCGAGAAAAAACTCTTACCTTCCGGATGGCAGATTCTGGGGGATATTATCATTGTATCGCTTAAGAAAGAGCTTGAGAGCCGAAAGACAGGGATCGGGAAGGCATTGTTATCGCTTTGTCCAAGATGCAGGACAGTGTTGCTTGACAGGGGAATAAGCGGTCAAACGAGGCAGCCGTCGCGGGAAATAATTGCCGGGGAAAAAACCGAAACAACCCACAAAGAGAACGGCTGTCTTTTCAAGCTCGATGCCATGCGAATTATGTATTCACAGGGCAACCTCGCTGAAAAAAAGCGCATGAGTAAACTGGGGCGGGGGGAAACTGTTGTGGATATGTTCGCAGGTATTGGTTATTTCTCAGTACCCATGGCAGTGCATTCAAAGCCTGATAAAATATTTGCGATAGAAATTAATCCTGTGGCGTTTGGTTATTTAAAAGAAAATATCAGGCTTAACAAAGTCGGGGATATTATTGAACCCGCGGCAGGAGACTGTGCGGTTGTTACACAGCGCGGGATAGCGGACAGGGTGCTCATGGGATACCTGGACGGGCATGAGTATCTTGAGCATGGTATCCGTGCTTTAAAGCGCAGGGGGATTCTCCATTACCATGAGGCTGTGCCTGAGCCTCTGGAGCGCAGACCTGTTGAGAGGATAGTTGAGTCTGCGGAAAAGCAGGGAAGGAAGGTGGAGATAACCGGTATGCGAAGGATAAAGAAATACTCGCCAGGGGTATGGCATGTTGTTGTGGATGCGAGGGTGGAGTAGAAATGCAGACTGGATTGACCTGAAAGGCGGCAATTAAACTCTCAAAATAAATCCCACCAGCAAAGCCAGCGACATGACAATAATGACAAAAAATAACAGTACTATATACCATTTAATCGTTTTTTGGATTTCATTTACGCGGGCATTCAATTCATTTAGCTCATCTATAAGTTTCTTCTCGAATTCATCAACTTCAGGAGAAGGGATAATTTTCACAGGTACAGGTTTCTCTGCCGGTTTTTGCTTCTCTTTCGGTTTATAATCCTGCACTCTTGCTCTACCTAACGTATGAAATATCTGGTCTTCAGTCACATCATGGGTTGACATAGATACCCCCGTTTAAATTATTATCCTAAATTCCCGTTAAATTAGGCACTACATAAAGCACGTCTTTTACTCATTTTGTCGCTGCTTCTCGAAATAATACTTTCAAACACCGAAACATTTATTTTATCATAGTGCCTATATAGA
>JAHFCV010000166.1 GCA_023249275.1 Candidatus Methanoperedens sp.
GATTGATTAAGATAAAATATGTTTGCAATTTCCAAAGGAAATTAAGAGGGTGACAAAATCATAAAAGCAAGTTGATCCTACAAGAATCTGTCGTGTCTCTATGTAATTGAAAACCACAGACAGATGATACTGACTGAAATACCACACATCTCGATGATTCACATATCACGTTCTAAGCTTAGCTCTCACCGCCAGAACAGGTCTCTTTGCGTGCCTGACCACGTCACGTGCAGTACCTCCCAACAGTATTTCCCTGAACACGCCCCTCCCACGAGTGCTCATTGTTATCAACGACACATTTTCTTCCTCCGCCACATAAGTGATCTCATCAGGGGGACTCCCTATATGGACGTGAACTTTCACCTTCATGCCTGCTCTGTCAAGCTCCGCCGCTGTGTCCTCAAGCTTCTTCTTTGCGTCCTGAACATTGGCGTTAATCTCCTCCTATGTTTCTCCCCTGTCGACAACATGTACCAGCACGACTTCTTCAACCCCTTCCAGAGCTTTCACAAACGATAATGCATCTCCGGCAGGTTCGGAAAAATCAGTAGGGAAGAGAACTTTTGAAAAAATCCGCGGACAGAGATTTTCAAATTTTTCGCCCTCAAGTCTCTCTGCCGATTTATAGCGCATGATCAGAACATGCGCCTTTCCAAAGCGCAGTATGTTTGTGGCGACACTTCCAAGAAGGATGCCTTCGATGAGGCTTTTTCCATGTGCACCCATTACGACCAGAGAAACTTTTTCCTTATTTGCAGTTTCCAGGATCGCACTTGAAACATTACCTTCTGTTATCACATCTACCTTCGCTTTGGCTTTTAACCCAAGGCTCTCGAGTCGCTTTTTCTCCTCTTCGAGGAAAATCCTGGCATTTTTAATATAGGGGTCGAGAGCCTGCCCTCGCTTTGAAAGATACGCGGCATCAACCACATGCTGAAGCACCACCTCTTTTACGCCGGGAATCTCGAATGCACTCAAATGTTTTTTGCGCATATCCTGAAAAATCCGTCGGAAATAACACTCTTTCGAACATATACCTCCCTTTATTCACATTTCTTTCCTCTAATATTTCAATCTAATGTAGCATAAAAGTGATAAATAACGTTATAATCGCTATACATAATATATTCATCCAGAGTCCTGCTCTTGCCATCTGGGGTATTGTCACATAGCCAGTACCGAACACGATGGCATTGGGCGGCGTGGCTACAGGCAGCATGAAAGCAAGCGAGGCGGATATGGCTGCTGCAATCATCAATCCTGTTGGTTCCATACCAAGTGCAGCGGCAAGGGAAGCAGTCACTGGTATTATAATTGTGGCAGTGGCTGTGTTTGAGGTTATTTCGGTCAGGAAAATTGTGAGGGCGACAACTGCCAGGATTATGACAATAGCAGGCATGCCTTTTGGAAAAAGAAGCTGCTGTGCTATCCAAACTTCTAAACCAGTTTCTGTAAACCCCTTAGCAATCGCAAGTCCCCCTCCCAGCAAAAGAACTACATCCCATGGAAGCCGAAGTGCATCATTCCATTTCAGCAACGCCTCAGCTTTTCCAGCGGGGATAAGAAAAAGCAAAAATGCTCCAAGGATAGCGATACTTGAATCCGTAATCATCGGCAAATATTTGCCCCACAGCGCTCTGGTAATCCAGAGAGATGCCACCAATAAAAACACTGCCAATACCCTTTTCTCCTGACCTGTAATTTTTCCAAGTTTTTTTATCTCTTCCTCAATTCCGTCTCCCAGCGCTTTTATTCGCGGAGGATATGCGACATATACGAGATACGCCCAGCAGGCAGTCAATATAAAAAACGCCAGCGGAAAGCCGAAGGAAGCCCACTGCAAGAATGTTATCTCAGTACCATAGAATGTGCGGTATATGCCTGCGAAAATCAGGTTGGGTGTGGTGCCAATGAGCGTAGCTATTCCTCCTATCGAGGCTGCATAAGCCACCGAGAGCATGATAGCAGTGTTAAAATTTTTATCTTCCCTTGCTTTTGATGCCTGATATATTACTGCTGTGGCGATGGGTACCATCATCATAGCGGTGGCTGTATTACTTATCCATACCGAAATAAAAGCTGTGGCAGCCATGAACCCTGCTATTGTCTTTCTTGGGCTTGTACCAATAGTTCTCACAATAAGCAGCGCAATCCTGATATGAAGTCTCCATTTCTCCATGGCAATTGCAATGAAAAATCCCCCGATTAAGAGGAAGATTATCTGATTTCCATACTCTGCTGTAACCTTACCAATTTCAAGCGCTCCAAGCAATGGAAAAAGAATTATCGGGAGCAGAGATGTCGCTGGGATTGGAATCGTCTCTGTCAACCACCAGCACGCTATCCATGCAGTGCTCGCTGCTATTGATTTAGCTTCCCACGAGAGACCTTCTATTTCTGAGAGAAGGATAAGCAAAAAGAGGAAGGGACCGAGTACTATACCTGCTTTTTGTCTTGAGATCATCTGACGATTAAAGTGTGTTTACATTTTAACTCAGGCATTTCTTGGAACTCTCACACATGAAAGTTCATATCATCCTTTCACTTAGCTCTCACAACCAGAACAGGTCTATTTGCTCTCCTTACTACTGAACAAGTGGTGCTTCCTACCAGCAATTCCCTGAACCAGCCTTTTCCATGTGTACTCATCGCTATCAGTGATACATCCTCATCCTCGCCAGTTGAGATTATCTCCTCTGGCGGGTTTCCCACACGCACATGATCTTTCACCTTAAAACCTGCTTCGCCAAGCTCCTTCTTTAAGTCACCGAGCTTCTTTTTTGCTTCCTTGACATTTTCCTCTATTTCCTCCTCGGTTTCGCCCCTGTTAACCACATTCAAAAGAACAAGCTCTTCAATCCCTTTTATGTCTTTTACTAAAGATATTGCCTCACCGGCAGGCTCCGAAAAATCGGTGGGTAAAAGCACTTTTGAGAAAATCATCGGGCAGAATTTTTCATGTTTTACACTTTCAAGTTCTTCTACCAATTTATAGCGCATGATAAGAAGGTGCGTCTTTGCATGACGCACTACGTTTGTAGAGACGCTTCCAAGAAGAATATCCTTTATTTGGCTTTTTCCACGGGCACCCATTACAATCAAGGAAACTTTTTCCTTATCCGCATTTTCCAGAATCTCTCTATAAACTTCACCTTCTGTTATTACGTCAACCTTCACTTTGACTTTCAACCCGATACTCTCGAGGTATTTTTTCTTCTCTTCCATGAGAATCTTAGCATTCTCGATATGCGGCCCGTGAGTCCAGCCATGTTTTGAAGGATGTGTGGCATCCACTACATGCAAAAGCATCAATTCTTTTATCCCTGGAATCTCACCAATGCATTCAAGGGTTTTCTGCGCATACTCTGAAAAATCTGTTGGAAATAATATTTTTTCGAACATTTTAGCCTCCCTTATTCTTATTTCTAATTTCTTATATTTCAATCTACTGGTTTTAAAGCCTGCACAACTCTATGGCGTCATTCTGACGTCTGTGCAAAATGGGAGTAAAGAATCTAAAGTATACCATCATTTTCGGTATTTTGCGGCATAACTTAGCCGAAAAAGTCGGATGAGAATCCGATATTTGTAGTGATAAATATGTAGTGATACACTCACTACAAAATAATATGAACCAAGAACCAGACAATCATATAAGATTCGACATACTGTGATCAAGAATCCATGGATCAACAGAAAAATACACGTTCTTTATGACAGATGCTTTATTGACGCCATAGGCACAACTTTTAATGTCAGGGTATATCTTTATTTAAATTCCGGTTAGGCACCATCTAAATTGTCATAGTTGGCGCTTGACTTAATTTTAATGATGCCTAACCTTTAGAAAAAATAAAAATATTATATAATAGCCATGCTATCATCAATACAACAAAGAATATGCCAATAACTACGAACGCTATTCCTATTCCCAGTTTCTTAGTTTTCTCCATATACTCTGTTTTACGTCTTTTCTCCATTTTGTTTCTCATCTTGTTCCGGAAACCTGCAACCACATATCTTGCAGGTATGGGAGAACCCATTCTCCGTATGAAAGCACATACCTCCTGCCATACTAACAGTATGTCCACAGTGTTTACATATCATTATTTTCTCATTATTGTTTACCTGATTACGATATATAGCTCGGCGCGTAGAGAATTATGAAATATACCAGCATTGCTACCAGACCCAGCGGAACTCCAAGCCTTGCCCATTCCTTGCTTGTGATTCCGAGCTTGTTGGCTGCGATGATATTCGGTATATTACCGGGTATGAGCATACCGCCAGATACGAGCAATCCCATCAATACACTTTTAATCTTGATTGCCGGGTCAGGCGCGCCTGGTACTATCATTGAAGGATCGACTTCGGCAGCAGCAAGAGTAGCATTATCAAGGATGGCGGATACCATATTTACCCAGTATAGTGCTTCTCCCGCCATTTTGGTTACATACCACTCAATAATCGGCGTAAAGCCGGTTCCAAGAAGGACAAGTGCCATTACGAACACATACACCTTCGCCGCCCTGATTAGAACATCGTTTATTCTTTCATGAACCTCATCTGTCACTACGACGTCATCCTTACGCACTTCCTTTTCTTTTCTGGATGCAAAGAAAACACCGACTATACCGAATGCAAGCACTCCCGGTATAATATATATCCCTAGCAAATCCACAAGATAAAAGAAGCTCTCCTTCATCTTGGTCTTTATTACGATGGTAGAAAGAGGCTCACCAATTGGAGTAAGTGCTGCACCGAGTCCGATGGCAAAGCATGCGATAATCG
>JAHFCV010000019.1 GCA_023249275.1 Candidatus Methanoperedens sp.
CAATGGCTTGCATGTTCTAACTCTACCATCTATGTTAATATGTACCCACGCTTAAAAAAAGTTCGTACTATGGTTTGTCCCAACCGCAGCAGAGCTGCGGGGTATAGTAATCAAAGATCATCTATTGACTTATTCACTTCCCTGTTGAACTTACTTTTTAAATTTATAAAAAATTTTTTTTTGCAACCTAATTCACCCAACTTTACCCCTGCTTATAGCACAACAATAATCAAAAATGCGTTTTTTATGGACGCATAGGCTGTTTTACTTTAATATCCAAAGATCAACTTTGATAGTTTTTTGTCATATATACTATGACAACATAATATTTATGTAAAATATCAAATAATAACAAGAAACGAATAGCAGTGGCAGAGGATATAGCGAAAGTGTTAATTGTTGTCACAACCAAGGGTGAAACTTGGGTTAATAAAACCCAGGTCATTGCATTGGGAAGCCTACAAAGGCGCGAGCAAGATGGGGAAGGGGAAGAAGCTCAAGACTACAGAGATCACGGCTGATTTCCAGAAATTCGAGGATTTCTTCTTTCAGGATGCCCATGTATTCTGCATCGTCACCTGTATTGCGGACAGCATGGCTGAATCGGGCATCTCATTTACGCATCAGGACAGGGACCTGATGCTTCAGTCGAATGAACTGGCAGCCGAGTACGAGCTGAATACCCTGATAAGCGAACTCGCTATCTCGAACATGGTGTTCGGGAACAGCTTCCCGGTCATTGATCCAAACAATAATGATTTCGATTTCTTGGAGCAGTTTAGCCCCAAATCGCTCTCTATTAATAACGAGAATGGAAGGCACGCTGGCTGGAAGTTCGCAGAAAGAGAGACAAACGCCACCCTCACCTCGGTTTAAACATCTGAATCTCTACCTTCTCTGTGCCATCCTCAAAAAATTCTCCACTATCCTCAGCCCCTCCGGCGTGAGCACGGACTCGGGGTGGAACTGCAAGCCGAAGATAGGTCGTTGCTTATGTTTTACTCCCATTATTATGCCATCCTGCGTCCTCGCAGTCACCTCAAGCTCGCGCGGCAGTTTTGTGATGGCAAGGGAATGATACCGTCCTCCCACAAGAGGATTTGGCAAGCCCTCGTATATGCCTTTTCCGGTATGTGTTATAAGCGAGGTCTTGCCGTGCAGGGGTCCTGAAGGCGAATGGCTCACCTCGCCGCCGAACGCCACTGCTATTGCCTGGTGACCGAGACATACGCCAAGCAGCGGCACACTCGATTCTCTTATGATATCAAGGCAGCTTCCTATATCCTTGGGGTTTGCAGGATGCCCCGGACCCGGTGATATCACAATTGCATCGGGGTTAATTTCCTTCACTTCACCAAGAGAAATGGTATTTGGAACCACAATAGTATCGGGCTCAAATATGGAAACGTAATCAACAAGGTTCCACACAAAAGAATCCTTGTTATTTACAAATAAGACCTTCATGCTCCTCCGATCGTCCTGACTTGAATGCCAGAACAATTGTGATAGAACACGGATTGCACAGATGACACGGATGCGCACGGATTAAAATTATCCGTGAAAATCCGTCTAATCCGTGTCATCCGTGTTCTTCGTAGAAGTGGTACCTTTTCATACTGGTTTGCAGCATAGCTTTGCGTTCTTTGCGTCCTCTGCGGTGGTTGAACCGTATCATTTAATCTGAGTTCATCTGCGTTCATCTGTGGTTCTTTATTTATATAGAATGGGCTCATCATGTTCCTCCAATCGCCTTTATCATCGCCGCCATCTTGCGCTCAGTCTCGTTATACTCATATTCCGGGTCAGAATCTGCAACAATGCCAGCGCCAGCCTGCACCATCGCCTTCCTTCCGTTCTTGATTATAGTCCTTATCACAATGGCGAAATCCGCATCCCCGTTCCAGGAATAGTAGCCCACGCCGCCGCCGTAGATTCCGCGAGCGTCTTTCTCAAGGTCGTGTATTATCTCCATGGCGCGTATCTTGGGCGCACCGGACAGCGTGCCTGCCGGAAAGATGGCGCGCGTGGCATCGAACTGGTCACACTCATCGCGCAGCATGCCCGAGACTGTGCTCTCGATATGCTGCACGTGAGAATATTTCAGCACAGACATGAAATCATCCACTTTTACTGTGCCGCCTTTTGAAACCATCCGCACATCATTGCGCCCTAAATCAACCAGCATCACATGCTCAGCCCTTTCCTTCTCGCTTCCTAGCATCTCCTTTGCGAACTCTTCATCCTGCTGCGCAGTCTCGCCACGCTGGCATGTGCCAGCGATGGGGTTGATGATGACCTTCCGTTTATGGACAGAGAGGAGCGTTTCAGGGCTTGCTCCTATAATAGCTGTGCCATTAAACTCAAAGAGATACATGTATGGGCTTGGATTAACGCTGCGTAGCGCAGTATATAGTTCAAGCGGCGTCTGGTCTGTGGTTATTTCATACCTGCGCGAGAGTACGACCTGGAAGATGTCGCCGTCAATAATATGTTTCTTTGCCTTCCTGACTGCGTCTTCGTATTCCTCTTTTTCCATGTTGCATCTTATAGCCTCAGGTTTCTTTTTCTGCGCAGCAAGGGGTTTTGCAGAGCGTATCGCAGATGCAATTTTTTCAGCATCCTCATGCGCCTTCCGGTACACCCCTATCGCATCGTCTCCATCAAGGACAAACGGCGTCATGACTATGTACGTTTCGTCTGTAAGGTGGTCGAAAACCACGGTCTTCGTGGTGAGCGCAAACTGCGCATCAGGAGTGCTGCTTTTTTTAGCATGTATATCAAGCCAGCAGTCATACACCATATCGTAAGCGCAAAAACCGATTGCTCCACCCATGAATGTCTGCCTGTCAAAACCCCTGCCGATAAATTTTACATCCGAGGCTGCAAAAGCAAAGCGCAGGGCATCCATGGTATCAAAACCGGCTTTGATTGCCCAGATACCATTTTTGTTCTCGCAAACGTTTGAAAGCGAGGACTTGATTAACCCGATTAAATTTGTCCTGCGCGTGTAATCAAGCGTCAATACACGGTTCTTGACTGTGACAACGGCATCGGGTTCTGTACCTACAAACGAGAAACGAGCATGCCTTTTCTCTTTTTCCACGGATTCAAGAAGGTATGCGCATTTTTTATCCATTGAAGCGTATAAATCAAGGGGCAAACATGCTGTTTTCACCTTTGTCATTAACTGGATTATCACAGGGTTTTCTTCTGCAAGCCTGACAAAATCCTTCTCGCTTATATCAAATTTCATGCATTCTCGCATTCCTGATAAAATCCATTAATTTCTTTTCATCTTTTTTCCCACCTGTTTCAACGCCTGAGGCAGTATCCACAGCATAGGGGCGCACGGTACTCACAGCTGCTCTGACATTTTCAGGGTTCAGCCCGCCTGCCAATATCAATGGCACGCCTGCATGAAGAACAATTTCAGAGCTGACATCCCAGTTGTGGGGAACTCCGGTTCCGCCAGTCTTTCCATCCAGCGCGGTATCGAGAAGTACGGCATCCGCTATCCCATTAAGTTCACTTAGCTGTTTTATCAGCGTTTCAGGCTCGGCATCCTGCGGCACTGTAATTGTTTTTATAAGTTTTACACCTGTTCCCTTGAGCTTCTTCAGTTCAGAAAGCGCCATCGGATTATGTATCTGGACTGCATCGGGTCGTGCCGCATGGATCATGTGGAGCGCCTGTTCTGCATTTTCCGGCATGATGACAAGTACCGAAGTCACAAATATAGGAACCTTCAGGATTAATCTTGATGCCTCTGCGATGCTTATTTTCCGGGGGGAGTCCACAGGCACATCGGTAATAAATCCCACCGCGTCTGCCCCGGCAGTTATTGCCATGTTGAGGTCTCGTTCTGTCTTGATACCGCATATCTTTACTTTCATTGTCACACTCTTAACTTGTTATTAGCATCATTTCATTTCCATTTTTCATAAATTCGTAATCAACTTTTTTTACTGATATTTGAAATCGTTCAAAGTCCTTATCATGCATTAAAATATCAACAAGTGACGATTTTTTCCCTTTTAGATTCACAATCGGGAAAATACGAATTTCTTTTGATGTTATTCTAAGAAGTTCCAAAATAATTTTCTTGTGTAAATCGTAATTTATATGGTCTTCGTACAGAAACAACAGATGTGATACGAGGGAAATAGTAAACTGGTTATCTATGAAATCTGTAGCAGGATACTCAACAGGCATATATCTTTTTGTTCCATAGTTTTTAAAATCTTCGATAAATAATTTATATGCTTTTTCTCGCTGGGCTTTTAGCGCCCGTATATCTTTGAAAAAATTCCATGCAAATAAATCAACAAGTTCAGGTAATTGTTTGATTACTTCATCAAGGTCTTGCCTGCATTTCTGCTCGATTTCTAATGGGCTGGAAGTGTAAATTCTATCTGATGCGGTTACATTGCATCCTGTTGCATTGGCTTCGGCACAGAAAGAACTTACCCCGGATGCGACATCAAGAATCAGTTCATTTTTATGTAAACTATCTAAATCGAACATTTTATAGTACTCTTCAAATGTTCGTCCTATCAAAGCAATATTTTTTAGGTTCAATTGTTTATCCATGTTCTCTGAAATAAAATCACAAAAACCGCGCCAGCTTTTCAGGCTCGCCTGCCGCATTCACAAAGTCTTTCAGCTTATTCAGGGCTGCGCCGCTATCAATAGCCTGGTTTGCCATTCCTATCCCCGAAGCAAGCGTTTCCGCCTTGCCGCTTACAAGCAGCGCCGCGCCCGCGTTGATAGTAATTATATCCCGCTTTGAGCCTTTTTTCCCTTTTAACACATCCACCATATCCCTTGCATTTTCTTCAGGTGTGCCGCCTGCAATATCGAGAGGAGAGGCGCGCTTGACGCCCAGTTTCTCGGGCGTCACGGAATATTTTGCGAGCTTGCCGCCGTTTAATTCGACTATCCGGGTTTCACCTGTATTGGATATCTCATCCATGCCGCTTCCGTGAACCACAAGCGCTCTTTTAGTTCCCAGAATGGAGAGGACGTTTGCCATGGGCTCGCACAGGGAGCCGTCAAAAACACCAATCACCTGCGCCTTTGCGTTTGCGGGATTCGTTAGCGGTCCCAGGATATTGAACACAGTCCTGAAACCCAGGTCGCGCCTTATCTGAGCCACACGCTTCATCGAGGGATGGAAGACGGGGGCGAGCATGAACCCGATACCCACTTTCTCGATAATCTTTTCCACTTCTTTGGGGGGAAGGTCTATCTTAACACCGAGTTCGCGCAGGACATCTGCACTTCCTGATTTTGAGGTGATGGAATAATTGCCGTGCTTGGCGACATAGACGCCGCATGCTGCTGTTACGATAGCTGCGCCCGTACTTACGTTAATCGTGCCTGTGGAGTCACCCCCTGTCCCGCAGGTATCGACAAGGGTTCCCGCGACTTTGGGGTTGATGATATTGGCTGCTTTCTTCATACCGCGCGCCAGACCTGCAATCTCGTCAGGCGTTTCGCCTTTCATCTTCAATGCTGTTAAAAAAGCGGCTATCTGTGCGTCTGTCGCCTCGCTGAAGATTTTAGATATTGCGTTTTCAGCCTCGTCTGCTGTCAGGCTCTGGTTCTGGATGAGTTTCTGGATATATTCTTTCATAAAGGGTTACGCCCCTTGCGCCCATAAACCGAAACTTCGGTTTACGCAGTGTTGGGGTATGCTTTGCATACCCCTCGTTTGATAAAACTTTCCTAAAGGTTTATAAACAGGCGCGACGGTTTTTGATAAAACTTTCCTAAAGTTTTTCATAATGCTCACCGTACAACTTTGTACATCAATGTATAAACGAGTACATTATATATAAAAGTTATCCTTTAATATGATAAGAGTAATTAGGGGGAGCATGGAACAGCAGGATGCATACAAATTACTCGCCGCATTCATGATTTTGATCATGATAATCGTGCCTGTGGCTTATGTGGTAACAAGTTCGAGAAGTGATTTAACGCAACAGACACCCGAGCAGCAACCGCAGCAGGAAAAATATAATCCTGAATTCTGGGTTGTGAACCAGCCGTTCGATTCTATTTCAGATGCCCTTAATATGACGCCTGCTAATGCGGTGAGCGCCAGTTATGCGGATATCGATAGCATGACGCCGCAGATGATACAGTGGACAAAAACAACGCTGCCAGTAAATGATGTGGACACCCTTTACAAATCAAATACTACAAAATTGTATTATGCAAGCTTGCCACGTTTCCAGCAGGGAGCCCCGAACTTCCTTCTGCTAAGTACGATGTTCCCTGAGAGAAATGATTTTGAATATATGGTCTTACCCGACACGTATCCACCCATCCTCAGAAGGCAGGATACAGGCGCCATAAACATAATGGGAAACCCTATCATTTATACGAATGATAAAACAGCGAGAGATGTTCTTGAAATCTTATACAGCCAGAACAAAACTGCCACTGGTTATGACCGGTTTGAAAGTCTGCTCAACAAAGTAGATGCAGCGCCCTTCCAGGAAATCAATTCAAATGTGAGTTTCGCAAAACAGTTTTATATGGGTGTCAGAGAAACGAACGGAAGTTACGAAAGGACAACTGTTTATCTGAATTTAAACTCAAGCGCCCTGAAAAAGCTCAACCAGTTAAAAGCCAATAGCACGCAAAAAGGTTTTACGAATTATTACTTAAACACAAGTGGAAATTATACTACAGTTAAAATAAGTTCACCAGATATGTTAAAAGTGTTGAATGAAGAGTTTTCTTAAGCGCAAAATATATACCCATTGAGGCTGTAGAGAAGCCGATACTTTTAATCAAATGAATGATGAAGGACTAAAATCCTGAAGGAGTAATTAATATGGCACAAACGTATATCAAATTTGAAGTTCCCGCAGAGTTATCCAACAAAGCATTAGAAGCTCTTGAGATGGCACGGGATACAGGAAAGATTAAAAAAGGAACAAACGAAGCTACAAAAGCAATCGAACGCGGTATTGCAAAGCTTGTAGTAATAGGCGAGGATGTAAATCCTCCTGAAATTGTAATGCACCTCCCTGCGCTCTGCGAGGAAAAGAATACCCCTTATATATATGTCAAAAAACAGGTAGAACTCGGAGCAGCCTGCGGATTAAGCGTGGGCAGCGGCGCAGCGGCAATTGTTGAACCCGGAAAAGGCAAAGAATTAGTTGAAGAAGTGGCGCAGAAAGTCCAGACATTGAAGAAGTGATATAATGGCAGATGAAGACGCGGGATTTCCTGCCGAAATAGTTGAAATCGTCGGCAAAACAGGCATGCATGGGGAAGCTATGCAGATACAATGCAGGGTACTGGACGGCAGGGATAAAGGCAGGATTATCACCCGGAATGTGGTCGGACCTGTTAAACTCGGTGATATACTGATACTTCTTGAAACATCAAGAGAAGCAAAGAAATTAATGGGACGTTGAAATCATGGAAAAAAAGAAATGCTCTTTCTGTGGTGGCGCAATAGAACCCGGCACAGGTAAACTGTACGCCAAGAAAGACGGGACAGTATATTATTTTTGTTCATCCAAATGCCAGGGTAATTTAGACCTCGGCAGGATTCCCCGCAAAGTCAGGTGGACTGAGGCTGGACGTAAAGCAAGAGGAAAAACAGCAGCGTAAAAGGTGAGACTGTGGAACGCACCTACGTGATGGTAAAACCCGACGGCGTGCAGCGAGGGCTGGTCGGCGAGGTTATCGGGAGAATAGAGCGGCGCGGACTTAAAATAATGGCTCTGCGCATGAATACGATTTCCCCGGATTCTGCAAAGAAACACTATGCTGAGCATGCCCAGAAACCTTTTTTTAATTCACTGGTCAGTTTTATTACATCAGGACCGTCTGTCTCAATGGTTGTTGAAGGTAAAAACGCAATCTCTGTGATGCGCGCAATAAACGGGGCTACTAATCCAGTAAATGCAGCCACAGGTTCAATACGCGGGGATTTGGCACTCGATACAGGGCGCAACATCGTCCATGCCAGTGATTCCCTCGAATCTGCAAAAAGGGAAATAAGCATCCATTTCAAGGATGCCGAGATAACGGGATATTCGAGAGTGGATGAAGCCTGGCTGTACGAGTGAGATATTAATTGTGTACTTTTTTATATAATATTTCATATTTTCGGTTAAGAATAACATCATCCATCTAATCAATTGTAATCATCCCACGAACCTCTGAAGTACGTGGATAAATAATAATATAGCATAACATAATGTAGTGGGTATGGCACAGAATCTTCGCACCCCCATCGTATGCGTGATGGGGCATGTGGACCACGGAAAGACCTCGCTCCTTGACAGGATAAGAGGCACAACAATAGCCGAGCGTGAAGCTGGTCTGATTACCCAGCATATAGGCGCAACAGAAGTGCCGCTCGATGTTGTCAGGCGTGTATGCGGGGATATTTTTAAAGGTGATACAAAAGTGCCGGGGCTGCTTTTTATCGATACTCCGGGACACAGGGCGTTTACCACGCTTCGGGCAAGAGGCGGAGCGCTTGCTGACCTTGCCGTGCTTGTTGTGGATATGAACGAAGGATTCCAGCCGCAAACAGTGGAAGCAATTGAGATTCTTAAACGATTTAAAACCCCGTTTATCGTGGCAGCAAATAAGATGGACAAAATCCCGGGCTGGAATCCGCATCCAGGTCAGCCTTTCATATTATCCTATCCAGAACAGTCTGAGCGTGTGAAGGTGGCTCTTGATGAAAAAATATACGTAATTATAGGCAAACTCTATGAAATGGGATTCAGCTCCGACAGGTATGACCGGGTGCGCGATTTCCAGAAAAATGTAGGCGTTGTGCCTGTAAGCGCAAGGACGGGGGAAGGCATACCCGACCTGCTCATGATATTGATGGGGCTTGCCCAGAAGTTCCTTGAAAAAGACCTGGAGTACAGGGCAGTCGGACCTGGTATAGGGACAGTTCTTGAAGTGAAGGAAGAAGTGGGTCTTGGCACTACTCTTGACGTGATACTATATGACGGGGAGCTAAACGTTGGAGATACTATTGTGGTGGGAAGCAGGGGGGCTCCTATTATCACGAAAATACGCGCTCTTTTGAAACCGCGCCCGCTTTCCGAGATACGCTCGGAAGAAAAATTCAAGCAGGTAAAGAAAGTAGTGGCTGCATCAGGTATTAAAATCGCCGCGCCTGGTCTTGAAGGCGCGCTTTCCGGCTCTCAGATACGTGTTGCGGCTGGCGATATCGATGAAGTTGCGGCGGCGATAAAATCCGAGATAGATGCGGTGCGGATTGAAACCGAGTCAAACGGGATACTGATTAAAGCCGATACCATAGGCTCACTTGAAGCTCTTGTAAACGAGTTGAAGAAAGAAAGTATTCCGATACGTAAGGCTGATATTGGGGATATTTCAAAACGCGATGTTTCAGAAGTAAAAACCATAAAAGACCCGCTTTTTTCTGCAATCTTAGGATTTGATGTGGATATCCTGCCTGACGCTAAAGAAGAACTTTTTGGTTCTGATATTAAAGTTTTCACAAACAATGTCATCTACAGGCTTATCGAGGATTACAAGAAATGGGTTGTAGAACAAAAACAGCTTTTTGAGAAAAAACGCTATGAAACTATTATAAAACCTGGCAGGTTTATCATTTTACCCGACTGCACGTTCAGGCAGAGTAAACCCGCAGTGGTGGGTGTGCGCGTCCTCGGCGGTGTGATAAAGACAAACCTGGATGTACTAAAAGACAGTGGCGCGGTTGTAGGAACGATAAAAGGAATCCAGGAAAATAGTGAGAATATAGGCGAGGCTGGTGCAGGCAAAGAGGTTGCTGTTGCCATAGACGGACCTACTGTGGGTCGCCAGATAAAGGAAGGAGATACGCTGTATATAGATGTGCCTGAAAAACATGCAAAAATAGCAGAACAGGAGCTTTTCGAGGCTATGAAAATCGAGGACAAGGAATCGCTTATGGCATATATGGAGATTAAGCGGCGAGGAAATCCTTTCTGGGGAAAATGAATTAAGTTGAGATTTTTCCCACTATGATGATAATGATAGAAAAAGAATTATATAATAGTAATAACAATCTATAATATACGAGGGTACACCATGTCAATACTAGATGTAACTGAGGATCAAATTTTCCATACCCTGGGTAAGGGAAGAGATCCGAATTTCAAGCCAATAGAGAAGGTAAGACCAGTAATAGTCAAACCAAAGAAAACGTATACGTTCAACAATATCAAAACTACGCACACAAAAACCGCACAGCCAGCACAGGCAGTAGTTCAACCTGTGGTAACTATCCCATCACCGCAAGTCGATGACCCGGTGAAGAAACTCACAGAGGATTTGAACGAATTGAACAACCGCGTTGCAGGTATCCAGAAAATGGTAAAGTGGTACATAGTGCCGCAGTTTATTGTTGTTCTGGTTTTAGTCCTGGCGTTTGTAGTAAAAAGTTAATTTTTCATTTTTTGAAAAGTCAATATTTTTATATTTTATAGTTCCAGAATTTTCAACTAACCGATATTTTCATGTATTAACCCCTCTTTAGTGGGCGGTATGAAATACATCGTCCTCGTAGGAGACGGGATGGCTGATTATCCCATTCCTGAGCTTGGCAACCTCACGCCGCTTGCGGCTGCCAATATCCCTAATATGGATTTTATAGCAAAGCATGGAAAATGCGGTGTTGCAAAAACCGTGCCCGATAATATGCCAGCCGGCAGCGACGTGGCAAATCTTTCTATCATGGGTTACAACCCATCACAATATTATTCAGGGCGCGGTCCTCTTGAAGCAGCAAGCATGGGGGTAGCCCTTGAAAAAGACGATATCGCTTTCCGGTGCAATCTTATTACGGAGAAGGACGGGACAATCGCCGATTACAGCGCGGGTCATATTTTAAGTGAAGAAGCGCGTATCCTGATAGAAGCTGTGGATGCCGAACTCGGTAACGCATGTAAATTCCACGCCGGGGTAAGCTACAGGCATTTACTGGTGATGAAACACGGGGAATATGCGCAATGTACGCCTCCTCACGACGTTACGGGACAATCCGTGGAAGATTGCCTGCCCAGAGGTGAAGACTCAGGGTTATTGATTGATCTTATCAGGACATCAAAACCCATTCTCGATAAACATGAAATTAACATCAAGAGAAGAAAAAACGGGAAGAACACAGCCAACCTTATCTGGCCTTGGGGTCAGGGTAAGGCGCCTGCCATGCCCCTTTTCAACGATTTATTCGGTGTTTCGGGTTCGATTATCTCGGCTGTGGATTTGCTAAAAGGCATTGGAAAGTATGCCGGTCTTGATGTCATAGATGTGCCGGGAGCTACCGGATACCTGGACACGAACTTCTCGGGTAAAGCTGCATATGCGCTTAAATCATTGGAAACCCATGACTTCGTGCTCGTCCATGTGGAGGCGCCTGATGAAGCTGGGCACATGGGAAATCTTGAAGCCAAAATAAAGGCGATTGAGGATTTTGATGAGAAAGTGGTGGGAGGTATGCTGAACGAGCTTGGCGGGTTTGGGGATTTCCGGGTTATGGTGCTGCCTGACCACCCCACGCCAATATCTGTGAGAACGCATACAAGGGAACCCGTTCCTTTCGCGATATATTCTTCGACAGAAAGCGCGGATTATGTGGACAGGTTTGACGAGCTTGCGGCAAGAGAAGGTGTTTTCGGGCTTGTGGAAGGTCACAGGTTGATGAATTTGCTCATTAAGTAAGGTGTTGAAGGGAGAACAAAAATATGTACTGGTATTTAATAGGAACTGCGGCAGCGCTTCTTACGACTTTCGGGTTCGTGCCCCAGATTATCAAAATGCGCAGGACAAAATCATCCAGGGATGTTAGCCTTGCCACGCTGTTCCAGTTCAGCGCTGGCGTTATCCTGTGGACACTGTACGGGTTGCATATAGAGGATGTTATCATTATAGCAGCCAACGTCATAAGTTTTTTAATTCTTTCTATGGCGATTGTTTTTTACTATTATTATAGAGAAAAATAAATATCACTGTTTAGTTTTTTTTGTTTGCGGAGCACTCATAAAAAAAGCTAAGTATTTACCGCGCATGGATAATCCATAATGCTCTCAATAACCCTAACAGGCTTAAAGCTCAAAAATCCCCTTATGCTCGCCGCCGGAATCATGGGAACGACAGGCGGCTCCCTGAAAAGAGTAGCCGAAAGCGGAGCCGGCGCAGTGGTGACAAAATCCATCGGACTTGAACCCAAAAGCGGTCACAGTAACCCCAGCATGGTAGAGGTTGACTGCGGTTATCTTAATGCGATGGGTCTTCCCAATCCCTCGTATAAGAATTTCCAGGAGGAGATTGATACAGCAAAAGAGGGGGACGTGCCTGTGATTGCAAGCATCTTCGGCGGCTGCTCTCTTGATTTTTCAGAAATCGCGAGCGCACTTCGTGCCGATGCATTTGAACTCAATGTAAGCTGCCCGCACGCCCACGGTTACGGCTCTGAAATCGGGACAGACCAGGCTCTTGTGGAGGATATTACACGGGCTGTCAAAGACGCTGTAAAAGTGCCTGTCTGGGTTAAACTCACGCCCAATGTCACGGATATAAAGAGCATCGGACTGGCGGCAGAGCACGGCGGGGCTGATGCAGTGGTCGCTATTAATACTATTCGGGGAATGGCTATCGATATCGAAAGTGGATATCCCATACTTGGCAACAAATTCGGGGGGCTTTCAGGCAGGGCTATTAAGCCTGTGGCGATAAAATGCGTTTACGACCTTTACGAAACCCTGGATATACCTGTAATCGGCGTTGGCGGCATTTCTGACTGGCGGGACGCTGTGGAGTTCATAATGGCTGGCGCGCAGGCTGTGGAAATCGGTTCAGCAGTGGGGAATAATATTAACATTTTCAATGATATTTCTTCAGGCATGGAAGCATTTTTGGAAGAAAAGGAATGGACTCTGGATGACATATACGGGGTGGCGCACGAGGTATGAAAAACTTTAGGAAAGTTTTATCAAAAACCGTCGCGCCTGTTTATGGGCGCAAGGGGCGTAACCCTTTATGAAACCGGTTAATGCAGTAATTACAAAAATCGTGGATGAGACCCCTACAATCAGGACTTTTTATTTTGATACCTCTTTTGAACCTGTTCCGGGGCAGTTCGTGATGGTCTGGATTCGGGGCGTTGATGAGATTCCCATGGCGCTTTCTTACGATAACGCGATAACAGTCCAGAAAGTGGGACATGCAACATCGGCGCTTTTTGAACTTGAGGAGGGTGACTCTGTCGGCATCAGGGGACCTTTTGGCAATGGATTTGACGTAAAGAAAGGGCATATCGTGCTTGTCACAGGCGGGTTGGGCGCGGCTCCCCTTGCGCCGCTGGCAGAAAAAGCAGGCGCATCAGGAATAAAAGTCACAACGCTGCTGGGCGCAAAGACAAAAGATGAATTGCTGTTCAGGGAACGTTTTGAGGCTGTCGGCGAGGTGCGGGTTGCCACGGATGACGGCTCTATCGGGAAACACGGGTATGTGACGCAGTTGCTTGAAGATGCAAAAAATTACAGCCAGCTCTACTGCTGCGGTCCTGAGATTATGATGAAAAAAGTGCTCGATAAGGTTGTTCCCTCGAAGGCGCAGTTTAGCCTGCACAGGTATATCAAATGCGGCATCGGGATTTGCGGGGCGTGTTGTGTGGATGGGCTGAGGGTTTGTAAAGATGGTCCTGTGTTTTCAGGGGATATTTTGAAGAGGACAGAGTTCGGGGTTTACAGGAGGAACGAGTGCGGGGAGAGAATTAAAGTGTGATAGATTAGGAATTATGATTTAATAATCAAACAAACTGGATTGTGATTTTCCATCAGATTCTTTTGTATCATCAGCAAAATCCATTAATGAATGAACTTTATAATATTGGCGCACCCAATCTTCATTCTTCCATTTCTCGATATCATCTTTAACTTTCAATAAAAAATCTTTTCCTAAAGGATGTTGTGAGCAAGAAATCATATAATATAAAGGATGATTTGCGGTACTTTCAACAAAAACCAATGGGATTACATAGTCATATTCTTTTTCTAAGTTGGTAACATACAAATTTAGCAATCCTTCTCTAGATTTTACATTATCTTTTTTCCATTTCCTCCAAACTTCCTTCCATTCTTCCGACCCATAAAATTGTGTATTAACATCACAGATAGATTTAGATTTAGCATCTGGTTTATCTAAAAATCCCGCATTCTGTTTTATTCCTTTAATTGGAAAATTAATTATCAATTCCGGTTTTCTTAAAAACCCATCTTTTTTTCTCAAATAAGAGTGATTTGAAATTTTAATTATTGTGTCCCATCGAAGTTGCTTTGGTGCATCAGGATCTATGAAACCTATGCTAAATTTATAATTGATGATATGCCCTAAGATTCGATTAATCTCTGAATTCGAGTCCCCATGCAGAATAATAACATTAGGATATTGCTCAAGTGGCAATAATTCTCTTAATTTTTTGACGTTTTCATTATCATATTCCATTATAACGCATTTAATCTGTTTTTGATTATTTGCAGCAATTAGCGCAGATCCATCTTCTTCCACTCCATCTTCAAATAGAATTCTGCCTTCTCCTCCATGTGTTTCAAAATATTGAACATCTGGATATATAGTACTACACATATAGAGGTATCTTCTCAAAAGTCGTAATTTTATTCTCGAATGATGTTTCCAAATCCTTTGTTCTTCTGGCATTAACCTCAGATACTAAAAAATACAGTTGCACCTAATCTTCCTATAATCCAACCCTATCTTTTCCCACATCTCAACGGTTTCCTTGCATAACGCAACCTTTGAATAACCATAATTACTTTTAAGATAATCAATAAGCAGTGAGTACATTTCGTACCTTTTTTCATAATCAATTTTTTTGCCCCAATTTGATTTTTCAGAGAGGAATTTTACCCATGTCTTATCTTTCGAGTTATTTATCGTGCTCTGAAGCCCTCTAAGGGAACCGAGGGTGATTCTCTCAGGAGTAAATCGCTCAAATATCATATTTACAAGCTTTGTATAATGCTTATCCCATTCAAAAACAGGAACCATCGGGTCGATTCTAATTCTTGTTTCATATCCCGCTTCACTCACCTTTCTTGCAGCTTCAATCCGTTCTTCCACCTGTGGAGCTTTTTCCCACTTTTTTGATACTGCAGGAGCATTCATACTAAAACTTACAATAACATTCCTATGCTCATCGATTTTCAATAAATTTTCAACATCATTTGACTTCGTTAAGAAAAGCACTTTATGCTTTTTTTGAGCTTCAAACAGGGGTATGATGAATTTTGAAAAAGGGTCGTGAGAATTCTCAGACAATAAAGAATCACTTAATTCGCCTGTATTCAATACTTCAGGAAGAGAACCGTTATTCAAAAAGGTGCTGACATGCTCTTTCACTTTAAAACGGTCTTTTTGCCTAGGCTGTTTTCCAGTAAACCTGAATGTCCCCTGCAAAAAACACCATGCACAGTCGTAAGCACATCCATTCGCCCATTTTAATTCCAAAAAATGAGGGCAGATAACATCGGTCTTTTTCTCAGGCAACGGGGTTTTTTCAAATCTGCAAATTATCGAGCCATCCCCAACTCTCTGGACGAGACTTTTTTTAGAACCGTCTATCGTCGGATACACTTGCTTTTTTATCTGCATTACTTGTTCCATTTACTTAAATCCTGATAAATATATCTAAGTAATTATCATGGTACATCGTATATACAACTATAGTAAGCGGGGTGAAAGTATTCGTTCTTAATTATCGTATCTGCGTTTATCCGCATTCATCTGCGGTTTAATAATTTTCACTTTTCCTTCTCCAGCTTCCTCACCGCAAAATCCGCAGCCTTATTCAGCACATCATAATTCTCAGCAAGCATCGGGCAGTAAGCCATCTCAGTCTGGCTGAGAGCATAAACATCCATCCCGCACCTTATCGCAAGAGAGAGCACATTTATGCGCGCCCCCGCGCCCTCACCCACAGACTGCCCCCCGAGCAATTTTCCGGTCTTTGCATCCGCTATAATTTTTACTGAAATGTCCTTTGCGCCAGGATAGTATTCAGGCTTGTTCTTCCCGTGCGCCTTCCCTGATATTACCTTATACCCCGCAGAGCCGGCGAAGAACTCATTAAAACCAGTAGCTGCAACCTCAAGCTCTCCTATCAGGGAAACAAAAGTGCCCAGCGCCCCTTCATACATATCATACCCGCCTGCTGCGTTCGTTCCAGCCACCATTCCCTGCCTGTATGCGGCGGAGGAGAGCTGCATCATCGTTGGTCTGTGATTGATAAGGCTCACAGTCTCTATGCAGTCCCCGATGGCATAGATGTCTTTAATATTGGTCTCCATCCTTTCATTTGTTTTGATGCCCCATTTTCCTATCTCCACTCCCGCATTTTTCACCATGTCAAGATTCGCCCTGACGCCAGAAGCAAGAACAACCATATCAGTCACGATGGTGTCGTCTCCTACTGAAACAGATTCTACAGGCGAGCCGTTTATGCTGTTCACAGTTTTATTTAACATCAATTTTATCAGTCTTTTATCAAGCGATTGTTCCACCATTTTTGCCATATCCTTATCAAGAGCGCGAGGGAGGGCATAAGCGAGCATCTCCACCACAGTGACCTCAAACCCTTTCTCCCTTAAAGCGACAGCTATCTCAAGCCCGATAGGACCGGCGCCGACCACAACCGCTTTTTTTGCCTTTTTAGCAAATTCAATGATTTTTTTGGCGCTATCAATATCATGAAGAACGAAAACCCCTTTACCGATGTTTTCTTTTGCTCCTTTTATCGGGGGAACGAAAGGCTCTGCTCCCGAAGCAATGATGAGTGAGTCGTAAGGAACTTTCATGACCTCGCCTGATATCAGGTTCTTTACCGTGACTGTTTTCTCAGCCTGAGATATTGATTGCGCTTCGTGTGAAAGGAGTTTTGTTATTTGCTTATCCTCGGGCAGGGAGAATTTCAGGTTCTCAAGACTTACAATTCCTTCTATCGCAAAAGGCATGCCGCAGGGGGAAAACATCTCGTATGGTCTTTTCTCTATAATGGTGATTAAAGCCAGAGGGTCGGTTCTCCGTATCGCCAGGGATGCTGCAAACCCCCCGCTTCCAAGTCCTATTATTACTATGTTTGTCATGATTTATAGTATTCATTAATGGCAAACTAATTATAGCTTTTCGCCTGATGGGGGTTATCTCGAATCTTTCGAAGCAGTACGGGATTTATGCTTATGCCGGGGATGTGCTTGGCTACCTTGACGGGGCTGCGAGGGCTCTTGAGGCTGTGGAGTTGATTGCGGAGAGCTATGGGAAGAAGGAGCTGGGTGAGAAGGCGAGGGAGTTGAGGGAGAGGATGGAAGGAGGATAAAAACTATAATCTACTGCCGCCTCTTATCGATAATCGTCATGGTTCCCCAAGTCCAAGGGTCGTGATTATTTGCATCTGGTGGGAAGATGCCACCGGATTCCATATCAGCAAGGTCTATTATTGAAAAGCCGAGTTCGGTGGGGTATCTGTCGATATGAATATCATATTTGTTTTCCGAATACATGGGTATCTTCCACTCGAGTGTCCGCTTATCGTCTATGTTGGCAGCGGAGATTGCGGAATGAGAGCGTTGATAAAAACTATCTACACGACCGTTGCTTAGATTGAAGTCTGGCTTGCTCCCGTCCTGCTCGAAACGTATTGTTATATTTTCGCCCCGTGCAGGATAAGCAGACCATTCCATCAGGATATAGATGTATTCGAAATCATGCTTTGTGGTGATAGCATAGTATTTTCCCTTGGATTCTATGGAGATTTTTTCCCCTTCATACCATTTGTCCTCTTCAGTAACGGTGCCGTCTATTTGAGGGGGTGAGCCGGCATAGGTTGTAATCCTGTACTTTTCAGGATTCGGCGTGGTATAATTTTCGTAGCTAGGAGTTATATGGGGTGTGGAGTAAGGTGTGGGGTAGGGTGTAGGCGAATAGCTGGCAGGGGTAGTTATGCTGTACTGATAAAGCAAAACCGTACCAATAACGAGAACCATGCTAATAAAAGCATAAATAAAAAGCTGTATCATGAGCGCTGCAAACGCCCTGCCTCCTGATATTTCCGAAGTTACGGAGATTCCTACCACTAAGATGTAAAATATGTAAAGTACACTGGCAAACAAACCCAGCATCGGGAGGATTGCAACCAGCAGCGCTGCAAAGCTCTTCAGGGAGGCTGCTGCTGTCATAATGACCACAAAGAGCCAGGCAAAATTAATGGGAGAAAAAGAGTAGCAGATAACCTTGAATGTCTGGTTGAATTTATCATTTCCTTTGACTATCAGGACTGCAAGATGCATCGAACCAATATGTACAGTAAAGAATAGGACTGCAAGGATTAGATAAAAAACGACCAGTTCTCTAAAGAACAAACTCGCTACAGTAAGGACATTCGAAGCTTCTGAGAGAAAGAAAAATCCAAGAAAAGATCCAGCAACATAAATGACGTTGGAGATGAGCATGTAAGCAAAGGGCTTTGAATAGTTCTTGTCTTCGCCTTTTATCTCCTCGAAAAATTTGCGGGGTGATTTTATGCTTGCGAGGGTGATTCTTGCGTATTCTCGCGGGTAATTGCTTATGTTCAGGGCGTTTTCCTCCTTTTGATGTCGATGCTATATTGGGATATATGTTTGACCCACTGCCATAATGGCATCGGTAATCTATTCTAGGGTTGCATTCCGTTGTAACTGTTACATTTGGCTATCTGTTATTCTAAGAAATCCCATATCCTTCCTCAACTGTAAATTGATGCCAGCCGTTAGTGACGTTCACGCCGCTGAGCCTGAGAACCCGCACTCTATCACTATCTCCGGCATGCAAACTAATGATAAACCGTTGGGTCTGATTTGCAGTTGAATTTACAAAAATCCAACTTTTCATTATTGTTTTTCCCATTTCATCGTAAGTCTGGTTTGTCATGCTCAATGTCTTGTTTGCCCTTATCTCAGCACCACTTTCTTTATAACTTTTTGAAAAATCAATCTCTACTTCTTCATTTGCTATAATCTTTATTGCCGGACCTTTATCTGTTTCTATAATTTCTAATACTGCACTACCTTTGGGAAATCTTGGTTCAACATTCATTACTTGATCAATCTCCCCAGACGTATTGTCTATTGCTAGAGGGAAGATCATTGTAGTTTCAGAATCTTCGACAGGCCATATATATACTTAACTTCGCCACCTACGGCTAAGTAAAACGTATTTTTATCACCTTATACAATTTGCCAGATGGCTTTTACCAGCGTAATTTCAGACTATCATCATCATATTTTTTGATAAAATCCCCTAAAATGCTGATCACTTCACTCGAAATATTTGACAGTACTGTAAATTTGAAGGCATTTGGAGGATATGCCACGGTAAGTGTCAAATTGTTAAGGAATTTCCTGAGTAACCTTATGTCTCTAACTACTGGTTTCTTAGCCAA
>JAHFCV010000167.1 GCA_023249275.1 Candidatus Methanoperedens sp.
TCAATGCAAATGTTATACTACTCCTCGCGACGAGACTTAGACCCGTGACATTGACATCGAATCTTGCCAATGCTGCTGGTTTTAATGTTGATGATGAAGTCCTAGCGTAGTTATTGGTACCTAAATTTGATACGTCTTTGGCACCCGTGGTTGCTTCCCTTAATGAATAAACCCAGAATGTGTTTAGTGGCACAGTTGATGCATTAATATCGCTGGTAAAATTGTAGCTTTGCGCATTAACTTTCACCAAAACCTTAGTTAAGTCAATATCTGAACCACCTGCAGCAACTTTTATAGTTATGTTAAGGTAGTTTATTGGTGCTGTACCTGCTGTATTCATATATCCATCCACAGCTTCGACGGCTATATTTTCACCAATTGCCGCCGCAGCTTCTTTCGTTGTCGTTGTACTCTTGGACTGCATCACACCTGATGTCTGGATAAGCACGGCAGCAGCGACAGCCGCTACAAGCACCATTGCAATGAATATGATGAGCGTGCCGACACCTGCCTGAGCTTCCTCATTTTTTATTAATCTTCTCATATACGTTTCCTCCTTTGTGGTCATCATCATGACCATCATAATATGTTAATTACATCTTCTTTATATATATAGTTAATGGTTGTAAATTCTTAACAGCAAACGAACAAACATAAAAATGACTATATATTCATGAAAGAATGTCCCTAAAACAATATAATCAAGCCGGAATCCGCTCGATAATCTTTTCCACTGTTTTGACTTTCCTGTAATAATCGGAAGTGGATTTCATAAAATCCGCTGCCAGCAAGCCTTTATGGGTTATTATATAACCGCCGTGCCCCACCTTTATCGCCAGTCCCTCAAGCTGGAAAACCGCCTTTAACTTGCTGCCGATACTGCCACGGTCTGCTATCTTATCCGTATATTCCCTGATTTCAGAGAACCGCGTCACCTTATCTTCCCCGTTTTTGGCAAGGACAAGAAGAATCAACCGATACTGTATATCCCCGGGACCTGCGGTAATCCCCATGGATTGGTAGAAGTTTGCCACTTCCTGTTCAAACGGTATGTCAATTTCCATTTTCCCTCATTCATCGTCGTCTTCAAAATCAAGCAGCTCGGTTTGGGCTAAACCGAACCTGTTCTCCATAATATCGCGTTCTGTTGATAAAGGTGTGAAATAGACAAAAAACCCAAGAACCACGCCTATGAATATGAAAATCCTCGCTGCCATCTGCGTAGCTCCCGACGGCGCTATGTTATCAAGGAGCATAAAATCAAATATTAATGAAATTGCTACAAGGGAAAAAGCAATCCTGTTCTGGAGCCGCTTTGGAATCCTCTGGAGCAGAATCAAAAGCAAAAGACCCAGAATCATGCTGGTTGGTACGATAAATAATCCTGAAAGATATACATTTATCGCAATATCGCTGTTTACTCCAAACGTGGAACCCCAATCCGAGTTGGAAGGGCCTATAACCCCGAAGCCAAACAGTGCGATTAGGTAAATCCCTCCAAAAATAAAGAAAACGGTTGAAACGCCAAAACTGACGCGTGTATCCCCAAGAATGACGTATATTATAAAATAAACAAGCGGAACCGTGACAAGTGCAAAAGGTATTGAGCCAATATAATACAGGGTTCTTTCAAGGTCATTGAAATTTCCATACGCTGCCAGTGTCCTGAGACCCGCAAATAAAAAAAACGCACCCACAAGCGACCAGAAGACTATCAGGGCATTTATTGTAGGGGCGCTCTCTTGTTTCTGGTTCTTTTTATTGTGGAGTAAACTCACTGCAAAAGCGGATGTGGCAAGTACAATAGCAAAACAAACGACTGCATTCAACAAAAGTCCAAAACTCATTTACTCATCCTCATTATATCGCCCTCAGCATCTAAATTCTATCTTAAAGAATTTATTAATTTTATATTTACTGTTTAGTATTTATAGTTTTTCAAGAAAGTGCTGTGTGGCATGATTAACGTTATTGTCTACCAGCCTGATGGGGTAACATTTGAAATTTCACCGCCAAGAACGCAAAAGACGCAAAGATTTCGATGCTATGCTTTGCGTTCTTGCGCCCTGGTATGAAAAAGTACCACAGCATAGAACACGGATAACACGGATTTGACGGATTTTCACGGATAATCCGTGCGTATCCGTTTCATCTGTGCAATCCGTGTTCCGTTGGTCATTTGCTTTTCATTGTTATCTATGAACTTCGTTCATAGCCGACTTTGCGGTGGTTAAAGTCAAATCGTTGCATGACGAACCCCGAAGGGTTACCGGACATTAGGACTATAGCGTAGCTCTTAAATTTCCGCAGTTAATACAACGCATCAGTTGGCAATCACCGCAAAGAGCGCGAAGT
Source organism: Candidatus Methanoperedens sp. (assembly GCA_023249275.1). GTDB lineage: Archaea > Halobacteriota > Methanosarcinia > Methanosarcinales > Methanoperedenaceae > Methanoperedens. Next base: position 2,356 of record JAHFCV010000167.1, read on the forward strand.
TCGCAAAGTAAATATTGCGCTGCTTTGCGTTCTTTGCGTCCTCTGCGGTGAATTATTCTGCAGTGAATTCTTATTTTTCAAGTGCAAAATACGGGTATTTTAGAACTTCACTATAATCATGCTACAAAGCACAAGAAAGTCAAAACAATCAGGATATGCTATCAATGGGTTTTTTCCAATAATTTAATTACTTCCCCTTACAATTAGAAAAGGAGTGATAATATGAGTGAACTTAAAGATCTTTTGGAACGATTATCAAACGCGCACGGCGTATCAGGTTATGAAGGAAGCGTCAGGCGGATTATAGAGGATGAAGTAAGACCTTATGTGGATGAGATTAAGACCGATAAAATGGGGAATCTCATAGCAACAAAAAACGGAGGCGCTCCAAGCGTCATGCTCGCCGCGCACATGGATGAGATAGGTCTTATGGTAAAATACGTGGACGATAAAGGTTTTGCACGTTTCACAAAAACGGGAGGGTGGTTTGACCAGACACTTCTTAACCAGAGGATGATACTGCATACGGAGAACGGTCAGATTTACGGGGTATTGGGGTCAAAGCCACCCCATGCCATTAAGGAGGAGGACAAGAATAAGGTAATTAAAGCCGATGATATGTTCATAGACTTTGGAGCGGAGAATAAGGAAGACGCAGAGAAGCTCGGCATAAAGGCAGGAACGCCTGTTACATCCGACACCGGGTTCAAACCGCTGGGCAATGATAAGGTCACAGGCAAGGCTTTTGACAACCGCGCGGGGTGCGCAATGCTCATCGAGGCGCTGCGTCAGATGAAGGACGTAAAAGCGACAGTCTATGCAGTTTTCACTGTGCAGGAAGAGGTGGGATTAAAAGGCGCCAAGACCTCTGCTTTCGGGTTAAACCCTGATGTGGCTGTAGCGACAGACGTGACCATAACAGGCGACCATCCGGGCATTGAGAAAAAAGATTCGGCTATTGAGATGGGAAAAGGTCCATCTGTTACGGTAAGCGATGCCGATGGTCGTGGTATAATCGTGCCTGAAACGGTTTTGAAATGGTTAAAAGAAACAGCTGCGGCTAATAACATCCCCTACCAGCTTGAGGTTGGCAGCGGCGGGACAACAGACGCATCCGCAATCCACCTGACACGCGAGGGCATTCCCACAGGCGTTATCAGCATGCCCACACGGTACATCCATACCCCTGTTTCCGTACTGAGTATGGGCGACCTTGAAAAGAGCGCGGAATTGATTGCCCGTGCAGTTGAAATTGTGGATAGATTTTTCTAATAGGAAGCATATTTAAAAGGCACTTGAGACCCCGCATTCAAATGCGGGGTTTAATATGAACAGAAGGGATATCCTTTATTTAACGATATTAAAATCCTGGACACAACGTTAAGAGATGGCGAACAGACGCCCGGAGTTTCACTTACACCTGAGAACAAACTTTTAATCGCAAAAAAGATTGACAGCCTCGGCGTGGACATCATTGAAGCAGGCTCTGCTATTACTTCGGAGGGTGAGCGCACATCGATTAAGAAAATAGCAGCCGAAGGCTTGAATGCAGAAATATGCAGCTATTGCCGCATCCGCAAAGAGGATATTAACGCCGCCATAGGCTGCGATGTTGATTCAATCCATCTTGTGGTGCCAGTATCCGACCTCCATATCCGGGAAAAGCTGAAAAAAGACCGCGAGACCGTGCGCGAAATGGCAGTCGAGATGACCGAGTATGCAAAATCGCACGGGTTAATCGTGGAACTGAGCGGCGAAGACGCATCCCGCGCAGACCTTGAATACCTGAAATCCGTTTACAATGCAGGAATAGAAGCCGGCGCGGACAGGCTGTGTTTCTGCGATACGGTAGGAATTCTCACTCCCGAGAGAACCTATGATATTTTCAGCGACCTATCGCAATTATGCGCACCTGTAAGCGTTCACTGCCACAATGATTTCGGGATGGCTACAGCCAACACTGGTTCAGCGCTGCGGGCAGGAGCGAAGGAAGCGCATGTTACCATAAACGGTATCGGCGAGCGGGCAGGAAACACATCGCTTGAAGAAGTGGTGATGGTGCTTTATTCACTATACAAACACAAATCAAAGCTCGATATAAAAGGTTTATACACCACATCACGACTGGTGAGCAGGTTAAGCGGCATCCCTGTTGCTCCCAACAAGGCAATAGTGGGCGGGAATGCCTTTACGCATGAGGCGGGCATACACGTTCACGGGCTTCTTGCAAATACCGCGACGTACGAACCCATTACCCCCGAACTTGTGGGGCGCGAGCGCAGGATAGTTCTGGGCAAACATGCAGGCAGGAGTTCAGTTGTGCTTGCACTGAAGGAGTTTGGTATTTCGGCAAGTGAAAAGCAGATTGATGAGATTGTTACCAGAATGAAAGAACTCGGAGACAAGGGAAAGCGCGTAACCGATGCCGACCT
>JAHFCV010000168.1 GCA_023249275.1 Candidatus Methanoperedens sp.
CCACTTTCCACCATGTACGAGCAAATGGAATAAAATAGAACATCGTCTTTTTTCTCATATTACCCAGAATTGGCGAGGCAAACCCCTTACCAGTCATGAAGTTATTGTCAATCTTATTGCGAATACAACAACTGAAACGGGTCTCAAAGTCACTTGTGAACTTAACTTGAATAAATATCAAAAAGGGATTAAAATCTCCGATGAAGAGCTATCTGATGTCAATATTCTAAAGGATGATTTCCATGGAGAATGGAATTATACAATTTGCACAAAAGTAGTTGATAAATAATCAAGTTATTTCATAACAAATCCTAAGTGCAATGACCATCATCTCTAATGAAAAGCGCCACAAATTAATCGTTGCTTATTTATAAAAATCATGGCGCTTCATGGAATTCCAGCCCCCCTCCAAAGCGCAGGCTCACCCAAAATCATTCGACATTATTTCAAAAAAGTTAATACCACCAAAGAAGTAGTTATTTTAATCAAAGATAAATAGGTGATTTCAATGGAACAGGATAAATGGCTGTATCACAACAAACTGAAATGGAAAGGGGAGAAAAAAGCATGCCTCAAATTCGTGGAGAGCAGGCAGGAAATAGAGGTGGCGACTCCGCCGGAATTCGGGGGGCATGAGAACATCATAAGTCCTGAAGACCTCTTTGTGTCATCTGCCAACGTGTGCTATATGACAACGCTGCTTGGCACAATAAAGAACATGGGAGTCGAACTGGTGTCCTACGAATCCGAAGCCGAAGGGATACTTGAAACAGTTGGAAAAATGAAAATATTCACAAAAATAATAATCAAGCCCAGGATAAAAGCTAAAGAGACCGGGGAGAAAATCAGGATGATTCTTGACCATGCCGAGAAGCGGTGCCTTGTTGCGAACTCCATGAAGACACAGGTTATTATAGAGCCTGTGATAGAGACAGCATAACAAAAAGGAAAAAAATGAGCAAGCTTTTTATAGACGATAATGCCATCGAACTCATAAAAAAAGAGTTGGTAAAAGAGAACGCCTCTGCTATGCGTATATTCATGGGCGGCGGTGGATGTTGCAAGCGTTTTGAGATATCCCCTGTAAAAAAGCCGCTTGCCAATGATGTTGTTTTTATGCAGGGCGGAATCAAAGTATATGTAGAAAAAGAACTGGTGGAAAATACCTCCGCTATATATATTAAATTTGACGAACAAAAAGGATTAATTATAGAATTCATGAAGTAATTAATTCGGGTAAATCCTTAAATAAGATTATTTCGTAATAATACGAACATATATTGGAGAAATAAAAAATGATAGGAATCTCAAAACTTTACTGCGGAACCGTTGAGCCCTCGGATGCCCTCAGGTACGGGCGGGACTCAAGCAAACTTCCTTCGCACTTATTACAATTCTCAAAGGATAAAAAACCGGTCGTTGTCTGGAACATGGGAAGGCGCTGCAACCTCAAATGCGTCCACTGCTATGCCCAGTCAAAGGACATCGAGTATAAGAATGAACTCACAACACAAGAGGGTAAAGACCTCATAGACGATTTAGCGCAATTCGGCGCGCCGGTAATCCTATTTTCAGGCGGAGAACCCATCATGCGAAAAGACCTCCCTGAACTGGCACAGTACGCGCGACAAAAAGGAATGCGCGCCGTCATCTCCACAAACGGGACACTGATAGACAAGAAAATGGCAAAAGTCTTGAAGGATATCGGTCTTTCCTATGTGGGCGTATCGCTGGATGGGATGAGGGAAACTAACGATAAATTCAGGGGAATGAAAGGCGCATTCGACGCCGCGCTGGCTGGCATGCGCAACTGCCTTGGAGAAGGCGTGAAAGTTGGATTGCGATTCACCATTAACAAGAAAAATGTGAAGGATATCCCTGCCATATTCGACCTTCTTGAAAAAGAAAAAATCCCGCGCGTCTGCTTCTACCACCTTGTTTATGCAGGGCGCGGCTCAAAACTGGTAGAGCAGGAACTCTCGCATGAAGAAAGCAGGAAAACGCTTGATATTATCATGGACAGGACAAAAGCGCTGCATGACAAAGGTTTCCCGATTGAAGTACTGACGGTTGATAACCACTGCGACGGCCCTTATGTTTATTTCCGCCTGCGCAAAGAAGACCCAAAACGCGCAGCAGAGGTATTTGAACTTCTCCAGATGAACCAGGGTAACTCATCAGGCATCGGCATCGGCTGCGTATCGTGGGACGGCTCAGTACACGCAGACCAGTTCTGGAGGCACTATTCCTTCGGCAACGTAAAAGAGAGGAAATTCAGCGAAATCTGGACAGATACAGGCAATGAGCTTATGGCAGGGCTCAAGAACAGGAAACCGCTGATAAAAGCAAACGCAGACAGGTGCGCCCACTGTAAGTGGTTCGATATCTGCAACGGGAATTTCCGCGTGCGCGCCGAAGCTATATACGGCAATGTCTGGGCCGATGACCCTGCCTGTTACCTGACGAAAGAGGAAATAGGCTACGACGGAACAAAGTAGTCGGAGCAATTTAAATCACAGTTGAGGTTCAATCCATCACTTCCTTTCTCAATAACGTGTATGCAAGCCCGAGTCCTGCCATCCCATATAAGAGAAGCGGCAGCAAATATCCCGCAAGTACACCAGCTCCTTCCTGATAGATAAGCACCGAGTTCAATGCCTTGATACCCATTGTAATCGGAAGGGCATTGCCAAGCCCGACCATCAACGGCGGCATGGTCTCAAAGGGGAAAAACACTCCTGAAAGGAAGAGCATGGGAATGCTCAATACAAGGGACAAGAGCATGGCGGTGTTCTCTGATTCGGCAAACGTTGCAAGCGCCATTCCTATGCCGATAAAAGCCGCAGAATAAACAAGGATGACAAGGAACAGCAAGCCAAGCTGGTTTACCGGAATCACGATACCATAGAAAAGGTATGCGACAACTACCAGGATAATTCCCTGAAGCAACGCAATAAGTATAAGCGCCGCGGTCTTTTCAAGGATGAAACCCGGAAGGGAAATGGGCGTAAGCAATGTCCGAATCAGGGTTTTTTTAGACCTCTCCTGGACTATGGTTATGGATGCAAGGAGGAATGAAATGAACATCAGCACGATGGATATTATCCCGGGCATAAGGAAATCAAGATAAGACCTCTCCTTGAACACAACCTCCCTTTCAAGTTTTATAGGCGCGGCTATTGCACTTGGCGATTTTAATATTACCTCGCCCAGAACGCCCTTTGTCCTGTCAATGTCGTTTACAAGACTGCCCGTGCTGTTGGACATTTCAGCCGCGAGTTTTTCCATCCGGGCAGAAACGCCAGCCGATTGGTTTTTGACATTTTCAAGGGCAGTAATAGATGCCTCGATATTCGTTATATTACCGTAGATATTGGATATCTCGACCGTGTAATTGCTTATGGAATCCTGCATTTTTTGAAGTCTTTCATCGGTCTTCCTCAGTTTTTCATGCAATTCGGCGCTTTTCTGGGCTACATTATCAAGACTATTGTAAAGCGACCTGATACGTCCTGTCCTGTCAAGCATTAAAGCTCTTGTATCCTGTATTTGCTGGATTGTAGTTTTCAGTGATACGCACTGCGGCGTTACCGGGTCAGCACAGGTAAGGGTGTAAGTCACTTGCAGACTCGTCTGCATTGCCAACAGCGATGCATCAGTCGAATTGATATTATCTATCACGAATTTCAGGTCGTCCCTCAATCCCGCAGTATCATTGTATATCGAGGAGACGTTTTTATCCTGTTCCACCAGGTCTTTGCGCGTGGCATTGATCTCTTCCTGGCTTCTTTGAAGCTCGATACCCATCCTGTCCAGCGTATTTTTCATTACACCAACAGACTCATTCAAGTTGGTGACATTGATATCGTTTAAGGAAACGAGCACATCCTGCGTGTTGCTGTTAAGACCTGCTACACTGCCGTTAATAAGCAATACGCCTTCTTTCAACGGCTTAAGCTGGGATTCCATCTGCCCCAGGTTTTCCCAGAGCCTGCTGATAAAGGCAAGTGTGAGTTCATACGACATTTTCTCGGTAGCGGTAAGGAAAAAAGTCGAAATGACAGGCGCTATCTGGACCTTTGAATTGTCAAGGTACAACTGCATAGCCTGGGTCTCGTTTTCAGGAATGAATATCCCTGCGCTGTACTTTCCTTTCCTCACGCCCTCCCGGATAACAGCAGGGTCGCTTGTGTCCTCTTTAACGATAATGAACATACTGCTTTTGTTCAGGTTCTCGATTATATTCTTCCCGATGTCTGACCCGCCGCCCACGCCCAGCTTAACATCCTTAAGACCTTCATCTGCGGCGCCTGAAAACACCGAGCCAATCAATATCATAATAAGTATCGGCGCAATGAATATCAGGAGCAGCGTCTTCCTGTGGCGGACATATACCTTCAGGTCTTTCTTGATAACAGTACAGCTCAATGCCATGCCTCCCCTGCAGCATGTATGAATACGTCCTCAAGACTTGGTCTTGTGGAGCCCATGTTCATTATTTTCTCGCCTTCCGATTCAAAAATCTCAAGAATTGTTTGAATGGGCAACTCCTGCTTGAGGGTTATTTTCAATCCTTCTTCATTGACGGCGCAGGACGATATCGCTTCCAGCGATTCAACTTTGCCTTTTATTGGCTGATAATTTCCGGGTATGCTTGTTATCTGGATGGCACGCTCGCCAGCAGCGTTCTTTAGCTCCCCGGGTTTTCCTTCGACAACGATTTTGCCCCTGTTCATAATCAATATCCTGTCGCA
>JAHFCV010000020.1 GCA_023249275.1 Candidatus Methanoperedens sp.
TTCATGGCGCTTGAAAATGAATTGGAAGGCGCGATAATCGTAATAGGGAATGCGCCCTCGGCTGCACTGACTGTATGCGATATGATTGAGCGCGGGCTTCGTCCGGCGCTTTTTGTAGCTACGCCTGTGGGATTCGTGAACGCAGCCGAGTCAAAGGAGCGCGTGCGAACGCTGGATGTGCCCTCCATCACCTGCGTGGGGACAAGAGGTGGGACGCCTGTTGCGGTTGCGGTGGTGAATGAGCTTGTGGAGATGGCGGCAAAGGGGGAAAACTGAAATTGCCCAAAGCCTTTAAATACTTCATCCTCGTCTAAAGCCAAAAAGTACGATGCGTATATATTACGCAAGTTGAAGTCGATCAAAGTCGGATTTGATGAATTGCGAGGGCCAATGCGATAATCGTATGCCCGCCAAGGCATGTAAATCAAAATCTATTTGTGAAGACCTATTTGCAAACCAAATGTTTTGCAGCTTGCAGTAAAAATCCCACGTATTAGTATTACATATTGTCAAGGAGGAACAAATGTCACATCCCCACAGACCAAGGCGCGGGTCAATTGCATACAGCCCGCGGATAAGAGCAAGAAGCGAAATCCCCCGTGTAAGAGCATGGCCTCCCTCAAAAGAGCCAAAACTAATGGGATTTGCAGGCTATAAAGCCGGCATGACGCATCTCATTATGAGAGATGAAGTCCCCAACAGCTTAACAAACGGAATGGAAATTTCAGTACCAGTAACCATCATGGAAGCTCCTGCAATGAAGGTTGCAGCTATACGGATTTATAAAAACACCACTTATGGCGCCAGCGCAATCGCCGAAGCATGGACGACAGAGCTTGATAAAGAGCTCAACCGTGCGATAGCGGTTCCGAAGAAACATGACCTGCCTTCCGCGCTTGCAAAAATAGAGCAGCTCATCAAGGACGGCGTTGCAAAGGATTTGAAAGTTATAATGTATACATTGCCTGAAAAGGTAACAGGCATCCCCAAGAAAAAGCCGGAAATCATGGAGAACAACATCGGAGGCACTGACATAAAAGCACGTTTTGAATATGCGAAGACCCTTCTCGGCAAAGCCGTAAGTATAAGCGACGTATTCAAAAACGGCGAAATTATCGACCTTCTTGCCATAACTACGGGCAAGGGAACACAGGGACCGATTAAGCGCTGGGGTATACAGCTCCAGAAATCCAAACATTCAAGAGCCGGAAGCGTGCGAGAAATCGGCACTCTCGGGCCATGGCATCCTTCACATGTAAGCTGGCGCGTTCCGCAATTGGGACAGACCGGATACCACCAGAGAACCGAATTCAACAAAAGAATCATGCAAATCGGAAAGGATGGTAAAACCGTAACGCCTGAAGGCGGATTTTTGAATTACGGCATTGTCAGGAACGATTATATCATTATCAAGGGCAGCGTACCCGGACCGACAAAGAGACTGGTGCGCCTGCGACCTGCTATAAGACCAGGTAAACAAGTACAGGCACCCGCTCCAGAGATAACGTATATAAGCCTTGAATCAAAACAGGGGTGATTCCATGGATATTAACATAATAGATTTATCAGGAAAATCTTCGAAAAAGATATCATCTTCGCTATTTGACGAACCGTACCGCCCGGATATCATAAAGAAAGCAGTGCTTTCCGCCCAGGCGAACCGCCAGCAGCCCTATGGCCCGCATATGTATGCAGGGTTGAGGACATCTGCGGAAGGATGGGGACCCGGGCGCGGCGTGTCGAGAGTTGCCAGATTAAAGAACGGCAGTAAGTCTGCCAGGATACCACAGGCAGTCAAAGGAAGACAGGCGCATCCCCCCAAACCAGAAGCTGACAGGACAGAAAAAATCAACGACAAAGAACGCAAAAAAGCCATTAAATCCGCGCTTGCAGCGACAGGAAATATTGAGCTGGTCAAGAAAAGAGGACACAGGTTCTCTGCACAATTACCTTTAATTGCCGAAGACGACCTTTCCGCTCTTGCAAAAACAAAAGATGTAAAATCTTTCATGGAAGCGGCAAAGGTATGGGATGATATCGACAGGGCGAAAGACACTACTATCAGGGCAGGAAAAGGCAAACTCAGAGGCAGGAAGTACAAAAATACAAAAAGTATTCTGATTGTCACGGCTGAGGATAAGGGAATCGTTAAAGCAGCACGCAATCTTGCAGGAGTGGATGTCGTTATATTTGATCAACTCAATGCCGAATTGTTAGCCCCGGGAACTCATGCTGGTCGTTTGACGATATTTACCGAATCTGCAATAGCAAAACTCGAGGTGACAATGCAATGATACAGCATCCCTACGTAACAGAAAAAGCAACTCTGATGGCTGAAAACAATAATGTTCTCCAGTTCATCGTTGATGTCAATGATACTAAAGGTAAAGTGAAAAAAGAGATCGAGGCGCTCTATAAAGTAAAAGTGTTGAGGGTAAACACGATGTTTACGTCCAAAGGAAAAAAGAAAGCAATCGTGGTATTCGAAGAACCCAACACTGCGACAGAACTTGCCTCTCGGTTAGGAATATTTTAAGGTGATAATATGGGACATAGAATTATGGCTCAAAGTCGGGGAAAAGGTTCTCCGACATACAAAGCGCCTTCTCACAAATTCAAGGCAAACCTTGAGCACCTGAAGGTAGAGGAAGGAATTGTCACGGGAAAGATACTTGAAATCATCCATGATACTGCACGCTCCGCACCTATCGCCCGCATATCGTTCAGCAATGGCGAGGAGCGGTTAATGCTCATTCCCGAAGGCGTGGAAGTTAACCAGATAATCCAGTGCGGCATTTCAGCGCCGGTGGAGCCCGGCAACACGCTTGTGCTTGCAGAAATCCCGGAAGGAGTTCCCATCTGCAATATAGAATCACAGCCCGGAGACGGCGGAAAATTCGCAAGAGCCTCTGGAATGTACGGCATCCTCGTGGCGCACGATGTAGGCAAGACAGTAGTACAACTCCCAAGCGGTGAGATGAAATGGCTCAATCCCAAATGCAGGGCTATAGTTGGTGTTGTTGCTGCAGGCGGGCGTACCGAGAAGCCGTTTATCAATGCAGGCAAGAAATACCACAAGATGAAGGTCAGAGCCAGAAAGTGGCCGAGAAGCAGGGGCGTCGCGATGAATGTTGTCGACCACCCATTCGGAGGCGGCGGACGCCAGCATCCCGGCAGACCAAAGACCGTAGCCCGCGGCACACCGCCGGGTCGGAAAGTAGGCTCAATTGCGGCAAGAAGAACAGGAAAGAAGTGATAATACATGGCAAGAAGAGAATCATCAAAAATACCTAAAAGGAAGGGAGAATTTACCTATCGAGGGAAGTCAATGGAAGAACTCAGGAAGCTGAGTCCTGACGAGTTCGCACTGCTTGTTCCTGCAAGACAGCGCCGCGCCATACAGCGTGGATTTTCAGAAGACCATAAGAAATTGCTGCATAAAGTCAAGATTAAAGACCAGAATATCAGGACGCATTTGCGGGATATGATAGTCCTTCCTGAAATGGTTGGCCTGAAAATCGCCATCCATAGCGGCAAGGAGTTTGTACCTGTAGATATAATTCCTGAGATGCTGGGTCATTATTTCGGCGAGTTCGTGCTGACGCGCAAGAAAGTTTCTCACGGCGCGGCAGGTATAGGAGCAACAAGATCAAGCAAATTCATTCCATTGAAGTGATGCACATGAAATTAAATTATTCAATTGAACCCCAACCTGAAAAAACATCAAAGGCTATGGGCAAGGAACTTCATATCTCAAAAAAACATGCGCATGAGATAGCTTCGGCAATAACAGGCATGAAAGTGAATACCGCAAGAGGGTTTCTTGAAAATGTCACTGAGCTGAAACAGGCAGTGCCTTATAAGAGATTCACAAGAAACATCCCCCACAGGAAAGGGATGTGCACCGGCAGGTACCCGCAGAAAGCTGCGAAAGAATTCCTCAAGGTATTAAAAAATGCAGAGAGCAATGCCACATATAAAGGGCTTGACTCCGAGAACCTGAAGATTACCCACGTTGGTACAAAGACGGGTCATACCTACATAGGGCAGTTTAAGAAGGCTCAGGGGCGGGCTACGCCAAAGAGGCATGAAACGGTTAGCGTTGAAATGATAGTGGAGGCGCAATAATGGGAGTAGAACGGAAATTCGTCAAGAACGGTCTTGACAAGGCTCAGATGGCGGAATACTTCTCCGATCAATTGGGAAGAGCAGGTTATGGCGGCATGAACATTAATAGAACCCCTATGGGCACGCAGGTCACAATATACGCCGAAAAACCCGGTATGATAATCGGGAAAGGCGGAAGGACGATACACAAGCTTACCCATGACCTTGAAACCGTTTTCCATGTGGATAACCCGCAGATAGATGTCCAGGAAGTAAAAATCCCTGAACTCAATGCGCAGACCATGGCGTCCAGGCTTGCAGGCGCAATCGAACGCGGGCTTTATTTCAGGAAAGCAGGTCATAACATGCTGCGGAGAATACTGGAATCAGGAGCGCTCGGATGTGAAATTGATATTGCAGGCAAGCTCACAGGTCCAAGAAAGAAGACCGAAAAATTTGTTGGCGGAAATATGCTTCATGCAGGCAACCCTGCCATGGAACTTGTGGATGATGGATTTGCAATTGCGATTAAAAAACTCGGAGTTATCGGATGTCGTGTCAGGTTAATCCGACCTGATGTTAAACTTCCGGGCAGGTTCAAAACCGTACAGGTCGCAGCAGCCCCACAGGAAACCGCACAAACGAAACCTGCCGGTATTGGAGAAATCGTGAAAGCTGCCCCGGTGCACGCTCCTGTAGAGGCGAAACCAGCAGCTATGCCTGTGCAAACCGTACCTGAGGAGAAAGAAACGGCAACAGGCGAAACTCATGCCTCCGGTGTTGAAGAAAGGACGCATGGTGATGTCTTAGAGCATAAACATGCGGAATATGATTACTGGCATCCTGCTTCGCGCGTCCACAAGAAGGAGGAGAACTGATGGCAATACTGCGTGTTGATGATATAAGGAACATGAATCCAAATGAGCGGCAAGAAGAACTTGACAAGCTCAAACTGGAGCTAATCCGCGAACGCGCTATTGCATCCGCGGGAGGCGCCCCTGAAAATCCTGGCAGGATTAATGAAATCAGGAAAACAATCGCCAGGATAAAAACAATCAGTTTGGTAAATCCGCCAAAAAAGGAGACTAAATGAAGCTGACGCCCCACAACATCATACACCACGAACTCATCGGTCTTGATACCAGAGTAGTGGACAGTACAAATAGTTCCCTCGTTGGAATAGAGGGGCGGATAGTCAATGAAACAAGAAATATATTGAAAATAGATACTGGTGTCCAGGAGAAAAATGTCCCGAAATCCTGTTCATCTTTTATGTTTACAATCCCATCTTTGATGAGCCCGTCTAAAAAGGATGAATATCCTGGGGCTCATCAAACGTATGACGGTAAACGTTACTTACCGTTAACAACCAGAGTTGATGGGAAATTATTGCTCTCGCAACCCGAAAACAGAATCCAGACAAAATTCAGAAAAAAATTCAGGAAATAAATGAGGTATAATAATGACACGTGATATTGGGTTGGATGTTCAACCGCCAACAAAAGAGTGTACTGACCCCAATTGTCCATTCCATGGAACACTTCCCGTAAGGGGACAGGTTTTAAGCGGGGTCGTGGTAAGCGACAAAATGGATAAAACAGTAGTGGTGCAGAGAACATTTGTGAAAAAGATTGCAAAATTCGAGCGATACGAGAAGAGAAAAACCAAGGTAAATGCCCATAACCCCCCTTGCGTGAATGCAAAACAGGGCGATAACGTAACGATTGCCGAATGCCGCCCCTTGAGTAAGACAAAATCATATGTTATCATCGAGGTGAGAAAATGAGAGGGATGAAGGCAAAAATCCCGCGCGCTATAAATACGGCAAGCCGCATGGAAGTTGCAGATAACACAGGCGCGCGCGTGGTCGAAGTAATCTCGGTATTGAAATATCGCGGTGTCAGGAACAGATATCCTCGCGGCGGTATAGGCGATACTCTTATTGTAAGCGTTAAGAAAGGAACCCCTGAAATGAGAAAACAAATCTTCAAAGCAGTGATAATTCGCCAGAAAAAGGAATTCAGGCGACCTGATGGATTGAGGGTTTCGTTTGAGGATAACGCTTGCGTGATAGTGGATGACGAAGGAGTGCCAAAAGGCACTGAAATAAAAGGACCAGTGGCTCGGGAAGCTGCAGAGCGGTACTCAAAAATATCATCCGCAGCCTCGATTATTGTGTAGGTGAGAATCATGGTATCATCACAACCAAGAAAACAAAGAAAATCCAGATATCAGGCTCCGCTCCATATCAGGCATAAACTGATGGGCGCCATGCTCAGCCCCGAACTCAGGGAAAAACACGGAATAAAAAGTATATCTGTCCGTTCGGGCGATACGGTAAAAGTTCTACGCGGAGACCATAAGGGCAAAGAAGGAAAGGTTGCCGCGGTAAATCTTAAAAAAATGACAATCACAGTTGATGGCGTGAGTGTGACAAAATCAGATGGCACTGAAGTGCCAAGACCGGTCCACCCTTCAAGTGTTATGATTACGAAATTAGAAACCAAAGATGAAAAGCGCTTAGGTGATTAAATGGCAAGACATCAGAAAAGAGTGGCTGCTCCAAAATCATGGAATATTACAAGGAAAACCCATCACTGGGTAGTTGGAGCCAACGCAGGACCGCACTCAAAAGACAAAGGAATTCCGCTGCTTGTAATAGTCAGGGACATGCTTAAACTTGCGAATAACGCAAAGGAAGCTAAAAGTATAATCAATGAAGGAAATATTTTCATTGATGGCGTAGCGAGATCGGATTATAAACACATGGTGGGACTCTTCGATATAGTATCGATTCCTGCAACAAATGAATATTACCGTGTTCTTCTGGATAACCAGAACAGGTTTAAGCTGTATAAAGAAGATGCAAGCGCCATGAAGCTGTGCAGGGTAAACAATAAAACCATTGTTAATAAAGGCGCCGTACAACTTAACCTGCATGACGGCAGCAATATCCTGGCATCCAATGATTACAAAACGTTTGATACTGTCATTCTGGGCTTAAAAGACCGAAAGATTGTAAAACACATAGCCTATAAACCCGGGAATCTTGCAATGATTGTCGGGGGCGAACACTCCGGTGAAATCGGGAAGATAAAACAAATCCGCAAAGTCAGAGGTTCAGGCACTAATATGGTAGCAATATCCAATGAAGGGGAATTTGAAACCATTGAAAATTATGTGTTTGTCATAGGTGAATCCACGCCTGAAATCAAGGTGATCTGAAATGAAAAACTTTAGGAAAGTTTTATCAAAAGAAGGGTATGCGAAGCATACCCTATACCGCATAAAGCGAGGTGTCGCTTTATGAATCTTATGAGAACACCTTCTATTGATAAAGTCACAGTTCATATAGGAACTGGAGAAAGCGGTGAACGACTGACAACCGCAGAAAAATTACTGGAAACGATTGTCAAGCAAAAACCTGTCAGGACTATTGCAAAGAAAACATTGCCAACATTCTCGATAAAGAAAAGAGAACCTATCGGATGCAAAGTGACGTTAAGGGGTAAGAACGCAGGCGAGTTCCTTAAAACCGCTTTGAAAATTATTGAGAACAGGTTGAATGCATCCCAGTTTGATGAAAACGGGAACTTTTCATTCGGGATCGAGGAGCATACCGATTTCCCGGGGATGAAATACGACCCTACAATAGGCATATACGGGATGGATATTAACGTGGCATTGAAACGTCCAGGATACAGGATACGCACAAGAAAAATCGAACAGCGTAAACTACCGCAGGGTCACAGGTTGAAAAAAGAAGAGGCGATTTCTTTTTTAAAGGAAAAGTACGGCGCGGAGGTAATTTAAATGGAACGAAGTAAGAAAAAATTCGGAGCAGGTGCTAATGTCTGCAAACGCTGCGGCAGAAAACAGGGGCTTGTCCGGAAATACGACATATACCTCTGCAGGCAGTGCTTCAGGGAAATTGCTTATGATATGGGCTTTGAGAAATATACGTAGGTGATTATAATGTTATTAGATTCATTAGCAGATGCATTGTCAACAATGAAAAATGCAGAAAGTGTAGGCAAATCCGAATGTACGATCAGCCCCGCTTCAAAACTTATAGGAAGCGTGCTTAAGGTCATGAAGGATAAAGGATACATCGGCGAATTCGAATTTATCGACGATGGGAAATCCGGTGTGTTTAAAGTCCAGCTTAAAGGAAAAATCAATAAGTGTGGAGTAATCAGACCCCGCCATGCTGTCAAGAATACTGAATTTGAGAAATGGGAAAAACGCTTCCTTCCGGCGAGGGGCTTTGGTTCCATTATCCTGACCACGCCAGACGGCGTTATGACCCACAATGAAGCCAGAGAGAATGGTATTGGCGGGCAGTTGCTCGCTTATGTTTATTAGGTGAATGTTATGGAAACCAAGAGAACAATAGGAATTCCTGAGGGCGTGAACGTCACTATAGATAAAATGGATGTTTCAGTTTCAGGCCCGCAGGGACAGCTCAAAAGAGAACTCTGGTACCCGGGAATTACAATCAAGAAAGTTGATTCTGAAGTTGTTGTGGGGACAGAGGAGAAAAGAAGAGAACAGCTTGCAATGCTGGGAACGTTTGAATCCCATTTAAAAAATATGATTGCCGGCGTAAGCAAGGGATACGAATATGAGATGAAAGTGGTTTATTCGCATTTCCCTATACAATTAAAAGCAGAAGGAAAACAGGTAATAATAGGTAATTTCCTGGGCGAAAAGAAAGCAAGAAAAGCCAATATCCTCGGTGATACCAGGGTCACAATAAAAGGAGACCAGGTTGTTGTTTCCGGTATAAACAAGGAAGATGTGGGACAGACGGCTGCCAACATACGGACAGCTACAAAGATCAAACGATTCGATCCCAGGGTGTTCCAGGATGGAGTTTACCTTGTTGAGAGGCGGTGAGATATATGGAAGATGAAGCAATCAAACAGCTCACAACCCTTGACGGGGTTGGCAAAGCTAAAGCGAAATTACTCTACGATGCAGGATTTAAAGATATTAATTCAATAAAAAAAGCAAGCCTGGATAAAATTGCAGGTATCAAAGGAATAGGAGAGAAACTTGCAAACAGGATTAAAGCCTCTGCCGGTGAAATGGCTATTGAAGAAGAAAAGCCAGTGGAACAAATAGAAGCGCCAGAGATTACTGTTGCTCTTGATGCTGAAACCAAGAGGCTTCTTAACGTCAGGAAAAAACAGAAAAGCAAAAAACCAGAGTTCAAGCAGACAGATTCACATAAGAAAAAGAAGCTTGCAGATTACTGGAGAAGACCGGACGGCATTCATAATAAGACGCGGTATGCTGTTAAAGGCAAAACCCCTCTTGTAGAGGCAGGTTACGGCAGTCCGGCGCTCGTCAGAGGACTTCATCCTTCGGGCTTTGAGGATGTCGTGGTGAACAATTTAAAGGAGATTGAATCCCTGAAAGGCGGGCAAGCTGCCAGGATCGCTCATACCGTGGGAGCAAGAAAACGCGCCCTCATAGAAAAAAGGGCTTCTGAATTAGGATTTAAGATTTTAAACCCCACAAGGAGGGAAGCATAACATGACGGATCTCGCTAACCAAAGACGGCTTGCTGCCGAGGTAATGGATATCGGAGTCCACAGGGTATGGCTTGACCCTGAAGCCTCCAAGGACATATCGGCTGCATTAACACGGGAAGATATTCGTAAATTGATTGAAGAAAAAAAGGTCGGTAAAAAGGAAATAAAAGGAATAAGCCGCGGAAGAGCGCGCAAAGTGGATGAAGCTCGCGCCTATGGGCACAGGAAAGGGCACGGATCAAGAAACGGAGCAAAAGGCGCCCGAAGACCGAAGAAAGAGCAGTGGATGAAGAAAATCCGGGCTCTGCGCAGCCAGCTTCGGGAAATGAGGGAAAATAAAGCAATTGATGTCCCTGCATACAGGAAATTATACCGCAAAGCAAAAGGCGGAGAATATCGGAGCAGGGCGCACCTGAAAGCTCACATAGAGCAGCTTAAAGGCAAGGAGGTCTGAATATGGCGACTGGAGCAAGATACAGGGTAAAGTTCAGAAGGGTAAGAGACGGTAAGACTGATTACCGGGCAAGAAAACAATTGCTAATTTCGAGAAAACCCCGCCTTGTAGTTAGAAAAAGTTTAAACAATACACTGTTACAGATAGTAGTTCCCCAGGCAGCGGGAGATGTTACACTTGTTTCCGCAAACACAAGCGATTTAAAGAAATACGGGTATACTGGAGGAACCGGAAATATCACATCCGCATACCTGGCAGGATTATTGCTGGGATACCGTGCAAAGAAATCAGGGCAGAAAGAGGCAATACTTGACGCCGGGTTGTATCATACAACCAAGGGCGGACGGTTATTTGCCGCTTTAAAAGGAGCCGTGGACGCTGGCATGGAAATACCCCATGATGCGGAAATATTCCCATCCGAAGACAGGATTACAGGCAAGCACATAGACAAATACAGAAAAACCAACTTATCGGAGCAATTCGCGAGAGTTGTGCAAAAAATCCAGGCAGAGGGATAACATGAGAGATAAAGGATTCGAAGCAGAGAAAGTAGAATGGGTTCCTCAAACAAGACTGGGTAAACTGGTCAAAGAGGGACAGGTGACGACCATGGGAGAAGCCCTTGCGTCAGGACTGCCCATAAGGGAATACCAGATAGTGGACGCATTGCTGCCTGAAATACGAGATGAAGTTCTGGACATCAACATGGTGCAAAGAATGACCGACTCGGGCAGGCGGGTAAAATTCAGAGCCACTGTAATAGTAGGCAACGGCGATGGTTTTATTGGAATCGGCGAGGGAAAGGACGTCCAGGTAGGCGTGGCTATCAGAAAAGCGATAGATACTGCCAAGATGAATATAATAAGCATTAAAAGAGGCTGCGGTTCATGGGAATGCGGCTGCGGGCTTGGACATACGGTGCCCTTTGAAGTTACGGGTAAAGCAGGAAGTGTGGAAGTAAGTCTCAAACCTGCGCCTCGCGGGCTTGGACTGGCATCCGGAGGAACTGCAAAAAAGGTTCTTGAAATTGCAGGTATAAAAGATGTCTGGACAAAGGTATATGGCGAGACGAGGACGACCATAAATTTTGCAAAGGCAACGTTTGACGCTCTTATGAGAACCACTACAATGAAGGTGTGAAAAATGTACGCGGCAGTTAGATTACGAGGCGGCGTGAAGACGCGGCAGGACATCAGGGATACGTTGAGCATGATACGTCTTGACAGGATAAACCACTGTGTGCTCCTTCCTGAGACGCCAAGTTACCAGGGAATGATCCATAAAGCAAAGGATTACATTGCATGGGGCGTAATAGCGCCTGAAACCCTTGCACAGATGCTGGAAAACAGGGGTAAGCTCGAAGGCGGGGATGCCCTGACAGTGGAATATCTTAGCAAAAACACTAAATTCAAATCTTTCGGTGAGCTTGCAAAAGCAATTTGCGAAGGGAAAGTTTCAATGAACGACATTCCAAAATTAAAACCGGTTTTCAGGATGCATCCTGCAAGGAAAGGTCTTAAGGGAACGAAAAGGACTTTCCAGGAAGGAGGAGACCTTGGATTCCACGGGACTGAAATAAACACCCTGTTGAACAAGATGAGGTAATTATTATGGCAAAACAAAAAACCAAGAAATTCAGGGGATCAAGAACCTGCGGCGGAGGCACGCATAAGAACCGAAGAGGCGGAGGAAGCCGCGGAGGACGCGGAAATGCAGGAACCTGCAAGCATCACTTTGTCCGCTCCATGCAGCGGGGCTTGAGTTTCGGAAAGCACGGGTTTAAACGCCCCTCCTCAACGATATCTGATAAAGTCATTGTCAACGTGGGCGAGCTCGATGAGGCTATCGAACAACTTGTAACAGACGGCTTTGCAGAAAAGAAAGGGAATGGATTCCATATAGACCTTGCAAATATCGGCATCGAAAAAGTGCTGGGCAGCGGAAAAGTTACAAAACCCATCTTTATTACAGCCGGTGAATTTTCGTCTGTTGCAAAGCAGAAAATCGAGGAGGCTAAAGGAAAACTAACAGCCTCAATTGAAAAAACAGAGACGCCAGAACCAGAGTAAAATAATATGGCTTTTGAAAGTCTTGCACCCCTATTGAACCGCCTGCCTGCGGTATCCAGACCCGAAGGACATGTTCATTTCAAGAAAAAACTGGGCTGGACACTGGGCATTCTTGTCCTGTATTTCGCATTGGCGAATATCCCTTTGTTCGGGCTGGATAAAAGCTCGATTGACCTTTTTGAGCTTTACCGCGCATTCTTTGCAGGCGCATCAGGTTCGCTCATGGTGCTGGGAATAGGACCGATAGTTACGGCTTCTATAGTGTTGCAATTGCTCGTGGGAGCAAATGTCATCAAGATGGATCTTAGCGATCCGCACCAGCAGGCTATTTTCCAGGGTTTGCAGAAACTTCTTGTCTTTGTGATGGTAGCTCTGGAAGCGCTGCCGCAAATCCTTGGGGGCTATATGCGCCCGGATGCAGGATTGGCTGCGCAGCTTGGCGTGGACGTGAGTGTAATAACCTTATTGTTGTTCATACAGATATGCATCGGCGGCATACTCATTCTATATATGGATGAGATTGTCTCCAAATGGGGCATTGGCTCCGGCGTGGGAATGTTCATTATTGCAGGTGTGTCGCAGCAGATTATAACAGGGATATTCAACTGGAAGGCAGATGAAACAGGATTCCCGATAGGGCTTATCCCGAAATGGCTCTATATAGCCAGTCCTTCATCGAATATCGGGCTTGATTATATCCTCACCGGCGATGGGATGTTATTCCTGCTGGTGAAAGGCGGTATCCTGGCGCTGGTCAGCACAGTCGTGATTTATCTGATGGTGGTTTATGTGGAAAGCTGCCGTATAGAGATTCCGCTGGCTCATGCAGCCGTGAGGGGCGCACGCGGCAGATTTCCTGTCAAACTCATCTATGCCAGCGTCCTGCCCATGATATTAGTTAGAGCATTGCAAGCCAACATACAGATGGTTGGGCTTATACTTTCAAGTAAAGGCATTACGATACTTGGAGAATTTAAGCAGGCTACGCCTGTGAACGGTCTTATGTATTATCTTGCTCCTATCCACAGTCCTAATGACTGGATTCCATCCCTTGTGTCATCTCATTTTACAAGTCTTGGAGTCACAGCGCCCCCGATATGGCAGATTGTGCTTCATGTCATGACCGACGCTTTCATGCTCATTATAGGAGGCATAATATTCGCTCTCTTCTGGATTGAAACAACAGGAATGGGCGCAAAGAACGTGGCTGAGAAAATCCAAAATTCAGGGATGCAGATACCCGGTTATCGACGGAGCAGCGGGACTATGGAGCGAGTTATGCAGCGGTATATCCCCAAGGTTACCGTAATCGGCGGAGCATTCATAGGTTTGCTTACGCTCATAGCCAGCCTTCTCGGGACACTGGGAGGCGCAGGCGGAACAGGGTTATTGCTTACAGTCAGCATCATGTACAGGCTGTACGAGGATATCGCAAGCCAGCAGATGATGGAAATGCACCCCATGATGAGAAGCTTCTTCGGGAAGGAATGAAAGATATTGATTTTATCGGAATACCCAGCAGCTTGCTGCGGTTGGGTACAGCCTCCCAGAAATGCAACAACAGACGAGTAGCCATGAGATACCCCACAGCTTGCTGTGGGGAGCTTCATTTGTAGAGCGCTGTAAAAAATAAATAAGTAATATTATATATGGTTGAATTGATATTATATCATTGAACTAATATTATACAGCAGTACTAATATTAGTATTGTGGTTTAATTCCTTATGCATGGGGAATGCAGCCACACTAAGAGTTCTGGGCAGCTCTGTTGTAAATTCGATATCCGGTTGGTTCAGGCTGTATGTAGCTTTTCTTCTTGCAGGAAAAGTTCCTGATTTGGTTCTATGTTTTGCCTTCTCTTTCGTTGTATATTCGGTTTATACTTTGGACCGCGCTTTAAAATCAAAAGAAGATGATGTGAACCGACCTGAAGAGAAAAATGCCCATAAGAATTTTGTCCTTTTCATCGTGGCTGCTTTTTTAGTTACAGCGCTTTTGATTCTTATAGCAAAAAAAATATCCCCGTTTGCAGCGCTGCTTCCTTTTGCAATCGGGTTTTTATATACAAAAGGATTTAAAATTTGCAGCGTCTCTATTAAATTAAAACAGGGGTTGGGCGTAAAGAATTTCGTTGTGGCATTGACGTGGGCTTTTACAATTTTAGCATTTATATATAATTTCATTGAAAATTACTTGCAGGGATTTTTGATATTCATTTTTTTCTTCTTCAAGAGTTTCATAAATACAGTGTTGTTTGATTGCAAAGACATAGATGGAGACTCGATAGCCGGGCTTGCCACAATTCCGGTTTATTTTGGGGAGAAAAGAACCGGAATAATCCTCCAGCTTATAAATTCTTCATTCCACCTTGCTGTTGCGGCTTTTGTTCTTTTGGGTCTTGTTGAATTCGATGCTGTTATTTTAATTTATAGCTGGATGGCCGGTTTAATCTACATTTCTCTATACGCCAACAGCAAAAAGACAATTTTTAGAAGTGTAATAGTTCACGGGGAGTGGACGCACATGCTCGCATTCAGAAATCTTGCAATCCAATTTTCTCGGAACGCTTTTTATAGTAGCTGAACAAATCCTCACCCCACTTCAAAGCGGATTTTTCATAGGTTATTATGTTTTTGTAGAAGTCGTAATTGCCATCTTTTAAGAAAAGCCGCATTGAGAGAAATTTGTCTGAGGTGGTGAATGCTACTTTAATTTCTTCTTCACACATCCAGAGAGAGGCATTTTCAAAGCCCAGGTATTTCTGCACATCTTTTCTATATTTTGTTTGTAACTTTTCAAAAACATCTCTTGTTACCACAATAGATATATCCACTTCTTTTTCTGCCAGCATGGTAACACTCTCGGGGTATTCGGGATGCAGCGCCGGGGAAACTCCCAGTGTCCATTTCGATTTTAAAAGATTTTTAATGTACTCGTCATGTGGCTTAAAAATCTCGGTAGGGGTACTTCCAAAAATTTCGTAATCTCCCAATTCATAAAGCCGCATCCTGAACTCTTCCGGGATTCCGCTGATGTTGTGTTCTTTCCAGAAGTCCATGTTATTTTCAAAGATTTTTAACGTTTTGAAAAACTGACCAAATGACCTGGTTGCTATTTCTCCAACTTCTGTCAAAACATATTTCTTATCTTTCTGGAAAATCAGGTTTTCTTTTTCCAGCTTCCTTATTTGTGGAATTATCTCAGGAGATGTTACCTTGAAGTAGTCTCTTATCTCTTTTAGCGTCTTTGGCTCTTCTTGAAGCATAAAGAGGATATCTCTTCTTTTTTCAGATAATGCCAGAAGACTCAGTAATCCCTTAGCTTTCATTTTAATTTTATATTATCAGCTAACTATTTAATTTTTTGGGGAAGTTTTCACGAAATAATGGAAGAATATAAGTGGTTGTAACACTAACATAATATTATAACACCAATATAACATTATGAAATAGGATAGGCGTGTAAGCATACAGGCGGGAACATGAACAAACCGAAAATACTTGTGGCAGGCGAGGATTCAATGGGTGTTGAACTGATTAAGGAAATATTATCGAAAGATTACGAAGTAGAGACCTCACACGACGTGGAAGAGACAGTACTCAAAGTAGAAAAAACAATTCCTGACCTGATAATTTTAGATAAAATGGGGGATGTCATGAGTGGTTTCGGGGTATGCAAGATGCTTAAAAGCAATGAAAAAACCAGGTCTATACCCATTATGGTAGCTGCGGACAGTGATGATAAGAAAAGGGCTATGGAAGAAGGTGCAAATGATTTCCTGGGCAAGCCTGTTGGCATAAACGAATTACGCGCAAGAGTGAAATCACTTCTTAAGTAGTGTTTTACACAAACAGCGTTCTCAATTCCCACAGTATCTTAGGATTCTTCTTGAACAAAATCGGCAATACGACTGGCAATGGCATCTTACTTGTATCTATCCCTTTAAGCGAATGGGCAAGCTGGTTTAGCTGTTCATCCGTGAGTTTAAGGAGCATATTCTTGACAGCAAGGGATTTACTCAGTTCTTTCCCGATAGTTGCGCGCCATTTATCCTCATATTCTTTTAAAGTCTTGACAGAATAATCCCCTTTTTCTTTCGCCTTGATACAGACTTCTCCAGCCATCTTCCCGGCATCCATTGCATTGATGATGCCCCCGCCTGTTAAAGGGTCGGACTGCCTGGCAGCATCGCCAACGAGCATCAGCCCATCAGTCACAGTCTGTTTTATCGGTCCGCTCACAGGAACCCCGCCAACTACCATTTCCAGGATTTTAGCCTCAGGCATGTAATTCTTTATGAAATTCTCAAGGAGTGTGATGGCTCGGACGTTTCCGGATTTGCTTCCGAGAAGCCCCAGCCCCACATTCGCTGTATGTTTGCCTTTTGGGAATACCCATAAATATCCACCGGGGGCGTATTTTTCCCCCATATAAAACCTGCTGTACTCGCCGGGATCAATATTGGAAACCAAAAATTGTGCACCCGTCTCAATATCATGGGGCTTCAATGACGTATCTATGCCGCCCCATCTTCCTACTTTTGATTCCACGCCGTCAGCGCCTATTACGATATCAGCCCGAATCTCCTGCGTTTCACCCATATACATGGCATTTATCCCCGTTATTTTGCCGTTGTCTCGCAATAATCCTGTGGCTCTTGTCTTTACCATCACTTCGGCTCCAGCTTGAGCAGCCTGCTGCGCCAGCGCCCTGTCAAAAACTTTTCTTTCAAGAGTATAACCAGCCTTTCCGCTTGAAGCCTCTTCCGACATTTTGATTTCAGTTCCGTCAGGCGCGAGTATCTTGGAACCTTTTACTTCTGCCGCTATCCACCGCGGGTCAGGTTGTATGTGCTTTTTCAATCCCTCTTTGCTCACGCCTTCAGCGCATCTCACAGGGTCTCCTATCTCCTGCCTTTTTTCAATAAGAAGAACATCCAGTCCTGCCTCGGCGCAGGTTTTTGCAGTTATCGAGCCGCCAGGACCTGCCCCCACAACGATTACATCATATTTTGGCTTCATTGCACAACCACCAGCGCGCCCACAGGGCATATCTTCGCGCACACGCCGCAACTGGTGCATGTATTATCCACTTCAATCCAGGTCTCCACAAGCTCAAGCGCGCCCACAGGGCACACGCCCACGCATGCCCCGCAGTATCCGCATTTATAACGATTGACATTAACACTCATGTTTCGTCTGCTAACGCAGTTAGCACATATAAATTTTATTAACCCGTTCCCTAACGTTCCTGAGTAATTCCAGCAGGCTCAAAAAGTATAGGGTGGCGTACTACCTTGAAATTATTACTCGTTAAATAGAGTTGTTCTATTTTTTCGCCGGTAATACCTGCTTTTAATAATTTTACTCTTTCTTCGGATGTCTCTAACATTAACCCCAGTCCCACCTTTGATAAACTCTACTTTTGTTTTATTAGCTGTGGGTTAAATAAATATTGCGGTTCAATCAAATAGTGTATCAGCCAGGACAAGGAGTGATAGTTTTGAAGGAAATACTATTCAAAGACGCAAAAATCGTAAAACCCGAAGATAACCAACCGGAACAGATAAAGAGGATTTTCCCTCATATTTCACCTGTCAGGGAAGGGGATATCGTAGCAATAAAAATACATCCCGGGGAATACGGGAACACAACCCATGTAAGACCTGTCATCGTCAGGACAGTGGTTGACCTTGTAATAAAGGCAGGAGGGATACCTTTTGTTGCAGACACAACCACATTATACAGGGGTATGAAGCTCAATGCTGCAGAGCTTATCAATGGCGCTGCAATGAATGGTTTTACCCATGCAAGCATGAACGCCCCTTTTATCGTGGCAGACGGATTAAAAGGGCGGGATGGAGTGGAGATAAAACTCAACGGCGAGGCGCTAAAGAGCATTACTGTTGCTTCGGCGATTGCGGAAGCGGATTCGATGATAGTAATTTCCCACGGCAAAGGGCATCCGGCATCGGGATTCGGCGGCGCTGTGAAGCATCTTGGCATGGGCTGCCTTGACCGCGCTGGCAAGATAAAGGTGCATGAGGTGGGGAGACCCACAATTGACCCTGAAAAATGCATACAGTGCGGCGATTGCGTGGAAGTATGTCCCTGGGGCGCCATAACCCCGCCCAATATCGACCATTCAAAATGCTGCGGTGAGTTATCGTGCGCCGATGCCTGCGCGCAGGAAGCCATCATTCCGCCGCCGGACGCCACAGATAAAATGCAGAAAAGGCTGGGCGAGGCTGCGCTTGCTCCGATAAAGGTATTGAAAAGCCGGATTGGATACATCAACTGGGTCTACGACCTCACGCCGGGGTGCGATTGCTTTAATTTTTCAGGCGAGCGGTTCGTGGAAGACATCGGGATACTTGCAGGGTGCGATCCCGTTGCTATCGATGCTGCAACAATCGAGCTTATTAATGAAAGAATGAAACTAAGCGGGAAGTCGATAAACCACGTCTGGGGCGTGAACCCCTGGGTACACATCGAGGCTGCTGAAAGAATAGGATGCGGAAGCAGGAAATATAAACTCGGGAAACTGGAATAGGTTTTAATGATGGAGATTCGCTTCCAATAATAAAGTTAATAAATACAGTAACCAAGTATAGGTTAGAGACATCAGTGACACTCAGACCTATTTAATAAGTTATTATACGATGAAAAACAGAGCGCTGAACTCAAAGACTGATTTAAAAATCGAAAAGATGCGAGGTAAAATATGTCTAAACTAAAAAAGCGGGAACTGGAACGAAAAGGCGAAAAAAAACAGAAGATTCTGGAGAATAAGCTGCAAGGCGAGCATCTTGAGGATTTAACCAAAACAAAGGTGGAATTAGAGGAATTGACCGAAGAGGAATAGTGAAGATAAAAGTGAAAATCTTTTCAGGGGGTGTTAAAGAGGAAAACATGGAGGTCTCATCGGATTCCACATATGAAGAACTGCTTGAGTCTCTTCATATAAACCCTGAAATCGTACTGGTATTCAGCAATGGAGTTCCTGTGCCGCTGGATGAGAAAGTGTCCCGGGATAGTGTGGAAATCCTGAGG
>JAHFCV010000021.1 GCA_023249275.1 Candidatus Methanoperedens sp.
GGTAAAAGCCATCTGGCAAATTGTATAAGGTGATAAAAATACGTTTTACTTAGCCGTAGGTGGCGAAGTTAAGTTTTAACTATATTCAAGCTGGATGGAAAACAGCTTTTACCCTTTCAAGAAGCCCGGATAATAACCCCTTCTTTTTCCCACCAGGCATATCATCAACGTATCGATAAGAAGTAATCTTTGTCTCATGAACTTCCCATTCTTTAGCCTCGATAGGAGCCTCATCTATTTCTTTTATCGCTGCTTCTCTATCTTTCTGGGTGTATTTTTTCATTATGCTTTTGATAAGCTCTACGTGGCTAAATCATTTCTGATAATATTATTCATAAAATCATGAATGGGCCCGACCGGATTTGAACCGGTGACCGCCCGGTTATGAGCCGGGCGCTCTAACCGGACTAAGCTACGGGCCCAAAAAATTAAGCTTGTCCGGGTGCTGGACGCCGCCAACAGGGCTCGAACCTGTGACATCCTGGTTAACAGCCAGGCACTCTACCAGCTGAGTTATGGCGGCACATGCCAATCAGAGCGAATCTTTAAAGGCATACTTTGATTTAAGCTTTTTGTTAATGCTTACCCTGGGGGTGAAAATCGTTTTAAATCCGTTTATTTCTTTCCCTGAACCTTCACACTAACAATCGACTCGGCAATCCCTTTTATCGCATCCTTCGGGATATTGAAATTCTCGATAATCGCCTTTGCAGTCGGGTCGTTTGCCATTAACTCGATTGGATAATGCGCCTCATCCATTATTTTTACATCCCTGAAACCTGCATTTTTTATAGCTCTCAGGTATTCATCCTTCATTATGGCGCCTGAAAGGCATCCGATATACGCCTCGATGGAATTTCTTACGTTTTCAGGAAGCTCTTTTTCCAGCACGATGTCCGAAACCATGAGCCTGCCGCCGGGTTTTATGACCCTGAACGCCTCTTTAAAAACCCGTCCTTTGTCGGGCGCGAGGTTGATGACGCAGTTGGATATGACCGCATCAACCGAATTATCAGCAGCAGGTAAATTCTCAATCTCACCCAGCCTGAATTCTACATTTTCATAATTGCCCTTTCTTGCGTTTTGTCTTGCCTTTTCAATCATCTCAGGCGTCATATCAACTCCGATGACCCGCCCCTTTTTCCCCATCCTGTTTGCTGCAAGGAAGCAGTCAAAACCCGCGCCAGAGCCAAGGTCAAGCACGGTTTCCCCCTCTTTTAACGATGCCAGAGCCACAGGATTTCCGCAGCCAAGACCAAGATTTGCACCCTCAGGAACTGCTTTTAGCTCTTCGTCCCCGTATCCTATCTTCCTGCTGATATTCTCTGCCCCTCCTGTACTTTCACTTCCACAGCAGGGGGTTACCGGAGAGCAGCATGATTTTCCTTTTGTAGCTATTTTAGCATAGCCTTCCCTTACCACTTTCTTGATTTCTTCTTCCTTCATTCTGATTCCTCCGTACTAAATCATTCCGCGATTATCTCTTTCATCATTGGACCGAGCATGTCTTTTACCATTCCTGCAAAATCTTCCACCTTAATTAAAGAAAGGCAGCATACCGTTCCGTTTTTTTCAAAGCTTATAACAGCCAGTTTATCGCCTGCGCTGATATTTGCCTTGTCCCTTATCTCCTTCGGAAGCACCATCTGTCCCCGGTCGTCTATGCTTATTATGGATTCCACTTTACAGCAGCCCAATTTCTTATCCAGCGGCGCGCAACAATATTCGTTCTTCTCTTTTTTGACCATTTTCATCGCGTTTTGTCATGGTTTTCAGAACATTTAAACTTTTCTGAATTATCAGAATATACTGAATATGCGCGCAAACCTGTTTGATATCGTAGTCTTGCGGCTGGTTTTAGAGTACTTCCCTCGGGTCAGCAATCTCCCCACGCAAAGCGCTTGCCGCCGCAGTTTCTGGCGATGAGAGGTATATCAAGCCTCCGGCTCCCATCCTCCCCTTGAAATTGCGGTTAGAGGTAGAAAGGCACGTCTCGCCTTCGCATATCACTCCCATGTGCGCCCCAAGACACGGCCCGCAGCCAGGCGGCGCAACAATAACGCCTGCCTTCAAAAGCGCGGCTATTATACCAGACTCCGTGGCTTTAATAAGGACAGAACGCGAAGCGGGAAGCACAATCGTCCTGACCCTGACCTTTTTACCCTTCAGGATTCCTGCCACGGCTTCTAAATCCTCGTACCTGCCGTTGGTGCATGAGCCTATGAAAACCTGGTCAAGCGGGGTTCCTTCGACTTCCCTGACGCCTACTACATTATCCACTTCATGCGGCTTTGCGACCTGTGGTTCAAGGTCGTTTACATCGAAATTGTACTCTTCACAATACTGTGCATCCTTATCAGCATACACAGGCGTGTATTTTTCCTGTGCTTTTCCTTTTAAGTATTCAAATGTTTTTTCATCAGGCGGCACGATGCCGGTTTTTGCTCCCATCTCGATTGACATGTTGCAGAGAGTCATGCGCTCTGGCATTGATAGTTCATTAATTGCATCGCCGTAATATTCAATCGCCTTATAATTCGCCCCATCTGCGCCTACGTTTTTGATGATATAAAGCGTCATGTCCTTAGATGATACGCCTCTTGCCAGCTTTCCTTCCACAATAATCTTTATAGTGCGCGGAACGCGAAGCCACAATTTACCCGTTGCGAAAATCTCAGCCATGTCTGTGGCGCCCACGCCTGTGGCAAACGCCCCGAATGCGCCGTATGTGCAGGAATGCGAATCCGCGCCGATTACGAGTTTTCCAGGCAGGGCGAACCCGTGCTCCGGAAGTACCTGGTGGCAGATGCCTTCTCCGACGTCGAAGAAATTGGTAATCCCCTGCTCTTTAACCCAGTTTCTTATGTTTTGCTGAAGTTTTGCTGCATTTTCATTGTTGGCTGGCGCGATATGGTCAAAGGGTATAATTATCCGCTTCGGATTCCATACTTTTTTTGCTCCCATCTCATTAAATGCCTTTACAGCGAGTACGCTTGTCCCGTCGTGCGCCATAGCATAGTCAATATCGGCTATCACAAAGTCATCTGCTGCGGCTGGTTTACCGCTGGCGCGACTGAGTATTTTTTCACTTATGGTAGGCATATCCTGATAATAAGGGTTTTAAAAATAAATAGTATTTGCAGCTATTTCCAGATTGTCCCGTTATAGCTGCCGGTCACAGGGCAGCCCAGGCACCTGTTCGATATGTGGTGCGCGCACTCCTTGCAGTTGCACCCGTTGCCGCACGGCGGGGTGTCGCTGGAACCAAAGCACATCTTCAAAGGCAGAATCAAATCTTTCAACGGGGTAATCACAATGCTGACTTCGGCGCTGGTGACAACAGGATTGTTCCGCAGGTGCCCGTCCACAATCGCCTCAAGTGTGGCAATATCCTCACCCACGAAAAAAAGACACAGGTTGTGTTCCCCTGACACGATAAGCCCGTTTAAGAAATAGGGGCAGTCCTTGAAAATATCAAGCACGGAAGACGTATTTTTAGCCATCACGTCAACCTTTGCCATGTAAAGGTTCACTTTCTTCAGGTTCATGCCCACAACATGCGCCAGCGCCCCTTTTTGTTTCAGCTTGTGAATCCTGGCGCTGACGGAAGGCTGGGATATCTTGAGTTTCTCTGCTATGTCGTTCTGTGACATTTCGGGGTCTTGTTCAAGCAGGGATAGTATTTCCCTGTCTCTTTTGTCAAGGTCAAGAAATTCTCGCATATATACTGATAGTCACAGGATTATTAAATAATTTTCTATTAATTACAAGCAAATCTCAGTTATTGCCTATAAATTACAATAATTAAGTTTATAAATTATAAAGTACATATTCAATACGATATAACATGAAACGAAGCATAGTATCCATAGATGAAGAAAAATGTAACGGTTGCGGCGAGTGCATCCCCAACTGCGCGGAAGGCGCGATAAAGCTCATAAACGGAAAGGCAAAGCTCGTGGACGATAAGTTCTGCGACGGTCTTGGCGCATGCCTGGGGCACTGCCCGCAGGATGCGATCACGATTATTGAAAGGGATGCCCCGGAATTCGATGAGGGGGCGGTAAAAGTGCATTTGAATGAAACGTCAAAAAAGCCTGAGTCTGTACATAAGGGAATACCGCGCGGGACACTTCACGGAACGCCGCATGGAACGCCGCACGGCTGTCCGGGCAGCATGGCAATGGATTTCAGAAGCGAGAAAAAAGCTAGCGCAGGAGGTGCGGCGCGGCAGAAGCCTGAATTGAGGCAGTGGCCTGTACAGCTTACACTCGTTTCCCCTGAAGCCTCTTATTTCAAGGACGCTGAACTTCTTGTGGCTGCTGACTGCGTTCCCTTTGCATACCCGAATTTCCATTCAGACTTCCTTGCAGGAAAATCACTGATTATAGGCTGCCCCAAGCTGGATGATGCCGGGTTTTACGTGGATAAGCTCGCAGAGATACTCAAGAAGAATAACATCAAAGGCATTACGCTCGTGAATATGGAAGTGCCCTGCTGCTTCGGATTGCAGCGGATAGTCGAGGAAGCGGTGGCGAAATCCGGAAAGGTTTTGCCCATCAGGCAGACTGTAATAACGATAAGGGGAGAGAAGCAATAAAACCGAAGTCATGAGCTGTATTGATGAGATGGATTACGAGATTCTGCTTCCCAGCAGCTCGATTAAGGAATGCGCCGATTACATAAAGAGGAATTTTAAGGAAATCTATTATGTGCGCCAGGGGTACATGATTTTTAATACCTACCTGATAGGTCTAAATCCAATCCCTGTGGCTGTGGAGGGAGACGATGTTATCATGCCTTATGTCAAACCGTGTTATGGTAGCTTCGTTCTCAGGATAAAAGGGAAAGAGGAAGTGGAGAGGTTGAGGTCTGGAAAAGATAATCCGTATTATACCGAAGTTAATAATCTCAAAAAACAGTGCATTTACTCACCCCAACCGATAGCTTAAAGTACTATATAGTCGAAAAGAGTACTCCCCTATCATCCGTAGGAGACATTAGTCGATTACTACGGGAGGAATACTCATTGGAACAAGAAAAGATATTAGAAGCAGTCAAACAGGCTCTGGAGAAATCTCCAAAGCGTAAATTTTCAGAAAGCGTTGACCTTGCCATCAACCTCAAGAACCTTGACATGAACCAGCCTACCAACAGGCTCGATGAAGAGATAATCCTGCCAAACGGTCTTGGCAAGCCTATAAAAATCGCGGTATTCGCAAAAGGTGAAACCGCGCAGAGGGCTAAAGGCGCAGGCGCAGATTATGTTTTTGACCCTGAAGAAATCGCAGTTCTCGGAGAAGATAAAGCAAGGGCAAAATCCCTGGCAGAAGAATGCAATTTTTTCATAGCAGAAGCGGCTTTCATGCCAGCCATCGGTAAAACCCTCGGTCAGGTGCTCGGTCCAAGGGGAAAAATGCCAATTCCTCTGACGCCAGACAAGGATGTAGTCCAGATTATCAACAAATCAAGGAACTCCATAAAAATAAGGTCGAAGGACAAGATGACTTTCCACATTCCGATTGGAAGAAAAGAAATGGAGCCTCAGAAACTTGCACAGAATATCGAGGCTATAATAAACCGCATCGAACACAGGTACGAGCGCGGCTTATACAATGTAAAATCCATCTATGTCAAGGCTACCATGGGACCTTCCGTGAGGGTGGTATAAATGACGACAGAAGCAGCAGCACACCACAGCATTCATATCCCGAAATGGAAAAAAGACGAGATAGAGGATATTAAAAATTTATTAACCACTCATTCTTCAATAGGCGTTGTGGGAGTTACAGGGATACCCTCAAACCAGCTCCAGATAATGCGAAAGAACCTGCGCGGTATGGCTGAGATTAAGATGTGCAGGAACAGCATGATTGACCGCGCGCTTAATGAATCGGCTGAAGATATTAAAAAGATTAACAAATATGTGGAAGACCAGACCGCTCTATTATTCACGAATGAGAATCCCTTCAAGCTCTATAAGATTTTAGAGAAGGGCAAAACGTCAGCCCCCATAAAAGCCGGAGGAATCTCTCCCAAGGATATAGTAATCGAGAAAGGTCCGACCTCTTTCCCGCCAGGACCCATTGTAGGAGAACTGACCGGCGCGGGAATCCCGGCTGGCATTGAAGGCGGAAAAGTTGTAATCCGCGAGACCAAGACCGTAGCCAGGAAAGGCGATGTGGTTGATGCAAAACTTGCATCCATCCTTTCACGACTTGATATTCATCCGGTAGAACTGGGGCTTGAGCTTCGGGCTGTTTATGAAAAGGGCATGATATATGAATCAAAGCTCCTGGCAGTGGATGAAACACAATATCTCGCTAATTTGACAACTGCCGTCCAGCGGGCATTTAATTTATCTATCAACTCGGCATACCCGGCAAAAGCCACAATCAGTACACTGCTTACAAAAGCAGCGTCCCAGTCAAGGAACCTGGCTATAAACGCCGAGATAATAATGCCGGATATCATCGATGTGTTGCTTGGAAAAGCCAATGCACAGATGTTATCGCTGGGCAGGATTGCATCTGAGAAGGATGCAAATTCAGTTAGCGGCAAGTTAAAAGAGAAGCTTGCGGCAGCACCGAAGGAAGCAAAGCAAGCAGGTGTTGCAGCAGCGCCAAAGGAAGCAAAAGAAGAAAAGAAAAAGGAAGAACCCAAGGAAACTGATATTGCAGCGGGCCTGGGCTCGTTATTCGGTTAAGATAACAAAACCCCGTATTTAAATACGGGGACTCGTAAAAGGTGATTAAAATGGAATACGTATATGCAGCGCTTATATTACACAGCGCAGGAAAGAAAGTAACAGAAGAAGGAATTACGGCTGTTGTTAAGGCAGCGGGTATAGACGTTGATGCAGTCAGGGCTAAAGCGCTTGTTTCAGCTCTTGATGGTGTCAATATAGAAGAGGCTATTTCAAAAGCGGCATTTGCAGCCCCGGCAGCAGCTCCAGCAGCGGCAGCAGCCCCGGCAGCAGCGGCAGAGGCTCCAAAGAAGGACGAAAAAGCAAAAGAAAAATCTGAAGAAAGCGGAATGGAAGGACTCGGCGCCCTGTTCGGCTGAGCGCTTACATTCTTATTATTTTTTTAATTTATAATATTAAAGTAAAATTAAAATTTTATTGTTATACAATTTCGGAATGTTTAAAATAACTGAGGTCGTTTAAACAGGGGTATCATGAGAAGCGATAATATCAAAAAAGGACTTGAGCGCGCCCCCCACAGGTCTTTATTAAAAGCAGTCGGGCTGACCGATGAAGAAATGGCTCTTCCCTTCATAGGAGTTGTGAATTCCTGGAACGAGGTAATTCCAGGACACATTCATCTCGACAAGCTTGCAGAGGCGGTAAAAGCAGGGATACGGATGGCTGGAGGCGTGCCGTTTGAATTCAACACCATCGGGATATGCGACGGCATCGCAATGGGTCACACAGGCATGAAGAATTCGCTGCCCAGCAGGGAAATAATAGCGGACAGCATTGAACTCATGGTGGAAGCGCACCAGTTTGATGGCATGGTCATGATACCCACATGCGACAAGATAGTGCCGGGTCACCTGATGGCAGCGGGGAGGCTTGATATCCCCACCATAGTTGTAACGGGAGGACCCATGATGCCGGGCATAGTTGGCGATGAGCCGCGTGATGTGATTTCGGTATTCGAGGCTGTCGGAGCGCGCCAGAACAACAGGCTCTCGGATGAGGAATTAAAGATCCTTGAGGACTGCGCGTGCTGTGGCGCAGGTTCATGCGCTGGTCTCTTTACAGCCAATACCATGGCATGCGTGACCGAGGCGCTGGGTTTGAGCCTTCCAGGATGCGGTACAGCGCATGCTGTGGATGCCAAAAAAGTAAGGATAGCGAAACATTCGGGCATGAAGCTCCTTGAACTTGTGGAAAAAGGCATAAGACCAACACAAATAGTTACACAGGAATCGCTTGACAATGCAATACGCGTTGACATGGCAATCGGGGGCAGTACGAATACTGCGCTCCATCTGCCTGCCATAGTGCTGGAATTCGGACTTCCGCTTCCTCTTTCGAGGTTTGATGAAATAAGCAGGGAGACGCCGCATCTTATAAACCTGAGACCCGGAGGAGACCGCTATCTCATAGACTTTGAGCGCGCCGGAGGAGTGCCTGCAATCCAGATGCGGTTGAAGAAGAAACTTGACCTTGATGCGCTCACCGTAACAGGAAAAAGCCTAGGTGAAAACCTGAAGGAATATATTATCATAAATCCGCGCGCCAATAAGGAGATAATAGCAAGCCTTGATTCGCCTGTACATGCAGAAGGCGGAATAGCAGTGCTCTACGGAAGCCTCGCCCCAAACGGCTCGGTGATAAAACAGACGGCTGTGAGCCAGGAAATGCAAAGATTCTCAGGACCCGCGCGCGTCTTTGACGGCGAGGAAGAAGCGATGAAGGCTATCATGGCTAAGAAGATCAAACCAGGCGACTGCGTGGTTATAAGATACGAGGGGCCGAAAGGCGGACCCGGGATGCGGGAGATGCTTTCCTCGACGGCAGCAATAGCTGGCATGGGACTTATTGATGCTGTTGCGCTCATCACGGACGGCAGGTTTTCTGGAGGAACGAGGGGGCTGAGCATAGGGCACGTTTCGCCTGAAGCGGCTGAGGGAGGAGCTATCGCGCTTGTGAGGGACGGCGATGTTATTGAGATTGATATACCTCGGCGGGTGTTGAATCTCAAACTCTCGCAGGAAGAACTTGGGAAGAGAAGGAAGGCGTGGAAGGCGCCTGCGCCAAAGGTTACGAGAGGGTATCTTGCGCGATATCAGAGATTTGTAAGGTCGGCGGATAAGGGCGCAGTCCTCTTATAATTAGCTCTTGCTTTTGGTTCCATGAAAACAATAATCTTTCAGGTAGATGCATTCACTGACAAACCATTTGCAGGCAACCCTGCTGCAGTATGCATTCTTGACGAACCTCATGACGATGCCTGGATGCAGAATGTTGCGAAGGAGATGAATTTATCCGAGACTGCCTTCCTGTATAAGCAAAAGGACGGTTTCAATTTGCGCTGGTTTACACCAGCAGTTGAAGTTGACCTCTGCGGACATGCAACACTGGCAGGCGCGCATGTGCTATGGGAAGCGGGTTATCTGAAGCCAGACCAGCAGGCTCGTTTTTATACACGCAGCGGGCTTTTGACTGCAAAGCGCATAGGTGGCTGGATTGAACTGGATTTCCCAGCCGAGCCTGAAGAAAAGGCATCTGCTCCTCCCCAGCTTGCCAGTGCTCTTGGAGTTGCGCCGAAATATGTTGGCAGGAACAGGTTTGATTATCTTGTAGAGGTCGATTTAGAGGAAACCGTGCGGAACTTGAAGCCAGACTTTGCTTTACTTGAGAAAATTCCAGCCCGTGGAGTAATAGTTACAAGCCTTGCAACTTCACAAGAGTACGACTTCATCTCACGTTTTTTCGCACCGAGAGCAGGCATAAATGAGGATCCAGTCACCGGTTCTGCGCACTGCTGCCTTGCACCTTTTTGGAGCAAGCGCCTTCACAAAAATGAGCTGGTAGCCTATCAGGCGTCTGCACGCGGCGGCATCCTGCGCCTTCGATTGAGCGGTGAGCGTGTATATATCAGCGGACAGGCGGTGACCGTTCTACGCGGAGAACTTATATGATTATAAGAGGTGAAGGAAGAAATCAAGAGGCAGTCAGAAAATGGAAAAATAAAAGTAGATTTTAATCGCTTGTACTATATAGGTAGAAAATAATTAAGCCAGCGGTGTTATAAAATGCAGATAACAAAGACATACCCCAGCAGATTAAGTGAAATAGATTTAGAAAACCTGGGCTTTGGGGAGGTCTTCTCAGACCACATGTTCAGCGTGGAATATATGAATGGAGAGTGGACATTGCCTCAAATACTCCCTTTCGGTAAAATCGAGATTTTGCCAACGCTATGTTCATTACATTACGGGCAGGTTGTTTTTGAAGGTCTCAAGGCATTTAATTCTAAAAATGGCATAAATATATTCCGCCCCGAGAAGTATCATGAGCGGCTGAATAAATCGTGCCAGAGGCTCTGCATACCGCAAGTGAGCTTTGACATGTTTATGGAGGGATTGGTTGAACTTTTGAAATTGGACAGGAACTGGATTCCAAGGAAAAAAGGTTACTCGCTGTATATCCGTCCCTTTATATTCGCTACGGATAGTTTCCTCGGAGTAAAGGTTTCCAGGACATATCGCTTTATGGTTGTAACTTCTCCTGTAGGGGCATATTACAAAGAAGGTTTTAATCCCATTAGACTGATGACGTCCGGAAATTATGTCAGGGCTGTAAAGGGTGGTTTAGGTGCAGCCAAAGCGCCTGCAAACTACGCTGCAACCCTGCTGCCTGCCGAGGAGGCAAAAAAGAAGGGATTTTCCCAGGTGCTGTGGCTTGATGGAGTCGAGAAAAAATATATCGAAGAAAGCGGCGCCATGAACGTATTTTTCCTTATAGATGATAAACTGGTAACACCTCCCCTGGAAGGAACCATCCTGGAAGGAGTGACACGAAATACCGTAATAAATTTAGCAAAAGACTGGGGCATGGATGTAGAAGAGCGCAGAATCTCCATAGATGAAGTAATTTCAGCATCAAACGAGGGTAGATTAAAAGAGGTTTTTGGGACAGGGACTGCGGCTGTCATCTCTCCTGTTGGCGAAATCCAGCATAACAATACCCTGATAACAATAAATGGCAAAAAGACAGGCGCATTCTCGCAAAAACTATTCGATGAGATTACAGGAATTCAGTATGGGGAAAAGGAAGATAAATTCGGATGGTGCTATCCGGTTTGATGGTATAAATCTAATACTTCCTCTCAATCATATAATCCGCAAGCCCTATGAGTATCTTCTTTGCCTCGGAATCGGGCAGCGTCTTCAACGCAGTTTTACCTTCCTCCACAAAACCGAGTGCCTTATTCATGGCGTAATCAATCGAACCCGACTCCTTCAGGGTCGTAAGGGCTGCTGAAACCTCGCTTCGTGTGGCATTGCTCTTCCCGAGCGCATCGATGGTAATTCCCTTTGAAAGCGCATG
This sequence comes from Candidatus Methanoperedens sp., assembly GCA_023249275.1. GTDB lineage: Archaea > Halobacteriota > Methanosarcinia > Methanosarcinales > Methanoperedenaceae > Methanoperedens. The sequence goes on from JAHFCV010000021.1 coordinate 11,066, forward strand.
AATCACAATAAGCGTGCGCTTTCCCTCAATAATATCCCCGCCCTGCGCTTTTCCAAGAATCTCTTCAGGAGTTATAAGGTCAATCACATCATCGTAAATCTGGAATCCAACGCCTGTCAGCCTGCCAAAATCCCATAATGCCCGAACTACTTCCCTGTTAGAGCCGGATAAAATTGCTCCCATCTTCACGGCGCTTGCAAAAAGCACGGCAGTTTTTTTCTCCACCATGCGCATGTATTCGTCCTCTGTTACATCTTTTCGGGTCTGGAAATTCATATCCATCCACTGCCCCTCGCAAATATCCGTGCATGTTTTTGACATGAGCTCAAGGCTTTCAACAAGCTGCGAAGGTTCGCTTTTTGTGCACGAAAGAATTTCAAACGCTTTTGAGTAAAGAGCATCCCCGGCAACAATCGCACCAGGCACGCCCCATTTTTTATGCACCGTTGTGAGCCCTCTCCTGAGGTCAGCCTCATCCATGATGTCATCGTGGATCAAAGTGAAATTGTGGATTAGTTCTACTGCTACTGCCGCTGGAAGCAGGTTTTCAGGCTTGCCGCCCACAGCTTCGGCTGCAAGCAACAACGCAGAAGGACGAAGTCTTTTTCCTCCTGCATCTAGCAGGTGGCGCATGGCTTTATATAACTCATCAGGGGGTGTTATTGGGAGAAATTTCGGAATGGCTTCATCCACCAGTTTGGCTTTTTGCTGGAGGATTTCTTCAATCATAAAGCGAAACCTCGCTTTATGCGGTTATCCACGTATGGCGAAGCCATACGTGTCTGCGAAGTAAAGCGGCGCAACGGTTTTGCGGTGTAAACTGACGCAACAGTTTTTGATAAAACCTTCCTAAAGTTTTTTATAAAACCATCTCCTCTCCGTTTCTCATGATATGTACGGTATCACCGAAAACATACCCCGCATCCTCTGCCATCTCCACATAGCTTGCATGCATAGTCATAAACCCATGCGATGGTATCACCTGTTCAGGGTTTATCATTCGCAGCAGTTCCCAGTGGTCTTCCTTGCTCGCATGCCCTGACACATGGACATTTTCATATATGCGCGCTCCCGCCATTTTCAGTTTTATCTCAAGAGCATGCCTGTTCGCCATTGTCATGGGACTCGGGATTGTATTTGCTGAAAAAACCACTTTATCTCCTGGATCTATCCTGAACTGCGTCTCACCGTTAGATATTCTTGTGAGAATAGATTCGGGTTCGCCCTGGTGACCGGTTATTATAGGAAGATATTTCTTCTTCCCATCCTGGGATATTCGCTTTAAGGCTTTTTCAACAGCATTCCTGTTTCCGTGTATTTCAAGATTCTTAGGGAATTTTATATACCCCATCTTCTGGGCTATTGAGAGATATCGTTCCATAGAGCGCCCCAGCAGAATCGGAATCCTGTTCATCTCCTCAGCCGCTTCGATAATCGCATTAATGCGCGCCACATGGGATGAGAATGTAGTGATCAGGACGCCCGAATCGGTCTCTTCCGTTCCCAGAAGCACATCGCGCACAAGGTCTTTTGCTATTTTTTCAGACGGGGTTTTCCCTGAGAACCCGGAGTTAGTGCTCTCGGTAATCATGGCTCTAACACCTTCTTTTCCCAGCTTTCTAAGCCTCTGGAAGTCAGGCACATCACCGAGGGTGGGAGTCCTGTCCAACTTGAAGTCGCTGGCATACAAAACTACCCCGTCAGGCGTATGGATTGCCGCAAACGCAGAATCCACGATGCTGTGCTGTATCCGGATAAATTCAATCTGAATGTCGGGCGTGAGGTTATACCGTCCACCGATCTTCAAGGGAATCACTTCATTATTCACCTTAAATTTCTTTTCCTCGGATATCTCATGCCTGACCAGTTCTGCGGTATACGGCGTTGCGATTATAGGCGCTTTGTACCTGTGCGCTAATTTTGGTATCGCCCCGATATGGTCGAGGTGACCGTGCGTGCATACGATAGCCTTGACGCTTCCGCTCACTTCCTTCATGACCGTATCATCGGGAATAGCCCCCATCTTTATAAGGTCCATTGAATGCATTTTGTCAATTTCCACATCTTCATGTATCTGCACCCTGTCCAGTTGCAGTCCCATATCCAGTACGATAATATCGTTGTCGATTCTTATCCCAGTCATGTTCCGGCCCATTTCATTGTAGCCGCCGACTGCAATAATTCCTATTTCTGTCATTTAATTCTCTCCATAATAATTAGTCAAAATTCGATTATATTTTATATCTTTTTCTTGCAAATTTACTTGTCTCAAATCCCCTCTGTTCTAAAAACTCTCTTGTCCTGCCTGTAATAACCACAGGCGCGTTGCCGAGTTCTTCAATTGTCCTGCAACCGCATAAGAATATGGCTGCCCTGAGTTCTTCAATAATAAGGGTTAACCGGTCTGCCACGTCTTTCTGTCCTTTTAAAGCAGGCGCCACAAGGGGCAGTGCAACGCCGCAGAGGGATGCTCCAAGTGCAATAGCTTTTGCCGCATCAATACCGCAACGTACTCCTCCGGTTGCAACCACCGGAACTGAAATCGCGGATTCCACGATGCTTACTGCCGTGGGTATTCCCCAATTCCAGAACTGCTTGCCCAGGTGTTCGGATAACAAATCGCCGCGTTTTTGTGCACGGTATGTTTCAACGCCTGCCCAGCTTGTCCCGCCAAGACCGCCAACGTCAATAGCAGCAGCGCCCGCCTCGCATATAGCCAGAGCCTGGGAATGAGATATACCTGCTCCGGTCTCTTTTACAATTACAGGCACTGAAAGTTCAGTGCATAGCTTCTTAATCGCCGCAAGGCATCCTGTCGCATCCACGTTGCCTTCAGGTTGTATAGCTTCCTGAAGGAAATTCAGATGAATTGCCATCGCGTCTGCCCCTATCATTTCCACAGCCCGCTCAAGTCCTTCAATCCCGAATTCTGTAAGCTGCGCCGCTCCCACGTTTCCGTATATGAACGCATTGGGAGCTTTGTCCCTTACTATCCTGAAAGAATCTTCCATACCCGGGTCTTCGATTGCCGCCCTCTGGCTGCCAACACCGATGCCTATACCGAGTTCTTCTGCAGCGCCTGCAAGCGCAGCATTAACAGCCTTGGTATCAGGATGACCGCCAGTCATTGATGCAATCAGGAAGGGGGCGCGTAATTTCTTACCCAGGAACTCAGTCTCCAAATCGAGCGCCTTCTTGTTGATTTCGGGAAGACAGTTATGAACAAGGTCAAGGTCATCGAAGCCGCTTGCTCGAAGCCCCGTATAGCTTCTGTGGGCTTCTACGTCTTTTTCAACGCATAATAATAAATGTTCAATTTTCCTGTCCGATGTAGTCATCTATTACCCCTAATCAACCTTGTTTATATATAAATCATTTATCCGCTATTAATGTTCCGACATCCTCTCCATATAAAAATCTTGATACCATACCTTTTCTGGATGCGTTAAATATACGTGAGCTTATCCCTTTGTTCGCCAGTTCCAGGAACTCGGAGACTTTCCCCAGCATTCCGCCGGTCACGTCGGCAGAAGCTGAACCCCTGATGTGTTTTTTCATATCCGCAAAGCTGTGAGGAGTGATTTTTTTGATAACCTCGTCCTTTTCATCCAGCACGCCGTCAACATTGCTGCCCGCGCCTATTGTTGATGCTTTCAATTCAAGAGCAAGATACGGGATTATGCGGTCGCCAGACAGCACGCCAGCCCCTTTAGTCCTGTCCATCACCACGTCCCCGTGAAGCACGGGCACTATGCCCCGCTCCAGCATGACTTTAATTTGCTCAAGCTGAAAAGAAACGAGCTTCCCATTATCAAAAAGGCAGGAATTCAAGGGGTGGACAGGCAGTGAAGGGACACCCGCGTTATTCAACGAATCCAATACAATTGAATTTAATTTTTTCACTGAAGCGTGGGTGATATAGGTGCCCCGGGCATTGAACTCTTCGTTTAATTTGTATTTCATTGCCTGTGGATGCCCGAAAGACCCTGCGCCGTGAATAAGTATAAGTTTGGAATCAGACTCGGATTTGAAGGAGGCAATCTCATGCGAGAGCCTGTCAATATCAGCCAGTTTTGCCTGTTCAGGAATATCGGAATCCTTTGCTGTGATTACGCTTCCGCCAATCTTTAAAATCACAGGATTCATTCCTTAATTACCCCCTCGGAGGTGAACCTGGTAATTATCGCCTGCCCGCCTGCCTTCTCGATTGCATCTGCCACTTCGCGGGGCGAATCCGTCAGCGCCACCATGCAGCCTCCGCCGCCTGCGCCTGTGAGCTTGGCTCCGTATGCGCCTGCGTTCCTCGCTGCATATACAAGCGCGGATAGTTCTATGGTGCACACGCCAAGGGCATCGAGCAATCCATGATTGACGTTCATGAGTTTTCCCAGCGAGTTGTAATTTTTTTCCGAAATCATCTCTTTACCATGCCTTGCGAATGAACCGATTATTTTGATTATGGGGTTTATAGAATCAGGATATTCTTCTTTGAGCTGGGCTACCTGTTTTACGAGTTTTGCGGTTTTTTTTGGCGAAGCGCCTTTATTCGTGTTGCCGATTACGATGCCGCACTCCAGAAGGTTTAACCGCTTTCGTGAAGGTATCTCAACCACGCCCCCGAAGGTTGATACAAAGGTATCAGTGGGACTCGCCGCGCCCTGTACTTCTTTTTCTATCTCATGTCCAATTCTTGCAATATCTTCATTTCCGTATCCAAGCCCGAATTCGATATTGATTGCAGCAAGCGTAGCAACAGTTACGGCAGCGGATGAGCCGAGCCCTGAGCCCACCGGGATATCGGAACTTATTTTTATTTCCACTGTTGGTGAACCCAATTTCTTGATTGCTGATGAAACATAAGGATGTACTTCAAAATCCAGCCCCGTTGTTCCGATTCCTGATTTTATGGTTGTATCATTTGAGCTTCTGGCGCTTACCCTTGTTCGGAGTTCAACAGCACATGCGAGCGCAGGCTCGCCGTATACCACGGCATGCTCGCCAAAGAGGTATATTTTGCCGGGAGCCGAGCAGGTGGTAGTCATTTGTATCTTAAGCACCACAATGCAATGGGTAAATATAAGGGTTATCGAATTTGCGTAAGAAGTTAGATTAACCCTTCGCCACTCCCATCGGCATAAGCTTCACGACTTTCCGGGCAATCCCCAACTGGTGAACCACGTCCACCACTTCCTCACTTGGCTTATAAACCCCCGGAGCTTCTTCCGCTATTATGGACGGATGAGTGGCTCTCACAGAGATACCTCTGGCAGCCAATTCCTTTTGTATGGTCTCGCCGTAGAACTCCCGCTTTGCCGCCGCCCTGCTTGAGACCCTCCCCGAACCGTGGCATGCGCTTCCGAACGTGAGTTCCATGGCTGTCTGCGTGCCGTGGAGCACAAAAGAAGGCGTACCCATGCTGCCCGGGATGAGTACGGGCTGCCCGACTTTCCTGTATACCTCAGGCACATCGGGATGCTCTGGCGGGAATGCCCGTGTGGCTCCTTTCCGGTGCACATAAACCATCTTTTTCTCTCCGTCAATAACATGCTCTTCAAGCTTGGCGACGTTATGCGCCACGTCATAGATGAGGTTCATGCCCAGGTCGTCCATGTCGCGCCTGAAAAAGCGAGTAAACGCCTCCCTGACCCAGTGGGTGATGACCTGCCTGTTTGCCCATGCGTAATTTGCACCTGCTGCCATGGCTTTAAAGTAATCCTGACCTTCCGTGGATTCCGCAGGCGCGCACGCCAGTTGCCTGTCTGGAAGAACAATGCCGTACTTGCGGGTCGCCTTATCAAGAACCTTGAGGTAATCATCGCAAATCTGGTGACCCGCGCCGCGCGAGCCGCAGTGTATCATAACCGTTACCTGCCCTTTATGGAGACCGAAAACCTTTGCGACCTCTTCATCATACACTTCATCCACATACTGCACCTCAAGAAAGTGGTTCCCGCTGCCAAGAGTCCCGAACTGTGGCTTGCCGCGGCTTCGCGCTTTCTCGCTCACTTTTGAGGGGTCAGCCATTTTCATAAAACCGTTCTCTTCGCAGTGCTCGATATCCTCTTTCACGCCGTAGCCGCTTTCCACAGCCCATTTGGCACCGTGAAGAAGGGCGTCTGTGAGTTCTTTATCCGAGGCACGAAGCTTGCTCTTTGAGCCAACGCCAGAGGGGATTTCATGGAACAAAAGCTCGATGAGTTCTTTCATCCCTGGGCGGACTTCATCCGCAGTCAGATTCGTCCTGATTATTCGCACGCCGCAGTTGATGTCGTATCCCACGCCGCCGGGGCTGATTATTCCCGTATTCCTGTCAAAAGCAGCTACGCCGCCAATGGGAAAACCATAACCCGAATGGGCGTCTGGCATAGCCATGGCATATTTCTGGATGCCGGGAAGGGTTGCGACATTGGCTGTCTGTTCAAGTGTGTCGTGCTCAAGGCTCCCAAGCAATTTTTGTGATACGAATATACGACCGGGCACTCTCATGCCGGGTTTATAGCTCATGGGTATGTCCCATGTGTAATCGTTCACTTTTGTAAGGATGCTTGCAGCATCTTTTATCTGTTCAGGCATGGTAATCTTCCGGTAATCGTTGCTTTAACATTATACTTGCAAAGCTATTAAGTTTGGTGCTTTTTGAGGCTCATGTATCCACAACTATCTATACAGGTTTTGTAAAAGTATTGCATAAAAATTATGCTAATGCAAGCCATTTTCTCAATTATCTGCAAGTTTAGTTTCTAAAACTACTACACGTTTATCGAGTTCTTTCAGGTCTGTTTTTATATTCTTTACATCATCAATAAGATAATCCAGTTTTTGAAGGATTCTACCAGCTTTCAAACTGAGACCTGCAATGGTTACAATTGCACTAATAACAGGCAGAACATCAAGCAAGACCATTAACTTAACCCTATAATTTTAGCGATAACCCAAAGAACCAATAGTGCAATACCTAACCATATCAGTACATCTGTGTAATCTATTTTGTGAATCTTTTCTATTGTGGTCATAAACTATAGTTGAATTGCATACTATTTAACCTTTAACTGCATGGGGTTAGAGGCAAACGGTTCTATTTCTAACCATTATCATAAATGCAGATATTATAAAAACCTGTAGATGCTCGGATTACCTACCTATAACATCGTGAAATTCAATACCTGAACAAAAAAACTAAGTATCCACAACCACCTGAACCCAGAATCCCCCGTCATCTTTTTCCTGCACTTCAAGCTCATGAAGCGTCACAGCTTTGACCTGCGTATCGAAACTGTGGCGGGAAAGGTCGATGGGTTCACCCCATGCTTTCCCGGTTAAAGAAAAGCCCTCGCCTGTCTTTTCAATCCTGCCAATCTTGAACTCACAAAATACTATCCCGTCCACTTCAAACAGGTACAATAACTCGGACAGCCAGTCAGCCAGCAGCATTTTAATATCAGAAGAAGTCGTCTCGATTTCCCTTACCTCCACAGGTTTCAGGTTTTCTGTGTTTATCATGACATTGAACATCGCCAGCGCAGCATTCTCGAAGGCTTCTTCCATCGTAGAGCCGTATGCCCTGAACTTGGCATCTGCTATATGATATAAAAATTCGTATTTTCCTTTATTTCCTTCCCCTGCCATTATTATCCGGAACCGATAAGCTTTATCTCCCCGGTCATTTCCCCTATCTTTTCAAGCTCGGACTTTAACTGGGAGTATGCGTCATGCGCCGATTTTGTAGCCACAGCGCCCTGCGTTGAAGGGGCGATTAAATCCTGCTGCTCAAGGACGCGGAGGGAATACCTCACAAGGTGGTCTGGTATGCCTGTCTCCAATGAGAGCTTCATTATTCCGATAGGTCCTGAGTCCATCACTTTTTTGAGTATTATGATGTGCCTCTTCAACAATTCAAGTTCATGCAGGACTCTTCGGGTAAGCATAGTCAGTCTTTAGAGTTGTAACTATGAGCATATCTAATTTAGCATATAGCTACAAAAATAATTTAAATAAGCAGTCTTACAGTGGAGGACACACCCTAACTTTCAGCGACAAGACTGACCAGCTTTGTGAGCGTATTGATATTTAGCATTGTTCCGCGCTTGAGCGAAGGAGGCCACTTAAGCTTTGAACGGCCCATGCCGTCAGGATAGTGGACATACACTTC